>WRMK01000139.1 GCA_009777155.1 Oscillospiraceae bacterium
ATTAACTCGCGTGAACACAGCGAATATCGCATGCCGTTGTGGTTCATCGCGAGCCCGTCGCAAACGCCGATTGTGAAAAACTCAAACGGAACGCCGCCCGCATTTCGTATTCCGTCCTTCACGGCGCGCGAAATTTCGTGCAAGTGACTATGCCCGGGAACGTACTCACTCGCCGCGCTAATCACCGCTACGAACGGCTTTTTCATCTCGCTGTCAGTGACTCCGAGCGACTTCAAAAGTGCGCGGTGGGGGGTGCGGTTGATGCCTTGTTTCATTAGGTTGCTTCTCATTTTTTTGGGTCCTTTCTTATTAAAATTCTGCAAATTCGCTCATTAATGCCGCCTGTAACAAAGCCGAATTTGCGCTGATTTTATGCGGGTTTTTCAGATATTTTTCATTAATATTTTCTTTCAAATACGGCAGACTTTCATGAAAATTATTCTCGCGAAAACCGATAAATGAATCGGTTATAAACTTAAAACCGAAGTCAAGATAGAGCGATATTGCATGGTGTGCAATCGGGTGAGTGTGGACGTAGAGCGGATATTCGGCGGTTTTCAAATGGTAGCCGTCTTCGCAAATTTCGTTATAATTATCAACTACTTCCAATAATTCAACGGGCGCAGAAACACTCGTGTTTGAAAAAACATGATAAAACGCCATTCCGACTCCATAACGAAAAGAATTGCTTAATAAAAAAGTTAAGATTAGTAATAAAAGTGGCGCAATAATTAGTGCCATTTTTAATTTTTTCTCACTCATAATATAACTCCGTTTGCAGATTTTGCACACTTTCTATATTTTCAACCCCTCAAAAACCTCCTCACTCGGCGTAACATACAAGGTTTTATTGTGTGTGAAAATCACCATTCCGGGCTTTGCGCCGGCGGGTTTTTTGACGTAGCGGATTTGTGTATAATCAATCGGCACGCGGCTTGACGTCCTCGCTTTCGAGCAGTAGGCGGCGATTTGCGCGGCCTCTTGCAAAGTTTTTTCGGAGGGTTTTGCGGACTTAATTACAACGTGCGAACCTGCGTAATCCTTGGCGTGAAGCCAGATTTCATCGGGCTTTGCGGTCTTCAAAGTCAGCGCATCGTTTTGCCTGTTATTTCTGCCGACTAAAATTAATTCACCGTCAGTTGAGCGGAATTTCAGCGGTTCTGCGGGCTTTTCCTGCTTCGGTTTTTTTGAGTTTTTGGAATTTGCAGTAGTGGCATTTCCGCGCAAATACCCTGTTTCTATCAGTTCTCGCTTGATTTCGAGCAAGTCGGAATCGGTGACGGCGCGGGATGCCGCGTCCAACACACTTTCGAGGTAAATTAATTCCTGCTCGCTGTCTTTAATCAAGTCAGCGAGGGCTTTTTCGGCGTTTTGCAGCCGTTTATACTCTGCGTAATATTTTTGCGCGTTTTTGGCGGGGGCAAGGCGGGTGTCAAGTGGGATTACTACTTCTTCGCCACTCTCGTAATCGTGCGCGGTGAGCGATTCCGCGCCGCTTTTAAGTCGGTATAAATTTGCATTAATCATCTCTCCCCACTTGCGAAATTTTTCTCGTGCGGCGCAAGCCGCCAAATCCGAACGTCGCGCATCAATTTTCCGCAGAACCCGCTCATAACGATTGTTCAAAGTTTTCAGCATCGAACCCGCCCGCTGTGCTATTCTGTTTAATTCTGCGCGTTCGTGGTAAAAGCAGTCTATGAGGGCGTTTGCGGAGTTGAAATGCTGCACGGTTATGCCCTCGGTTCCGTACTGTTTTATGTCGATGAAAGCAAAAGCGCAGGGTTTATTTTCAGTGTCACTAAGCATTACGGGCGTGGGTTTTTCGCTTAGTGACACACTTGCGAGCCTCATAAATTCTACTAAACGTATAATTTTTTCGCTATCGATGTCACTTACAGCCACATCGGTGTCCCCGCTTGCCCTGAAAGCCGCTTCCCGCGCGAAAAGCGGGCAAATTCCCTCGAAGATTTTAATTAACACTTTGTGTAGTTTTTCACTTGAAAAATTTTGCAGTTTCTGTTCAAATTCAACTTGTGAAAAACTTAGAAGTGATAGTCGATTTTCTCGTGGTGGCAGTTCGTAAAGCAGTCCGGGGAGCACTCGCCGAACCGACGAAACCTCGTCTGTGACCCGCTTTATGGCGTCTATAATTCGCAGTTCCGGACCCTTTTGCAACAGTAAAATTAAGTTACTGCTTCTGCCCATAATTTCAATTGAAAGTGTGATAAATTCCTCGTCGCCGATTTCGTTTCGGCATTGAAACCTGAAAAAAATTATGCGTTCCAAGCCATCCTGTGCGATTTCAATTAGCCGCCCGCCGCAAAGTTTTTTACGCAAAAGTTGACAAAACATGGGCGGGACAGGCGGGTTTTCGGGGGTTCGCGAAGTCAGACAAACCCGCGCTGTGGCGGGGTTTGCAGAGAACAGTAACTTTTGCGCGCCGCCATGTGTGTGAAGTGACAAAACGATTTCTTCGCGCGACGGTTGATGGATTTTCTCGACTCGTGCGCCTATTAATCCTAAGTTCAACATTTCGGTTTTCACTACATGCAAAAACCCACCTGAAAGTGCCATAATTTCTCCTACTTTTTACTTATCAACCTCGTGTAAAGTGCGATAAACAACGCATCCGACTAAGGTTGGGTGGTCCTCCACGAATGAAGTTTTTTCTTCTTTAATTAACATCAAAAGTATCGTATAATCGCCGCCCGCGCCAATTATCAGAAGAATACTCGCCACCATAAGCGGTGAATATCCGGTGATTAATGCAATCAAAAATGGCAACAAACCCGTCGTAAATAGCGGCGCGGCGCCACCTAATCTGTACTGCGAAATTGTTAATATTTCCTTGCAGTGACAGTACGGTGAAAGGGTCTTTTTGTCAATGCCAAACTTTATACTTTTGTGCTTGTTTTTGCAGAAAAATGCGAATACAAAAGCGTGAGTTAATTCATGCAAAACAATTAGAAAAATGGAGTAAAAACAACCTAAAAGCATATTAAAACTAAATGCAAAACCATTAAAACTATCGGTCGTCGGACTCTGTACGCGAATGTAAATATAAACGCACAAAGCCGCTAACGGCAAAAGCACAAATATCGAGTAAACATTAGCCTTTACAAAGGAAATTACCTTGTCAACTTTCTCGAATTTGTCAAGTTCAAAAGTTTCTTTTAGCATAATTTTCTCCTATTTTACATACTCGCAAAAATCTGCTGAAAATTCAGAAATAAACACAGGTAAATCAGCAAAATTTTGGGCAAGTTTAGATTTTATAAAGTCGCAAAAAATTTTTTCGGTGTGAAAATGGCCTGCTTCAATTAATGTTAATCCGCTGTTTTTCGCCTTGACAAAATCGCTGTGCTTGACTTCGCCCGTGATAAAGGCGTCGCAATTATTTTCGATTACTGTGTCCAAAACGCTCCCGCCTGAACCCGCACAAACAGCGAGTTTACCTATCAAGTTGTCACTTCCCGCGACGTATTTTACAACCGGGGAATCGAACGCAACTTTACACTTTTTTGCGAGTTCTTCCGCTGTAATTTCGCTCGGTAATTCGGCGGTTTTCAGAGAGCCGTCGTCGAGAATTTCATCGGTTGATTTAAGCCCGAGTAACCCCAACATTAAATCCCCCATAATCACCGCGTCGAAATTTGTGTGGGCGGAAATCGCGTTAATTTCGTTGCGAATTAACTCGCTCACGGGTGAGTGCCCGAGTATGCCTTTCAGCGGGTTGAAAATCACGGGGTGGTGCGAAATTATCAGGTTCGCACCTTGCTTTTTCGCCTCGTCGATTACGTCAAGTGTGATGTCAAGGCAGACGCAAATTCGTCTAATTTCCGCGTTTTTTTCGCCAATTAAAACCCCCGAATTATCGTAACTTTTTTGAAGATTAAAAGGCGCGATTGTGTCTAAAAATGTATAAATTTCACTTACTTTCATGGGAATTTCCTTTCTATTTCAGCGGCCAAAACTGCGAATTTCGGGTTGCCTTTTGCGGCTTTTTGGATTTTTTCGAGCCTGTTTTTAATGTAAATCGGGTTGTTTTGCTTGCCAATATACGCGAAAATTTCGTCAATTTCGCAAGTTTTCCCCGTAAATTTTGCGTGAATAATCGTGTAAAATTTTTTTGCGGAAACTGCAAAAATCTCGGCGAGAATTTCAAAACCCGCGCGATACAACCCCCGCCGCAACTCCTCGTGCTTTGTCATGGGTTGCAGAATGAAACGAGTGTTTGAATTGGGTTTCTTGTGGGCATTTTCGCAGTCGGCGAGGATTTTCGCAATCGTCTCGCCGCCCAGCCCCGCGATAATTATGTCGTCGCGTGGCGGTACGCCGCGAAGCCCGTCCGTCTGAAGAAGTTGCACGCCGGTTGCATCGTACTTTTGCAGTGTTTTGCGGGCAAATTCGAGCGGGCCGGGGTTAATGTCGGTGGCGATAATGTCCGTGAACCCGCATTGCCAGAGGAAACACGGCAAAAGCGCGTGGTCACTGCCAATATCCGCAACACTGCTCCCCACGCGCACAAGTGACACCACCGCCGCAAGCCGCGAATCAAGTTTTAGGCCAAAGGGCGGGCTTTGCCTGCCCTGCGGAGAAAATTCGCCGAGAATTTTCGGAGTAAAAAAGTCTCTCATTGGTTCATCACGTTGTTGAGCTTGCTGATTAGTGCATCCGCGTCCTCGCCGTGGATTTCGCAGGCTTGTCCCACGCTCTCGCTCCGTGCCGACGGACAGCCGAGGCAGTTCATGCCGACCTCGCGCAAAAGCGGGACTGCCGCCTGCGCGTTCAGGTCGAGAATGTCGCCTATAATGGTATCTCGTGTAATTAACATTTTCTTTAATCCTTTCGTCTTACAAATTTTTCCATATTGTTTTAATAGTAGTATAGCACAAAAATAAATATTTTGCAAGTGTTATTTTTTTGGGTCACACTATAGGGAAATTTGGCATATAATGTAGAAATTTGTAACAAAGAAAGGACGGTTCATTATGTGCGGAATTTGTAATCTTTTTGGCTTCGGAAGGCGCAGAAACGGTCATTGCAACGGCAATGGTAACGGTTGCTACAACGGCAATTGCTACAACAACGGTTGCTACAACGGCAATTGCTACAACAACGGTTGCTACAACGGCAATTGCCACAACAACGGTTGCTACAACGGCGAATGCTACAGCAACGGCGGGCCTGTTCCGTATCCCACGGCATTTGCCCTCAACCGCAATTATTCGGGTGGCTGTAACGGCAATTATCGCTGTAACAACGGCAATTACGGCTGTTACAACGGTTGCAATCGCTATTAGAGCGTGTTCACGCTATCGCTCACCCTTACCCCCTACCAGACATAAAATGTCGGCAGGGGGTTTTTCATGAAAGATTATTTTATACAAGCCGTTATACTCGTGCTCGCCGTCTCTGCCGACGCGTTCGTGTCGTCCTTTGCGTACGGGGCGAAAAAAATACGAATCCCCGCCGTGTCGGTCTTGACAATCAGCGTAATTTGCAGTGTTTTTTTGGGCATTTCGCTCTATGCGGGCGAGTTTTTGCGGCAGTTTTTGAGTGAAAACACTGCTAATTTGCTCTGTTTTTTTATACTTTTCGCGCTCGGGCTTGTGAAACTGCTTGACAACGCGACAAAAGCCTTGATTAAGAAATACACTCGGATAAGCAAGCAGTTGAAATTCAAAGTACTGTCCCTTAATTTCATCTTGAATATTTACGCAAATCCGGAAGACGCCGACCTTGA
>WRMK01000140.1 GCA_009777155.1 Oscillospiraceae bacterium
CTTTCCCAAGCGAAAAAGGCGAGCCGGGGCTTATTGGCGCCCGCCGTACCCCTACTACCCCCCTCTGCCCCTACTACCCCCCTCCGCCCCCCTCAAAGTCCATGAAACACTAAACACTAAGGAGAACCACCAATGCCCATAAACATACCACAGAGCCTCCCCGCCTACAAAACCCTCTCAGCCGAGAACGTCTTCGTGATGTGCCCGGAACGCGCGCTCCATCAGGATATACGCCCGCTTGAAGCGGCAATCGTCAACCTCATGCCGACAAAAATAGAGACCGAAACACAGCTGTTGCGGCTGTTGAGCAACACGCCGCTGCAAGTCAACATGACCTTCGTGCGAACCGCCACACACAAGTCCAAAAACACCTCAAAAGAGCATCTGACAATGTTCTACACGACTTTTGACGACATCAAAGACAAGTACTTCGACGCGCTGTTCATCACGGGCGCACCGGTGGAGCTGTTGCCGTTTGAAGAAGTGACCTATTGGGAAGAACTCTGTAGAATTATGGAGTGGTCCAAAACCAACGCCCACAGCACCATTCACATATGCTGGGGGGCGCAAGCGGGCCTGTATTACCACTACGGCCTCGACAAATACCCGCTCGAGAAAAAGCTTTTCGGGGTATACCCGCAGAAAGTGCATGTCAAGAATCACCCGCTGTTCAAAGGCTTCGACGATGTTTTCAACGCCCCCATGTCCCGCTACACCGACATCGCAATTGAATCAATCCAGAGCCACCCGAACCTGACACTGTTGGCATCGTCCGAGCTATCCGGCGCGCACATAATCGCAGACAAAACAGGCAGACAGATTTTCGTCACAGGGCACATTGAATACGACCGCGACACCCTCAAAAACGAGTATCTACGCGACAAAGAAAAAGGCATGGACACCGCCCTGCCTTACAACTATTTCCCCGCCGACAACCCCGAGTTAGAGCCAATAAACTCATGGTGCGGCCACGGCAGCCTGATGTACTCCAACTGGCTGAATTTCTGCGTCTACCAAGAAACGCCGTTTGAGATTGAAAAGATTCAACCGCTGATTATTTAATTCGCCGAAAAAACCTCGGCTTCAGCCAATTCAATATAACATAGTGCAATTGCGAAAGGCAGAACTCGTAGCAGAAGAACGCGATATTCGCCGCCCCCCAGAACAGCCACACCGCCATATCCCCCGCAAACTCCATGCCCTCCAAGATTTTGTCCAATCCGATAAGCACCATCAGCACCTGAAACGACACCACGCAAGCGGCGTTGAAAATCGCAAGTTTCACCAAAAACCGCAGTACGAGCGGCTTAATTACACGCAACCTATCCCGCACAACCGGGTAAAACCCAAAGAACACGATGAACACAGTCTTCGCCTCCAAGTCGGCGGGCATCATCAGCACCAGCAGTGACGAGGCCGCATACGACAGCAACGCCCACTTGCAAGTGATAAAAAAGCTGATTGTCCAAATCATAATCCCCGAAATCGCAGGCAGTGCGTACGAAAAGCCGTAGACGAACGACCCGGTCATGATAATGACCGACAAGGCGCAGATAATCCCGCAGTAGGCGATTTTTTGGCTGATGTTTTTCATTATGTAACCCCTTTGTAAATTATGCTTGACTTTTAATGAAAAATAGGTTATTATAGATATACACTACCAAATTGGAGGATTGTCACATGGCGAAAACCGGAAAGAAAGCAAGAACCTCACCCATGTCCCTTTCAAACGACCTCGCGAAACTTTTTGAGAAGGAAACCCGCCTCGAAATGCAGAGGAGCGGCATAAAATTGTCCTACAAGCAGCTTTTGCACCCGCTCTGTGCAAAGGACGGCGTAAATCAGCTCGACCTCGTGAACCTTACCGGGCTCAAAGCCCCCACGGTGAGCATTACCCTGCGAAGCATGGAGACCGACGGCCTTGTCACCCGCAAAAACGACGAGAAAGACTCCCGCATAATGCGGGTTTACATAACCGAAAAGGGCAGGGAGACCGACAAAAAAATCCGCGCCGTAATCAGCAAAACCGAGAAACTTTTCCACTCGGCACTAACCCCCGAAGAAAAGGAGCAACTCGCCACACTGCTCTACAAAATAAAGCAAGGACTCGGCAACACCGCAGTTTCAGCGGAAGAAGAACCCGCAGAATAAATAATAATGCAGAACTCAAAATAAATAATAATGCAAAATGCAGAATGCAGAAATAATGTAATTATAAGGTTGTTTCCCGACGGAAATACTCATCGTAATTATGCTATTTCTGCATTCTGCATTCTCATTTCTGCATTAATTAAAATTCTGCATTCTCATTTCTGCATTAATATAGCAGTCCAATTTCCGAATCATAGTCGTCCAAAACCAATCGCAGTGCGGTATACGCAATCGCATCATAAACATTTTCCGGCACACACTCAAGCCTCACGGGAATCTCAAGCGGCTGAATCTTCTTGCCCGAAAACGCCGTAATCTCCCGATTCAGCGAAATCACAATCCCGTCACGGGTCAGGCTGGTGAACGAAAAGGTATCGCGTATACCTTTGCCGCAGGAAATCACCAACTGCCTGTGAGTTTCGAGGGCGTTAAGCTGGCGGGTATTCTCGGAATTGGCAATCACAATGCTCTTTTCGGGCAGTGCGACAACGGGGACTTCGCCCCCCGCCTTCATCACCACAATGCACTCCGCCAACTCCACCCTACCCAACCGCGGCGAATCAAACACAAGCAGATTGTAGCCCTTTCCCATGCGTGAAAAGGAGTTTTCCTTGATATAAGTAACGCTGTAAGTGTTGGTAAGATTGCTTTTTATAAGGTTTTCAATACCGTTGTCGGCCGCATCGCCCATCAGAAACACAGTAGTCAAAGGTCTATCCTCCTTTTAGAATAGGATAACCCAAAAACAAATAAAAATGCAGAATGCAGAATGCAGAAATAATTTAACTTCAAAGCCGTTTTCCGACGGAAACAAACATCGTAACTATGCTATTTCTGCATTCTGCATTATTATTTCTGCATTAAAACTCGGCTCCGAGTTTTAACGCTTTCGTATTCAACTCGTACAGCTTTTCTTTACCCTTAGTGCAAAGTCTCATGGCTTGCTCAACGGTCGCCTGTGAAGCTATGCCTGTTTCCTTAATCAGCTTACCGAGCATGATTATATTCGCCATGCCCACAAGATTATTCTCGGAGGCAAGTTTCGTCGCGGGAATGTTGAAAACCTCAACATTTTCGGGGGCCGACATAACCGAATTAGTAAGCGAGGAATCGACAAACGCCTTCCCGCCGGACTTTACCGCGCCGATGAACTTTTCATAGCTCGGCGTGTTCATAATCACCGCCAAATCGGGGTAATTCACCACGGGTGAGCCTATTGGCGTGTCGCTTATTACAACCGAGCAATTGCAAGTACCGCCGCGCATTGCAGGCCCATACGACGGCATCCACGAGACTTCCTTACCGTCAATCAAGCCCATTTCGCTAATCGCCTTTCCCCCGAACAAAACGCCCTGCCCGCCGAACCCGGCGAATAAAATTTCATAAGTTTTGCTCATTATTCGGCCACCTCCTTGTTTTTATACACACCAAGAGGATAGTACGGCACCATGTCCGCCTTAACACGTTCGAGGGATTTAATCGGCGTCAAGCCCCAGTTGGTCGGGCAATTCGAGAGAATTTCGACTATAGAAAAGCCCCGCTTTGCCTTTTGAGTTTCAAAAGCCTTTCTGATTGCCCGCTTAGTGGCGGCAATGCTTTTCGGGTCGTAGACCGCGCACCTCTCGGCATACGCCACGCCGTCCAAAGTCGAGAGCATTTCGCAGACCCGCACAGGGTAGCCCTCGGTTTTGACGTTCCTGCCGTAGGGCGAGGTCTGCGTAACCTGCCCGGGTAAGGTGGTCGGCGCCATCTGCCCGCCCGTCATGCCATAGGTAGTATTGTTGACGAAGATTACCGTGACGTTCTCGCCCCGTGCCGCCGCATGAACAGTCTCGGCAGTGCCGATAGCGGCAAGGTCTCCGTCGCCTTGATAAGTAAATACAAACTTGTCGGGCTGAGTGCGTTTCACGCCCGTAGCAACGGCAGGTGCGCGCCCGTGCGAAGCTTGCATCATATCGCATGCAAAATAATTATACTCGAGCACCGAGCAACCAACAGGGCAAATCCCGATAGTATCGCCCTCAATCCCCATATCGTCGATTACTTCCGCAACCAATCTGTGAATAATCCCGTGTGTACACCCGGGGCAATAGTGAGTTGTTACATCGAGCAAGGCCTTAGGTCTTTTGAAATCAGGCATTACACTTTCCCTCCATTTCCTTAATTTTCGCGAGAATCTCGGTCGGGTCAGGGACATAGCCGCCTGTCCTGCCGAAAAATTCCACAGGCAGGTTGCAATTCAGCGCAAGCTTGACATCGTCAACCATTTGCCCCATCGACATCTCGGTCACAAGCACGGCTTTCGCGGTCTTGCAAGCTTCTTGCAACTGCTTTTCGGGATAAGGATACAATGTCTGCGGCCGGAACAGCCCCGCATTCACGCCGTCCGCACGCGCCATATCGCACGCCGACTGTGCAATCCTCGCCACCGAGCCGTACGCCGCCACGACAATGCTCGCATCATCGGTATCGCGCGCAACCGCCGCCGAGTGTTCGGCTTTTATGTTACTGTGCCGCTTTGCACGCTCGTTTATGCTGTTTTCAAGGTCGGTCGCTTGTAAGTAGAGGGAATTTATTCTGTGGGGCGGGCGTTTATTGCCGTGGCCGGTTGCACCCCATGACTGCAATTTAATTTCGCCGCTTGTCAAGTCGGAATCAACTTCACCAAAAGCAACCGGCTCCATCATCTGCCCGAGAATACCGTCCGCCAAAATCATCACGGGAGTGCGATACTTTTCGGCCAACTCAAAGGCTTGCCCCGCCATATCCACCATTTCCTGCACCGAAGACGGCGCAAGCACGGGGATTCTCATGTCGCCGTGGCCCATTGCCCGTGTGGCTTGCCAGTAATCCTGTTGTGACGGCTGAATTGTACCCAAACCCGGCCCGCCCCGCTGAACATTGACGACAACGCAAGGCAAATCCGCGCCGACTAAGTAGGAAATGCCCTCGGCCTTGAGCGAAATACCGGGCGAGGACGAGCTGGTCATGCACCGTGCGCCGCTCCCCGCACAGCCGTAAAGCATATTCACCGCGCTAATTTCCGACTCTGCCTGCACAAACACGCCGCCGATTTTCGGCAGTTTCTTGGACATGTAGGCGGTGATTTCGTTTTGGGGGGTAATCGGATAGCCGAAGTAGCACTTGCACCCTGCGCGGATTGCGGCCTCGGCAAGGGCTTCATTGCCCTTCATTAAGACTTTTTGCATTTTTTAGTACCATGCCGCCCATGCTCTACAGAATCAAAAGCGATTTTGCGGCATGGGTTACACCTTTCTTTAATTATTTTCAACTTAATTATCTCCTTTGTTTAATTTTAGACGATTGCGAAATTCATACATACCGCAAAATTTTTGCAAATGTGAGGCGGCAGTCGGGGCAGAGGGGGGTAGTAGGGGTCTATGTCTGCGCCGCCGCAAAGTAGCCGCCAGCCCGCCACACAGGCTGTTCAGACTCCACTTTCTCGATTGCAAGTTTATAAGTTCACGACTTAATAGGTTTGCTGTCTACTGCAAGTTTCCCCTCGCCTATGGGTTT
>WRMK01000141.1 GCA_009777155.1 Oscillospiraceae bacterium
AAAGCGATGTCTGCGGCGGGCTTTGCGGCGGGCTTTTCGGGGCGTACCGAGGACTGTCGGCGATTCCGAAAGGCTGGCTGAAAAAAATCCAGTACCGCAATCTGCTTGCCGATTTCATGGAGGAACTTTACAGCGTGACGGTTTTCAGAAATCGCCGTAAAAAACGCCCGCCCGGGCAAGTTGCACAGGGCGCGCAGTCCGCGCAGGGCGAGGCGGTACAGAGCAAGGCGGCAAGCTCGTTGGGCCGCGATGACGCGGTGTTTCCTGATGGGTTTGAGTGATGGATAATTGACAATTGATAATGGACGATGAACAATGTACAATTGACAATGGATAATGGACAATGAACAGTGAAAATTTTCAACCGCATAAAAATATCACTGTGTGTAGGGGCGAACTGTGTTCGCCCGTTGTGAAACGCACCACCGCCTGAAAGAATTTCACGACCCCCGAATGAATCGCACGACCGCCGAAGAAATCGCACAACCACCCGAAAAAATCGCACGACCGCCGAATGAATCGCGCAACCCCCGAAGAAATCGCACAACCCCCGAAAAAAATCGCACGACCGCCGAAGAAATCGCACAACCACCCGAAAAAATCGCATACCCCCCGAAAACCCACGGGCGAACACAGTTCGCCCCTACGTTGAAAAAGAATACAGGCGACAGTAAAATTTACGGACGACCGAGGGCGGTCGTCCCTACATGAAAAATTTCCAACCACATAAAAACATCACTGTTGTAGGGGCGAACTCCGTTCGCCCGTTGTGAAACGCAAGCCTCGCTAAATAATATAGCTCCCCACGTCCTCTCTCTGTCCCTCCAAAATCCCCTGCAAAGTAATCCCGTCAAAATATTTATTCGTCACCTCATAAAACCCTTTCCAGACCGAAAGGGTTTTGCAATTTTCGGCGCGGTCACAGCGATTTTGCGCGTCCTCCAAACACGCAACCGGTGCGAGGCCGCCCTCGGTAATCCGCAAAATCTGCCCGACGGTGTACTCCGACGGCTCCTTCAAAAGCATGTACCCGCCCTGCTTTCCGCGGCTGGTCCGCAAAATATCGGAGGTGTTCAAAAGGGTCACAATCTGCTCCAAATACTGCTTTGAAATGCCCTGCCGCTCGGCAATTTCTTTCAAGGAAATGAAACCGCTGTCCTTGTTTTCGGCCAAGTCGAGCAACATTCGCAGTGCGTAGCGGCCTTTAGTCGATATTTTCATTTTCGTTACCATGCCGCCCCAAATCGCGTAAGAATCCGTCTTCACAAGCAAACACGCTGATAAATCGAGCGATATTTTTTGTCAGACTGAAAGCTCGCGCAGTGCGCTATTTTTCGTAATGCTTTGTGCATTGCGGAAAATTTTAACGCAGTATGGCGAAAAATTCGCCGATTTAGCGGTGCGTTTGCTTGTGACGGGTTCTAAGTTTCGCGGCGTGGGGCTTGCCTTTCGTGTATTTTTACAATCACGGGCGAACACAGTCCGCCCCTACATTCCGGAAATTTTAATCGCGGCTAATGCGCGCCTGTCGTATTACGTTTTTCTATAAAAATTCACGCGCCAATCTATCAAGTGCATCCTGCAAAACACTGCGCGGACAAGCAATATTCACCCGCTGAAAACCCTCGCCCTCCTTGCCGAACATCGTCCCGCCGTCAAGCCACAACTTCGCACCCTCGGTGACACGCTTGTCAAGTTCCGCTTGCGAAAGTCCATACTCGGCAAAGTCCAACCACACAAGATAGGTACTTTCGGGCTCGATAAATTTCACTTTCGGCAGCCTCGATTGTAGAAAATCGCGTGTCAAGTTTATGTTGTTTTGCAGGTATATTTTCAATTCGTCAAGCCACTGCAAACCCTTTGTGTACGCGCTTTCACACGAAACTATACCGAGCGTATTCAGCTGACTGTAACCGCTCTTATTAATCTCGGTTTTGAGTTTTTTGCGTAGCTCCGTGTCCCTTACAAAAAGGTTAGAAATTTGCAAACCCGCAAGATTAAAAGTCTTGCTCGGGGCGGTCGCGATGACCGCGTTTGGGTTGATTGAACCGAAGCAGGTATGCGCGTGATTCGACCACACAAAATCGCAGTGAATCTCGTCCGAAATTATTATCACGTTGTGCCGTCTGCAAATCTCGTCAAGCCGCTCTAACTCTGCCTTTGTCCAGACCCGACCGACCGGATTGTGCGGACTGCAAAGCAGAAACAACTTGACATTTTCATCGACTATTTTACGCTCAAAATCGGCGAAATTAATTGTATACTTTCGGTGTTCATAAATGAGCGGATTTGTTACAATTTTTCTGTCATTGTCGCGAATTATATCGTAAAATGGGTAGTAAACCGGGGTCTGAATCAGCACCGCATCGCCGGGTTCGGTAAAGGCGCGAATCGCCTGTGCAAGCGCGAAAACTATGCCCGGCGCCTTGACGATTTCGCGCCGCGTAACCGCGTAATCGAACCGCGATTTGAACCAATTTATGACCGCGTTGTAGTAACTTTCTTTGGCCTCGGTGTACCCGAAAATGCCGTGCGCGACCGCGCTTTGAATGTCCGCCAAGACCTCGGGCGGCGCGGGAAAATCCATGTCCGCGACCCACATTGGGAGCGCGTCGGCGGGGATTTTCTGCTCCTCGGCAAAGTCGAATTTGAGCGAATTTGTGCCGTAGCGATTTATGATTTTATCGAAATTGTACTTCATGAAATTGCCCTTTCTAAATCTTGAATTATGTCCTCGGCGGCCTCGATTCCGACCGATAAGCGCAGTAACTTTTCGTCGATTCCGCGCGCCAATCGCTCACTTTCGGGGACTTCGGCGTGGGTTTGCGTTGCCGGATAAGTTATCAGCGTTTCGACGCCGCCGAGACTTTCGGCGTACAGAATCAGCTCGACCTTGTTCAAAATTCCCTGCGCCGTCTCGACCGTGTCGGTCGTGAAACTAATCATCGCGCCCATTTCGGGGTAGCGGACGGCGGAAATTTTCGGCTGCGCGTTGAGCCACGCGGCGATTGCGCGGGCGTTGCTCTGCGCCCTTTCCATGCGGATTGCGAGGGTTTTGATGCCCCGTGTCACCAAAAACGCATCGAACGGCGACAGCACCGCGCCTGTTGTTTTTTTCACAATGTGGAGTTTCTCGGCAATTTCGGGCATTCGCGCCACGACAAAGCCCGCGAGTGTGTCGTTATGGCCCGCGAGATACTTCGTCCCGCTGTGGATTACTATGTCCGCGCCGTGGGCGATTGGGTTCAACAGGTAGGGGGTGAGGAAGGTGTTGTCTACTATCAGTAGTATATCGCGGTCGGCTATTAGCTTTTTCACGGCGGCAATGTCGGTGAGTTTCATCATTGGATTAGTCGGTGTTTCGATGAAAATCGCCTTTGTGGCGGGCGTAATCGCGGCCTCGACTGCCGCCAAATTGGAGGTGTCAACGTAGTTTATGGCGATGCCGTTTTTGGCGGAGATGTTGTTGAATAGGCGGATTGAGCCGCCGTAGAGGTCGTCGGTGGCGATGATTTCGGGGTTTTCGCGGGGGTGGAAAAGCTCCGTGACCGCCGCGATTGCCGCCATGCCTGTGGCGAATGCGGACGCCCCCGCGCCGCCCTCCAAGGCGGCTACAACCGACTCGCAGTGCTCGACTGTGGGGTTTTGGGTGCGGGTGTAGTCGTAGCCTGTGCTCTGCCCGAACGCGGGGTAGGCGAAGGTGGCGGTCTGGAAAATCGGGACTGCGACTGCGCCGGTGGAGTGGGGTTTTGTGCGGCTTAACGCCGCGTGAATACAAGCAGTTCCGGATTCCATACTCTCACTCCTCAATAACATACAAAACACATAAGTCATATAAGTATATCAAAAACTTCCGCATTTGTCAATAGCTTTTCAAAAAATATTTTTCAATTTTTTTCAAAAACCTACTTGACATATCAAAATAATTAGTGTATAATGGTTTTATAACATACCATAAACATATGAATTGTATGTATAAGAAACAAAGGAGGAACATAAAATGTTCACATTGAAGAAATTCAGCAAAGCAATCGCAATTTTGGCAACCCTCGCGCTTTTAATAACAGGAATGACGGCGTGTAATACAGATACAGGCGGCAATAGCGGCGAACCCGCAAGCGCACCTATTAAAATAGTCGTCGCCGATGCCAAGACCACCCACCACTTAAACCTCTACGTCGCAAAGGAGCTCGGCCTCTTTGAAAAGTACAACCTTGACGTGGAAATCGTCCCTGTTGATGATAACGCGGCGGCGCGTGACCTCGTTGTCAGCGGCGGAGCAGATGTGTTTTGGACTTGCCCGACTACGGCAATCGCCGCAATCGCAAACGGTGCGCCTATTAAAACAATCGCACAAGTCAAGAAGCCCTGCACAAGTGTCTTGTTAGTACCGCCCGAATCCGATATTAAGGAGTTAGCGGACTTAAACGGCAAGAACATTTCGGGAATTTCCCCCACTTGTGAAGCAATCATCTCGCTCACGGTAGCCTCCCGAAACGCAGGTGCGACATTCAATCTTGAACGTCTTGCAGGTGGTCCGGCGATTCAAGCACTTCAAGCCGGTCAAGTTGACGGTGCGATTCTCGAAGAACCTCAAGCGAGTATCGCCGAGTTGGAGGGTTATGTCAGAAAGTTTGATGATGTTTCGGCGAATATTCCTTGCCGGACGATTAATGCAAGCGATAAGTTTTTGTCGGCTAATCCGGATGCGCTCAAAGATTTTGTCAAGGCGATTGATGAAGCAAACGGAGTTATTCTCGCCGACCCGACCGCCGAAAACATAGTAGACATCGCACACAATTACACAGGCGCGCCCAAAGATGCAATCATACACGGAAACAACAGATTGCTGTTCGGGATTACTCTTGAAGTCGAGGGGCTGAAAAAGCTCGCCGATGAACTTGTCGCTATGGACGATATAAGCGAAAACCCCGGCGACACAATGTTCGCAGAGGCTTTTAAGGGAATAACATGGGGCTGAAGGGAACGCGACTGGAGTTGGGAGGTTGAGTGTTGTTGAAAGTTAAACAAGAGCAACGGGTCGGATCTCCGCCTGTTTTGAAAAAGGCAGGTTGCTTGACGAAATATAACAAGTCCCGGAAAAGTCCGCGGGGCTTTATACGGCTTATCTTCCGTGAAATCGGCTACTTCTTCAAAGGGGCGGCGGGGAATCTGTTCACATGGGAATTTATCACAATATTAATCCCGTTGCTCCTGTTGTGGGAGTTGTTGCCGCGGCTCGGTGTAGTCAATGATAGGCTTGTTCCGCCGCTGAGCGAAGTCGCCGTGACCTTTTGGGTCATGGTGACAGAGCGGGGGTTCTTGTCGGACGTAGGTAACAGCATGGTGAAATTCTTTTTGGGATTAGGGCTTGCAATAATTGCGGCAATTCCCATCGGTCTGCTTATGGGGTGGAATATTTCCATAAGAAAGCGTGTTTTACCGCTGTTTCAAATGCTCTCACCGATTCCGCCGCCTGCGTGGGTTCCGATTACGATTATACTTTTCGGTGTGGGATTACCTATGCAAACCTTTCTGATTTTCTTGGCGGCGTTCTACCCGATTCTGTTCAATACCTATCAAGCCGTCAAGGACAC
>WRMK01000142.1 GCA_009777155.1 Oscillospiraceae bacterium
GAGCCACGCTTTGAATGACTTCGACTTTTTTAACGGCGGCTTGCGTGTCTATAATTTCTTGTTAAAGCAAGCCTATACTTCCGCAACGGTCACAAACACCTTGTATCTCGCCTTCCTCAATGGATATGTTTTCGCCGCAATTTTCGCATTTAACGGTAACTGTAAGCATATTATTTTCCCCCATAAATTTTTTATCTGCCGATTTTTATCGACTTTTTTTAAATTATAGCATATTAAAAACCGTTTGTCAAGATACAGAGCCAAAATGATATTGATATATCGGTTTGGCTCTATTATTATAAAAAAGGGTGCTTAAAAATGATTATTCCGTTCAGCATGAGATTAAAAGCCTTGCGAGAAGCAAGGGGTGTGACCCAAAGTGAAATAGCAAGAACGCTATCTATAACAAGAAATGGCTACAATTCGTGGGAACAGGGTCTTAGCATGGCTTCGCCTGTTTATTTAATTGAATTATCGAAATTATTCGGCGTGTCGGTTGATTATCTGCTCGGCGCGGATAGCAACGCAAACTTAAATGTCGAGGGGGTAAAGGATAAAGATGTGGCGATTTTAACTCAATTGGTAGCGAGTTTACGGGAGTGAGTTAAATCGAGAAGCAAATCCGTAAGGATTTGCGAAGTTCAAAACAACATCACAAACCCCACCGCCAAAATAAGCGGCAAATCCGCGCTCTCGCTAATGAGAATTATAAGCAGAACCGCCATTAACATCATGTCGCGGTCGCTCAAAATCCCCTCCAAACTCAGTTTTTTTTGTTTTTCCATGGATAATTGTTGTTATTGTACGGGTGATTTCGGGAGTTACCGCAGTTGGCGCGGTTTTGGTTGTGTTCCTTGACGAAGTTGTTGAAATTCGGCGGCGTTGAGTTCTCGCACCGCCTTGGGCGGGGCTTGTCGGGGTTGGATTCACATTCGCCGCACCCGCCGAAATTCTCAAACGGCATATCGGTAACTTCGTCTTCCTCACGGATTTCCTCGCAAATCTCGTCGGGGAAAACCACGCCCTCCGGTTCGGGTTCGGGTGTAGCTTCAGCTACGGGGTTCATGGGTACAACTTCGGGTGTAGCTTCAGCTACGGGGTTCATGGGTACAACTTCGGGTTCAGGCTCGGGTACAACTTCGATTTCAGGTTCAGGCACAACAATCTCAACTTGCGGTGCAACCCTCTGCTCGATTCGCTCCTCGACAATCTCCTGTACAATCTCGGTTTTATGCTCGTTGACCACGAGCGGGCTGTTTATGTTTATGTCCGCATTAATCTCGATTTTCTTGCTCTTATTGCGATTATTATTACGAGCGGCGGGCGGTTTTTTGGGCTTTTTCTCCTCGACCACGACCTTCTCCGGCTCCGGTGTTACTTCGGGGGCAGGCACAGTCGGGGCTTCTTCGATATGTACTTCGGGTGCGGGCGGCGG
This sequence comes from Oscillospiraceae bacterium, assembly GCA_009777155.1. Lineage (GTDB taxonomy): Bacteria > Bacillota > Clostridia > Oscillospirales > Ruminococcaceae > Ruminiclostridium_E. Next base: position 1,436 of record WRMK01000142.1, read on the forward strand.
GGGTGTCTCCACGGCCTTAGGCGCGGCTTTAGTCACGATTTTAGGTTGCGGAACAGGCGAACGCTGCGCCATTTCCATAGCCATACGGATATAATCGTTCTGCTTTTTCTCAAGCTCCGGTTTAGAAATACGCTCCTGTTTCCATTCCATATGTAATCCTCCAGTTTAGTTAATGCAGAAATAATAATGCAAAATGCAGAAATAATTTAATTTTATTAGTAGTTCCCCGACGGATATGTGGCTTGTAAATTTATTTATTTCTGCATTCTGCATTCTGCATTTTTATTTAGTTAAAATATTTTATCCATAAACCCGCTCTCCCGGAGCATCGGGAGTAACGCTGTTATTTTCAGTAGCTTTATGGCGGTCTCGATTTTGTCGCGGTTTTCATCGCGCAGGTGGGGCTTGAGGGCGCGCAGAAGCTCGGTGTTCTTGTCGGGGTGGTTAAATTTTGCGAACATTTCGCCGAGCTTCATAATCATGTCAAGGTCGATGTTCTCAAAAAAACTGCTGAAATCTGCGCCCGTGCTGAAATTCTCGCCGCTTGAAGTCTCCGCGCTTGAATTTTCTGCGGATTCTGCGCCCTCGTCTTGCCCTAAGTCTTTGTTAAGTGCCGAAAGCAATGACTGTAGCATATCGCCCATGTTTCCCGAACCTGCCATGCTCCCACCACCCCTTGCTTTTTAACTATTCGCCTGCATTTGCCGCATCATTTCGGCGGCTTGCGGTGACTTCATGAGGGTTTCCATGGGGTTGCCGCCTTCGAGCACTGACTTGAGCTTTTGCTTGTCGCGGGTGTTCATGTTGGCGAGAATGTCGTTGACATCGCCCTTTTCAAGCGCACCCATCAATCTTTCGGGGCTCATACCGAGCCTTGCACCCGCAGTTTTCAACAGCTTTTCCATACCGGCAGTAGATTTCATAACCTGTCGCCTCCTTACAGTTTATTAAAATATAAGTAAAAATATGATTTTTATAAATTTTTCATTGACTTTTCAAAAAGTTTAAGTTATAATTAAGATATATGTATCGAAATGACATTAAAAAACCGAAATCCGACGGAATTTTACGAATATAATACTATGGAAGGCATGGTAGGAAAAACATGAAAATTACAGTGGTGGCGGACTCTCACAAGAACTTTCACAAGCTAAAGAGCGTTGTTGAGGCCAATGTAGACGCGGATTTGATTATTCACCTCGGCGACGGGCAGTACGAGCTGATTGACGTAGCCAATCTTCACCCTGACAAAAAGTTTGTTTTTGTTAAGGGCAACACAGACCACGGGAACATAAAAGAAGAACGGGTAATCACGGTCGGCGGGCATAAAATTTATTGCGCGCACGGGCATACCTTAGACGTTCACGACGGCACCGAACAGCTTTTGGACAGGGCGTTGTACCACGAGTGCCAAATCGCCTTGTACGCCCACACCCACGTCTACAAGACCGACTTCGTGAACAATGTTTATGTAATGAACCCGGGGAGCATAAGCGAACCCCGAGGCAAAAACGCGCCAACCTACGGCGTGATTGAGATTGCGGAAGATAAGACTATTAAGATGAACATAGTGGAAACCGAGTAAATTGACAATTGACAATGGACGATTGTCAATTGACAATGGACAATGGACAATGGACAATTATTGAGCCGCTTCGCGGGGTTTTCCAATCGAATAGCTTACAACTCGTGTACCGTACTTGCAATCCGTGGATTCACGGTCATTAAAGTCTAAAACCGTCGCAAAGCGACACCACAATTGTCCATTGTCAATTATCAATTGTCAATTGTACATATTATGCAAAGGAGAGCAATAACGTGAAAGATATGTATATCAGCGATATTCTTGATGAGGTGAGGGAACTTGGCGCGTCCGACTTGCACATCACGGCGGGCTTGCCCCCGATGATGCGCCTGCACGGCAAAATTTCCAAATGCCCGGGCTATCCCGACTGTACCGAGCCTATCATAGTACAGCTTATCGGGCAGATTGCCACAATGAAACAAAAGCAAATCATACAGGATGGGTTCGATGCCGACTTCTCGTACGTCAGCGCGGGCGGGCATCGCCACAGGGTAAACGTCTACCGTCAGCGCGGGTATCACGCTGTCGCTTTCCGTCTGCTCCGTAACGAAATCCCCACACTCATGGACTTGTCACTGCCGCCGCTCTTGGCGGACTTCTCGCTCCGTCCCCGCGGTCTGATTCTCGTTACAGGGCCGACCGGTTCGGGCAAATCGACCACCCTTGCCGCCATGATTGACCACATTAACCGTAACAAAAATTGCCATATTATCACAATCGAAGACCCGATTGAGTACCTACATACCCACAAGCAGTCGATGATTAACCAGCGCGAGGTTCACGTGGACGTCTCCGACTTCGCGAAGGCACTCCGCGCCGCCCTCCGTGAAGACCCCGATGTTATTCTTGTAGGGGAAATGCGCGACTTTGAGACTATCAGTGCGGCCGTAACGGCGGCAGAAACGGGCCACCTTGTTATGTCAACGCTGCATACGACCGGGGCAGCCGAGACCTTAGACCGTATCATCGACACCTACCCGCCGCACGCCCAAGGGCAGTGCCGGTCACAGTTGGCGAACAACGTCGTAGGTATAGTCTCGCAGACACTTGTCCCCACCGCAGACGGACAAGGGCGGGTTGCCGCAATGGAACTGCTTAATTCTACAGATGCAATCTCCTCGCTTATCCGCGAGGGCAAGACCTATCAGATTCCGAGCGCGATTGCCACAGGGCGCGCCCGCGGAATGTTCACACTCGACCAAGACTTAGCCCGCCTGACCGCCCACCGCAGAATCAGCCGTGAGGAGGCCATGTCGCGCTGTCAAGACCCCAACGAGTTTTTGCGGTATCTTGATGCGGCGTCAAGCCAAATCAGGGGCGCAACACCTGCGGCCCCGCCCCGCAAAACCGTGGACGGCGCGTTGCTCCCGCATGAACAGAGGAAATAAATTTAGAGGTTTTCAATGCAATATACTCGAAAATGCAAAAAAAGCAAATTCAGACGTCAAGTTGCCCTTGCAATTGCGGTAGGGTTTGTTTTCGTTGTATTTCTTTCGGGTGCGGCGGTTGCAATTCCGATAGACCACTCGGCGCATAATCATCAACAGAGCGGCAGTTTCAACTACGAGCTGCACTGCATAGCCTGCGCGCTTATACAGTCGGCGAAGAACCTGCTCAAGTACCACTACATCGCACAAGCCGCACTGATTTTACTGCCCTGCATAGCCTTGACTGCGATGTTTACGGGCATTGCGCGGCTGTTCGGCGTTCACACGCCGATAGACGATAAGGCGCGGATGAATAATTAAATTTTCCTCGACACAATGAGATTTACCCTTAATTCAAGGGTTTGTTTCGTTGTGTATTTGTTTGTAAAAAATAATTAAAAACATAGACGATTGCGAAACTCACGGACGCGCAATGCGCGCCCCTACATATGGCGATTTGGTTTTGTCGTTCATCTACATATTGTAGGGGCGGGCATTGCCCGTCCGCTAAACGACGAGTTTTGCAATCGGCTAAATTAAAAACAATTTTGGAGGAAAATTAAATGAAATTAAAGAAACTTCTCGGCGTGATTATCGCTTGCGCCGTATTACTTACCACTGCTTGCGGTGACACTACTACCGACAACGACACCGGCAATAATTCGCCGAGTGCAAACGGCACAAACACTGCAAACACTGACAACTTCGAGAAAATTAAAGTTATAGCCACGACTTTCCCGCAGTACGACTGGGTTCGCGAGATTACGGCGGGGGTTTCCGACCGCTTCGACCTTACCCTGCTCATCGACAACTCAATCGACATGCACAATTATCAGCCCTCTATCAGGGACATTGCACAGATTTCCACCTGTGACCTGTTTATTTATGTGGGCGGGCACTCGGACGAGTGGGTTGAGGACGTCATGAAAAACGAGACCAATCCCGATATGGTAATGGTGAGCCTTATGGAAATCATGGAGGACGGGTTAGTTTACAACGAGTTTGAAATCGACCACGACCATGACGATGACGACCATGATGACGACCACGACCACGATGACGACCATGACGACGACCACGATGATGACGACCACGATGACGACCAC
>WRMK01000143.1 GCA_009777155.1 Oscillospiraceae bacterium
GGTTTGTATCGGGCATAAAGTGGGCGATATTGTCTGGGCGGAAGCACCCGCCGGGACGGTGGCTTATGAGATTTTGGAGATTTCAAAATAAATTTTGGGTTATTGCAAAACGCAAAACCAACGGGCGGGCCGTGGTGAATCGCCCCTACATTCAGCAATTCTTAAAAAACCAACGTATTGTAGGGGCGGGCATTGCCCGCCCGTAAGATAACGGTTTTCGCGAATAATTAATTACAAAGGACGTTAACAAAAATGAACCAAAATAACACAATTCCGGAAGTTTCGGAAACACCCGAATTAACCCCGGAAGAAATCACCGCCGATTTAGGCGAACAGCACCGAATTCGCCTTGAAAAATTGGCGGAATTGCGCGAGATGGGGCTGAACCCGTATGAGATTACCAAGTTTCCCGTGACTGATTATGCCGCCGATATTGTCGCGGAATTTGAGCAGTACGAAAACAAAGATGTCGCGATTGCGGGTAGGATTATGAGCTGGCGCGACATGGGCAAGGCGAACTTTATAGACATTCGCGATGCAAGCGGCAGGATTCAAGTCTATGTCAAGATTGACGACATTGGCGAGGAAAGTTTTAAGCTGTTCAAGAAGTGGGATTTGGGCGATATTGCAGGGATTAAAGGCTTTGTCTTTCGGACAAGGCGGGGCGAAATTTCCATTCATGCCAAGGAAATTACCATGCTGTCAAAGTCTTTGTTGCCCTTGCCCGAAAAGTGGCACGGATTGCGCGATAAGGAAGAACGCTACAGAAAACGCTATCTCGACTTGATTGCGAACCCGGAAGTCAAGGACGTTTTTCTCACGCGCACGAAAATTTTGCGCGAGATTCGCAATTACCTTGACGAGCGGGGTTTTGTCGAGGTGGATACGCCTGTGTTGCACACGGTCGAAATCGGGGCGGCGGCGCGACCTTTTATCACCCATCATAACACCCTCGACATTGAGATGTTTCTGCGGATTGAAACTGAGTTGTACCTGAAAAAGCTGATTGTAGGCGGGTTTGACAAGGTCTATGAAGTCGGGCGGATTTTCCGCAATGAGGGCATGGATAGTACGCACAACCCCGAATTTACGACGATTGAGATGTACTGGGCGTATGTCGATTATTTCGCGATGATGGATTTAATCGAGGATATGTATCGGACTTTGTGCCTTAAAATCTGCGGGAGTGATACCGTTAGTTACAACGGTGTTGAGATTCAACTCGGCAAGCCGTGGGCGCGCATGACTATGCAAGAAGCGGTTGAAAAGTACACCGGGAAAGCAGGAAAAACCGGCTTGGAACTTATAGAATTGTTTGAAGAATTTGCAGAGCCGAATTTGATTCAGCCGACGATTATTTATGATTACCCGGTTGAAAATTCGCCGCTTGCAAAGCGCAAAGCCGACGACCCTGCTTTCACAGAACGCTTTGAGTATTTCATTTACACGCGGGAATTTGGTAATGCCTTCAGTGAATTAAACGACCCGATTGACCAGCGCGAACGGTTCACGAAGCAGGTCGAGGAGCGCAGGAAAGAGGGCGCGAACGCTAAACTTGATGAGGATTTTCTGACGGCTTTGGAGTACGGATTCCCGCCGACGGGGGGACTTGGACTGGGGTTGGACAGGCTTGTGATGTTGCTTACCGATAGTGCGTCTATTCGGGATGTGTTGCTGTTTCCGACGATGAAACCGACGGACAGTTGACAGTGGATAGTGGATAGTGGACAGTGGATAGAAAGGTTAGTTAGATGATTTTTTATTTCAGTGGGACCGGGAATTCGCTTTATGTTGCTAAGAAACTTGCCGAGGGTTTGGGTTCTGGCGAACTTTATTCAATGGCGGGTGAGCCTTTGGCGGGGCAGATTGGCGGCGAAGGTCGGAAAGTCGGCTTTGTTTTTCCGTCTTATTTCGGGAATTTGCCGCGTGTGGTTAAAAAGTTTATTGGTGAAATAAATATACACCCCGATACATACATTTTCGGGGTGGTTACAATGGGGGCAGGCCTTGGGAAAGGCAGTGTGTCTGCGTTGGAAAAGGCTTTGTCCGCGAATGGTAACACCTTGAATTACGGCGCGGGAATACTCATGCCGGGGAATTATATCATCAAATACAACCCCATGTTTTTGGGCAGGGCCGCCAAAGCGGATAGGCGCATTGCCAAAATTTCGGGCGAGATAAACGCGGGCAAGAACTTGATAAAAAAGAACTCGCTTACATTTGACAATCTATATAATAATATAGCTTTACTTGACGAAAGCTTTTTTGTTGATGAGAAGTGTACCGGGTGCGGGGAGTGCGAAAAGATTTGCCCGGTGAGCAATATAATCCTTGTCGAGAATAAGCCGAAATGGCAGCATCACTGTGAGCATTGTGTTGCGTGTATACATTGGTGTCCGAGCGAGGCGATTCAGTACGGCGCGAAGACGAAAGGGCGCAGAAGATACCGCAATCCTTATATAGGTATTGACGAGCTTATCCAACAATAGGGCGTGTGCAGATTGTCGAGCGAATTTTTCGTCAGACAAGGCAAATTTTTTCGTAATGCTTTGTGCATTGCGAAAAAATTTAACGCAGTATGGCGGAAAATACGCCGACAAGATGTGCGCGAACTATTGTTGGATATGCTCCGATGAAAGGTTAATTGACTATGTCAAAAAATTACGACAACCACGACAAGCGCGAACTGCTGAAACTAAAGCAGGGGCTGATTGAAGACAGCGAGGTAATTAAAAAAGACGAATCCGCGCCGCCCGAACTTCATGGTGCGAAAAAAGTCGAGAATTTCTTTTATCACTACAAAATTACCGTGATTATGGTGGTGTTTGTTTCGGTGTTGGTCGGGCTGTTTGTTTACGAATTGGCCAAGACCGAGCGCAGGGACATTGATTTTATGCTGTTGACGGCGAGTTATGAGGCGGCGGTTTTGGTGTTTGAACACGAGGGGGATATTGCGCGGGGTGTGGAGATGTTCACGCCCGACTATGACGGGAACGGGCGGGTTCGGGCTTCGGCGGTTTTGATTAACCTTTGGAATGAGATGACGCGGGACACGGCGGCGATTAACCAAACGCGGCTTTCGACCGAGATACGCGGGGGCAAAACCCGGCTGATTATCGCCGACAAAGAGGCGTTTGAGCGAATCGTTATGGGTACCGATTATAATTACAAGGATATTTTGGTGAATCTCGGCGAGATTTACGGGCACGGCATTGAGGACGATGTTTTTTTTAAGATACAGGGCAGTTTTTTTGCGGAGCAGGCGGGTATAGACGAGCGATGCCCCGATGATATGTATATCGCGGTGCTCTCGCTTAATGTCGGCAGTAAGGCGCAGCAGGAGGCGCATGAGCAGGCTTTGGAGGTTTTGGATAATATTGTTAATCGGCGGGTTTTGAATGAGGTAATTGTGGGGCGGGAGTAGGGGTAAGGGGGCGTCCCCAAAATCCGACCAAGATTTCGCACCCGAACGCAGGAAAAGTCGGCGGGACTTAACTCCCACGAGAGCGGCTTAACGCCGCTTTTGAGACTTACGAACTTCGGGAAATGCAGTGCGGGTCTTTCGGTAGGCGCGTGCGCGGGTGACGAAACTTGTTCGGCTTTTGGGGACGCCCCCTTACCCCTACTCCCGCCGCAATAGCATACATAACGGGCAGGGGCGAACCCCTGCCCTTTTATTTATTAGATTAGCCTTGCTTCGCCAACCAGTCCTCTAACCCTTTCACCATGCTCAAATCCCAGTTTCTGCCGCCCCACGAGCCGCCTTGGGAGGTGTAGTAGTAGTCGTAGAGGAGGGGGGAGGGGTTGAGCCATGCGGTGGAGACGTCCACTTCGGGGCTTTCGCCGTCCCGCACTCGCCGCGCAAAGACCGCTATGCGGCTGTCGATATGCTCACCGAGCGGGTAGTAGCAGGTGGAGAGGGTGATGATTTCGTCGCCGTATTCGATGTCTACGTCGGGGTTGTAGAAGCCGCTGCGGTCGAGAACGTCTGTAATATACCCGTAGAAACTTGCCTTGTCGGGGAATTTTCGCACTAAGTGATAATTGAAAACGTCGTGTATAATATCGGCGCGGTTGTCCTCGGTGTGGGCGTATATTGCGGCGAAAACTTTGTATTCGCGCCTTTCGTAGAGGGTGTCGAAACGTATCACGGGGTTCGCGACGTAGTGATTGATATGCGGGGTGGGCCAGTTGTAGTAGTAGGGGTAATAGCGGGCGACGGGGGCGAATTTTGTGCCGTTGTTCAGATTATGCCCGAACAAAATCGTGTTGTCGGGGGTGGGGTCTTCGAGTACCGACAACCGCCAATCGGCGAAAATTATCCCGTCGTAATAATAATTGTGGTAGAGGTCGTGTTCGAGGTAGTAGGCGTTACTGCCTGTGGGCATGCCGTTTTCGTCGAATCGGCGGTATTGCGTGACGACATTGTCGAGGGTTGTGCCGGGGATTTCTATCCAACCCACCACGTCGTCATTAATTTCGTAGTACTCTAAGTATTCCGGGATAATCTCGGTGTTCTTGATAACCTGCGGCCTTTCCGGGATTACTGTGGGTTCAATGTAAAGCGAGCCTTCGATATACTCGTCTTCCCAAAACACCGGCAGTGCCTCCCCTGCGGTATCATCGCCGCCCGAAACAGCCTTGGCTATAATTAACCCAAGGCAGATTAAGCAGGTCAAAAATGACACGCAAAATACCGACTTCCGTGCAAGCACAAACGGCTCGTCTCCTTTTGCGGGTATGACGGCTTGAATTATTCCGCCGTTGTCCGCGGGCCTCTTTTTTGGAGCATCGTACATATTAATTCGTCCTTTCAATTTCTATATTATTAGCGAAATATTCTTCTAAAGTTAAGCCCGATTGACTTATTTCGTATGCCCTTTTAACCCCGACAAAGCGGTAGTGCCATGGCTCGTATATAAAGCCTGTGATATGAGTTTTGCCCTCGGGATAGCGCATTATGAAGCCGTATTTATGGCAGTTATTTACAAGCCAGCTGAACTCCGGCGTTTGGTCGAAGTTTTGAGTAAGCTGGGTGTTGTGCAGGTAGTAATCGTGGCTGACAATGTCGAGCGCGATGCCCGCGTTGTGTTCGCTCGTACCGGGCAGTGCTATCTCCAACTCGGCTTGCACACGCGCGTCTTCCGGGGTGTAGCCGAAGTCGATTAGGCTGTCAAGGAAGTAGTCGAAGATGTGCTGCTGCCATTCTAAAGAGCGGTAAGCCGAAATCACCGCAAGCCCGTAACCCTCGGCGCGTGCGTCCTCGAGCATTTTCACGGCGTAATCGGCGGCGCGTTCGTCCATGCGATAGTCGGGGAAGACGTGGCGCATATTGATTGCGAGCGCGTAATCTGCGGGGAGCGGATTCTCGCGGTTGACTAAGAAATACGCCCAGTCGTTGTCGTATGTATCGGCGTTCGCGTCGGGCAGGGTGAATCCGGGGGTTATGTAGATTAGCGGTTCGGGTTCTTGTACAGGCTCCGGGCTGTGCGATTTTTGCCTTTACCTTGAAGCTTTTGATGGTCGCGGGGTTTTG
>WRMK01000144.1 GCA_009777155.1 Oscillospiraceae bacterium
GGCGGCGGCGTTGTGTGGTTGTGTTTGTTGTTGGTTGACGAGGGAGGGGGGGGGGGGAGGGGGGGGGGGGCGGCGGGGCCCACCCCCCCCCCGATTAAGGGACATGGGGTTTGGGGTTTGCCCCCATTACAAGGGGGAGTGGGGGCGAAGCCCTTGTTGTGCGGCGGAGCCGCACCGATTGGGGGTTTGGGGGCAACGCCCCCAAGAAAGGGGGTCAGGGGGGCAACGCCCCCAAGAACAAGAAAGGGGGCATGGGGGAATCCCCCATCATTTCAAAGAAATAATCCCAAGCCCATCATCATAAAACGAATCCGTAAACAACACCAACTGCCTTCGCTCATGTGTAATCGAAATGCCGTCGATTGCAATATCAACCTTGCCGTTTTGGGCGGCCGTGATTAGCTCGGAAAAGTCCATGGTGACAAATTCGGCGGGCTGATTTCTGTATGCGGCGAACCACAACGCCAGCTCCACCGCGAAGCCGCTTAAACCCCCGTCTGTGTTGGTGTAGGAGAAGGGTATACCCGCGCCGCTCGTGGCGATTATCAAAGGTTCAGCCGACCCGGAAAAACTGCTCGCGTCAATTTCGGGAATCGTCGTCGAAAGTGTGGGTATGTCTTCGAGCCATCGCCGCTGTATCGCGTAGAAACTGCCGTCGGTTCTGATTCGGGACAGGAAAACGTTGAAGTCGTTGATTATATCGGAATCGGCCGAGACCGCGCCGAGTGGGGCTTCAAAGACCCCCACAGGGACTTTCACGACCTTCAAGTCTTCGTTGCCCGCCGTCCCCGTGAAGACCGTTGCGATTGACAAATCAATCATGAATCCGTCAATCTCGCCACTGCGAATGTCGGCGAGCGCGCTCTCCAAATCGGCGTAGTAGGCGGGGATACCGTGCAGGTCGTCCTCCACAATTTGGTCGCAAATCATGCCCGAAATGACCCCAATGTACCCGCGTTCAAAGTCGGCGTATGTATTCAGCTCCTTGTGCTTGCCGCTCGTGCAAGAGGTTGCAAGTGCAATTGCCGAAATTATAACAAGCGCAATAATTTTCCTCGTCATGTCTTTACTCTCCTTGTAATTTTCCCTTGAAGCCTTTTGATAGTATTCTTTACCTTTTCACCCTGCAATACGACGTTGATTACTGCGCCGAAAAACATAATGTTCATGCAGATATACAGCCACAGCATCAATAAGACTATCGCGGTCAAACTGCCGTACACCCGCGTAAAATTCCCGAAGTTGGTGATATAAAACGAGTAGAGTGCAGAAAACCCGACCCACCCCGCCGCACTGATAAACGCCCCCGGCAACTCAAAGCCTTTGCGATTTTTCTTGCCCGGCGCAAATGAGTACAACGCCCAGAAAAACGATATAAGCAAGCAAAACCCGAAGAACCACCGCACCGAATCGAACAGCGGCGTGTCCTCCTCAAACATGGGGAAAGTTTCGATGAGCCAGTTGCTGATTTCCTTGCCGAAAACCAAGACGATAAGGGTGATAATCAGGGTCGCCATGAAAATCAGCATGTAAAACATTGAGGCGATTCGCAGTTTAATAAACCCGCGCCTTTCGTTTATGCCGTAGATTGAATTTAAGCCTTTGATAATCGACAACAAGCCGCGTGAAGCCGACCACAGCGCAGTCACAGTCGCGATTGACAAGACTGCACCCGAAGCCGTTTGGTGTATCTCGCCTACCAAAGAATCGACAAAGCTTGCCGACTGTGCGGGGAGGAAATCCGCTGAAAACTCGGTGACTTCTTCCGCCGTGAACGGCAGATAATTCAGCAGTGTCAAAAAGACCATTGCCATCGGGAAGAAGGCGATGATTATGAAGAACGCCGCCTCGGCCGCGTGTGTCGCGACTTCGTCCCGCTTGATTTTCGCGGTAATCTCCCGCACGAAAGCAACTACTTGCAAAGTAAATCTTATAATATAATTAAACATATTCCTATATTACCATAATTTTTTCCCTTTGTCAAACTGCATTTTTTGTCGAATTTTGCTCACTATAAGTATATGATAGTAAAAATAATTTTGTTATCGGCGTTTTCGTTTGTGACACTGTTCTTTATCGCAAAGCTCATCGGGAATAAGCAGATGTCACAGCTCAACGTCTACGACTTTATCTACAGCATAACCATAGGCAACATAGCCGCGGAAATGGCGACCAGCCTAAAGGACAACTGGCTTGAGCCTTTTACTGCCATGTTGTTTTACGGGTGTGCAATCTTTCTGATTTCACTGATTTCAATGAAGTCGATAAAGGCGCGCAAATTCTTGTCGGGCAGACCGCTGATTTTGTACGAGAATGGCAAGCTCTACGAGAAAAATCTCTTTAAGGCAAAGCTCGACATTACCGAGTTTCAGATGCTCTGCCGCAACGGCGGGTACTTCAACATAGCCGACGTCGAGACCGCTATCCTTGAGACCAACGGGAAGATTTCGTTCCTGCCCGTAGCGGCAAGGAAGCCGCTGACCCCTGAAGCAATGCAAGGTTTACCCGCACAACCAAAGCAGGAAAAAATCACCGCGAATATAATTTTAGACGGCAATATTCTCGACACGAATCTGCATTATCTCGGCAAAAACCGCATATGGCTGAGTGAAAAACTCAACACGCAGGGCTATTCCCAGAGCGATATTACGAAAATCTCGCTCGCCACCTGCGACGGCAACGGCGACGTAAGTATCTACCGCAAGATTAATAGGGACGAGAAGAAAGACCTTTTCGAGTAATGCCGCGAGTAATGCAGAAATGAGAATGCAGAATGCAGAAATAAGCAAATTACAACGCTTATTTCCGTCGGAAAAGTACCTAAAAAGACAAATTATTTCTGCATTCTGCATTTTGCATTATTATTTGTTTCAGCTTTTCTCTGCCCGGATTCCCGACAATCCTGTCTGTTACTGTGTTGTTTTCAATCAACAAAACAGTCGGCGAGAAGATTATATCGTACTTTTTCGACAAGTATTCACTTGCGGCAAAAGCGATTTTGACTTTGCCGTGCAGTTCCGCGCTTAGTTCCTCGAGGGTGTGTTGCATAAGCACGGACGTAATACCGAAACTCGCCCAAAAGCAAAGCAGCACGGGTATCTTAGAACATTTGATTTCTTTTCGGAAATTTTTTCGAGTGATTTTGTAGCACATGCTTTATTTTTGACAAGTGCAAAATATTTATTCATTATTCCTTGTTCATTGTTCCTTATTCATTGCTACAGTTTCCCTCACAATGCTCCGTAATCTCCCCCACAATCGGCAACGGGTCTATGCCGAGCCGATTGTAGTAGTCGGAAATCGCGGTTTTCACCGCCTGCTCCGCCAAGACCGAGCAGTGGACTTTCGCAGGGGGAAGCCCGTCAAGGGCCTCTACGACTGCTCTGTTGGTGAGTTTCAAAGCCTCGTCAATCGTTTTGCCTTTGATTAATTCGGTGGCAATTGAGCTTGTGGCAATCGCCGCCCCGCACCCGAACGTCTTAAACTTGACGTCCTCGATTACGCCCGCGGTTATTTTCAGGTACATCTTCATAATATCGCCGCATTTTTCGTTACCGACTTCGCCGATACCGTCGGCGTTCTCAATCTCGCCGACGTTGCAGGGGTTTACGAAGTGTTCCATTACTTTTTCTGAGTACATAAAGTTTTATCTCCTTATTAATAGGAATTTAATGTAGGGGCGTGTTTGCGATGGGGCGCGTCCGTAAATTTTACAGTCGTTTGTGGCGTTTTCTGTTGTGGAAAAATTTTATTGTAGGGAACGGTTCTTAACCGTTCCGTAAATTCGCACGGCTTTTTAACCGGAACGGTTAAGAACCGTTCCCTACAAAACACCGCGCTGTGTTTCTGGGTTTTTCGGCGAGGGGTGGAACCCTCGCCCTACAAATCGGGCGCGTAAATTTTTCTGTTGTCCGTATATTCTTTCAGTGTAGGGGCGAACTCCGTTCGCCCGTGATATTCCAACCGCCCGCAAATTCCCGCCGTTTTCCGACGGAAATAAACATCGTAATCCAAATTATTTCTGCATTCTGCATTCTGCATTCTCATTTATTCCAAAGCGGCGACATCTCCCTCAATCGCCCCACCACCCCCGGCAAAACCTCAAGAAACCTGTCAATTTCCGCGTCGGTTGTGTATTTCGAGGTGGTAATTCTCAGCGAGCCGTGTGCAATTTCATGCGGCAGTCCGAGGGCTAAGAGGACGTGGGAGGGGTCGAGCGAGCCGCTGGTACACGCCGAGCCGCTCGAACAGCAGATTCCCGCAAGGTCAAGGTGCAACAGCAACGCCTCGCCCTCAATCCCCTCAAATGAGAAGTTCAAGTTAGACGGCAAGCGGTTTTGCAAGCTGCCGTTGAGGTGCGACTTTTCGATTTTCACAATGCCGTCACAGAGCTTTTGGCGCAGGGTCAAAAGCCGCTCGGTAACGGCTTCTAAGCCGTCCACCGCCTCCCGCACAGCCACGCCAAGCCCGACAATTCCCGCGACGTTTTCAGTCCCCGCGCGTAAGCCGCGCTCCTGCCCGCCGCCTTGAATTAGCGAACCGAATTTGATTCTTTTGTTGATGTACAGCGCGCCGACACCTTTTGCGGCGTGGATTTTATGCCCTGAAATCGTCAGGAAATCCACGTTCAACGCCGCAATGTCAACCGGGATTTTCCCGACACTCTGCGCCGCATCGGTGTGCAACCAAACCCCGCGCTCATGGCAAACCGCGCCGATTTCCGCAATAGGCTGAATTGTACCTATTTCGTTGTTCGCGTGCATAATGGTCACAAGCCCGGTGTCGGGGCGCAACGCCTTTTCGAGGTCGGCAACCCGCACCCTGCCGTCTTTGTAAACAGGCAAGAGCGTGACCTCAAAGCCGGTTTTCTGCAAAGTTTCCAAAACGTGCAAGGCCGCATGATGCTCAAACTCCGACGAGATTATGTGTTTTTTTGCTAAAGTCCCCGATTCGGCAAGGATTGCGGCGGCGGTTTTAATCGCCCAGTTGTTGCTCTCGCTCCCGCCGCCCGTGAAGTAAATCTCGCGCTTGTCGCAATTCAGCGACTGTGCGATTTCCTCGCGGGCTTTAGTTATCGCGGTTTGGCTTTGCCTACCGAGCGAGTAGAGCGATGACGGATTGCCGTAGCAGTCGTTCAAATAAGGGAGCATGGCGTCCAGCACGGCGGGACTGAGCCGAGTTGTCGCGGCGTTGTCTAAGTAGATTATATCGGTTGTTTTCAATTTATTCACTGCCTTTGTAATTTCTGCGGGCGAAAAGGAAATCGCACCTACAGTCTATTGTACAACATTTTTTGGTAAATATCAAGAGGAAATTTAATTTTTCAAAAAATCAACTGTAGGATTACAATAGAAGTGTTACACTTCACAAAAAAAGAATAGCGGAAAAAGGAAACCTGTGTTACAGTTATAGTTGCTAAACAAAAAAGCAACAGGGAGGTTTCCAAAACCCGCTATGACAACT
>WRMK01000145.1 GCA_009777155.1 Oscillospiraceae bacterium
TGCACGCTGGCCGGTCGAGACCGTCCGGCGTACAATGGTGCTAATTTGCAGGCTTATTGCTTATGGATTTGCAGTGCGAATTACCTGTGCATATGAGGTCTCATTGAGTGCAGGGGTCGTGGTATTCTGAGTGGGCTACGCGTTCACGTTGCCGTCTACGAGGACATCTGTGTAGGGGCGAACTCCGTTCGCCCGTGGTTGTCGCTCGCCTTGTTTGCGGGACGACCGTGCGCGGTCGTCCCGCATATGCGCGGCTCGTGCGCGAGCCGCCGGGCTCACACCGCGCCATGTTTCGGTTAATTTGGTCGCTCGCTATAAATCACCACCGACTCAATAATAACCTCAACAGTCGGCGAACTGACCTCGCCGTAGCCGTTGTCTACTACTTGGACTGCGGAGATTTTGTCGATTACGTCGAAGCCGTCTAAGGCGTGGCCGAATACGGTGTAGCCGCCGTCTAAGAAGGGCGCGCCGCCTGATTCGGCGTAGGTTGCTTTGACCTGTTCGCTTGCGTTTTGGGTGTAGTTAAGCAGGTTGGTGTAGTGGCGATAGCCGTTTTGGGCGCGTTTGAGGTAGTAATCCATGGTCTCAAAGCCGTAATCGGCTGTGTATTCTGCCCAGTTTTCCTCGATGTCTTGGATTTCGGCGGAGGTCGCCATTACGTTCGATGCAATTGCCGAAATGCTCTCTTGTAACTCCGCAAAAGCATCGGTGTTTTTGCTGTTGACAATATAAAACGCGTCGGTTGCGTCACCGTTGTAATTCGCCGCCATGCTGAGTGCGCCATAATAATGCCGCATGTCGATGTGGGTCTCGGGTTGGAATCCCTCGGTGTTCAGCGGCGGCATGCCTTGCCCATCGTACGAGCCGCCCTGTAGCATAAAATCCGCCACTATGCGATAAATATCCTTGCCGTCGTAGAAGCCTGCGCGGGCGTTCTCCGAAAAGCGCGAGACCGCTACAGGCGCGTATTCGGGGTGCAGCTGCACGGTGATTGAGCCGTAGTCGCGTACGGTGATAACGGCGTAGTTGTTGCCTGTGTTGTCGATGCCGGGCGGGGGGGTTGGCAGGGGGTTGTCGCCGGGTTGCAAGCCTTCGAGGTCGGCGGGTGTACTGCTATTACCGGGTTCGGTTACTTCTGCGCCGCCCGGATTGTCCGGAGTATCCGTTTCGGGCTTTTCGGTGCATGCCGTGAATAGGGTTAGGGTTAGGCATAGGGTTAATGCGGTGGTGAGTAGGGTTTTGGTTAGTTTTTTGGGGTTCATTTTTGTTCTCCTTTGGTTTAATTTTCAAGGCTGTTAAAGAACCTTTCGAGTTCGGGAATGTCCTCGTCAATAGCTTGCCATATCTGCTCCATGTCGAGTTGCCAATATCCGTGGGCGGCGATATTCCTTACCGCTACAATTTGCACCCACTCAATATGCGGGTTGCTCTCTTTGAAGTTATCGGATAGATTTCGTGCGGATTCGCCTATAGAAATCAGAGCCATAGAAATTGCGTGTTGAATAACATCATCGCTTAAAAACGCTTTCTTGTCAATATTTTGCAGGGATTTTCTTATAAATTCAAGCTCGTTTTTTACCCTCTCGATGTGATTCCGGTCACGCTCGTTCATAAATATTCACCACCTCTTTTATGTTTAGTTTCTCGGGTCTCAAAAGGGGCAGGGTTACAACGTCTACAGAGTTTTCCAAGCTACACGCAAGTTCTTCTTTGAAGCCCATGACTTTGAAGATTGATGGCGTTTCGGTGTTGA
This sequence comes from Oscillospiraceae bacterium, assembly GCA_009777155.1. Lineage (GTDB taxonomy): Bacteria > Bacillota > Clostridia > Oscillospirales > Ruminococcaceae > Ruminiclostridium_E. The sequence continues at coordinate 1,757 of WRMK01000145.1, forward strand.
ATTTAACAAGAAAATCCACATCGGATTTTTCGGTTGCCTTGCCGCTTGCGTATGAGCCGAATAAAACAACCTCGGATAGGTTATATTTTTCAGCCAACGGTCTGACCGTGGTTTTTATTTTGTCTACAGATAGTGTTGCAGGCATGGTTTACCCCCTATTCTAATGATGATAATTCTAATGATGAAACAACCGCACCCCCGTAAACGCCATTGCCATACCGTATTTATCGCAGACCTCTATGACGTTATCGTCGCGGACGGAGCCGCCCGGTTGCGCGATGTAACTTACGCCGCTTTTCTTTGCCCGCTCGATATTGTCCCCGAACGGGAAGAAGGCGTCCGAGCCGAGCGAAATTCCGCTCATTGTGCGGAGCCATGCTTGCTTTTCCTCAGGTGTAAAGACGTCGGGGCGGGTCGCGAAAACCCGCTGCCATGCGCCGTCCGCGAGTATATCCTCATATTCGTCGCCGATATAATTGTCGATGGCGTTGTCCTTGTCGGCGGGTTTTAGGTTGTCAAGAAATGGCAGGTTCAGCACCTTTTCCGACTGCCGCAAGTACCAATTGTCGGCCTTGTTTCCGGCAAGGCGAGTGCAGTGAATCCGCGACTGCTGGCCCGCGCCTATGCCGATTGCCTGTCCGTCGTAGGCGTAGGCGACCGAGTTGCTTTGGGTGTACTTGAGCGTAATCAGAGCAATCAGCAAGTCGGTTTTTGCAGAATCGGGTATGGTTTTATTTGCGGTGACAATATTTTGCAGTAGCGATTGGTCTATTTGCAACTCGTTACGCCCTTGCTCGAAAGTAATCCCGAAAATGCTCCGTTGCTCAATGCCCTGTGGTTCATAATCGGCGTCGATTTTGATGATGTTGTAATTCCCGCCGCGTTTGGCTTTAAGGATTTCCAAGGCTTCGGGGTCGTAATCCGGGGCGATAATGCCGTCACTCACGAGGCCACTAAGCATTATCGCGGTCATGACGTCGCAGGTGTCCGACAAGGCGCAGAAGTCGCCGTAGCTGGACATTCTGTCCGCGCCCCGCGCCCTTGCGTACGCCGCGGCTATCGGGGAAAGCTCGCCTGTTTTGCAATTTTTGCATAAGTTTTCAACGTGATAAATCTTTTTCAAGGTGTCACTAAGCGGCAAGCCGATTGCCGCGCCCGCCGGCGAGACGTGCTTGAAAGACGCCGCCGCCGCCACGCCAGTAGCGGCTTTCAGCTCTTTCACCAACTGCCACGCGTTCAGCGCGTCCATAAAGTTAATATACCCCGGTTTGCCCGAGAGTATTTCAAGGGGCAGGCAACCGCCGACCCTAAAGATTCGCGAGGGTTTTTGGTTGGGGTTGCAGCCGTATTTTAGTTCGAGTTGGTTCATGGTTTCACCATTGTCCTTCCTGCACGGGCGGGGATTGTATAGTTGCGTTTTCCCCGATTTCGTAGAGCTTATACGAGGTTTTTGCTCCTTTGTTTGTCGATTGCGAAACTCACGGACGCGCAATGCGCGCCCCTACACTTAGGGGGATTAAATTTATATGCCATCTACATAATGTAGGGGCGGGCATTGCCCGTCCGCAAACTATAAGGTTTTGCAATCGATTATTATAGGCATTATTTTATAGTATACAATAAAATTTATTATTTGTCAATATTTACCTTAAATACTTGACAAATATTATTTGGGTTGGTATAATAAGAGTGCGAGGTGGGTGTATAATGAAATGCGGGAAGTTAAAAGTGATACTTGAAGACAATAATTGTTGGGTACACAACAAAAACAACCACTACATAGATGGTGAATTTGAAGTATGGCGCAGTGGTAATACAGGCAAAACAATGCCGATAAAAAAAGATAATAACGCAGATTATGATGAAAAAGAGTTAAATAAAATTTTTCAACTCGCCGGAATTAAAAGGAGGGTTTTTCATGGCTAAGTATATATATCCTGCGATTTTTGAGCAGAGCGAAACAGGGAGCGGTTATTTTGTGAGTTTTCCGGACGTTGAAAGTGCGTTTACGTCGGGGAAAAATTTAATGGAAGCTATGGAATTGGCCACAGATGTTTTAGGTACAATGCTTTATACTCACGAGACGGACGAAGACGAGCCTATTCTCCCCCCCACCCCCATTAATGAAATCAAAGCCCCAAAAAACGGCTTCACTACTTATGTCTTGTGTGATACTGATGTTTATCGGAACGCTTATACCCGAGCAACAGTATCATCTCCGAGAGTTTCACAAATAACATCAAGAGCATCTTTGCCACTGGAGCAAATTTATAAAATAGTGCCAACAATATCGATGACTCCTCGCAACTTTGAATGGGACGAGCTTTTTCGTCCCTTAATATGGAGTGAGGTTTACCGACCTCCGGAGCCGCCGGTGATTACATTCATAGTTGAACCATCAGACTCAGAAAAAATTCATGTTAGTGAGATTACCAAGGGCAAAGCCTCCGATTAATAACCCCCCCGCGCTTGTAACCGAGCGCGGGGTTTTATATCGCATAAACCGACAAGGTTCTGCGTAATTCTGCATAATTTGTAGTGGGAATCGGGGGATTCGGGCGGTTGGTGTCTTTTGTTGTCGTGTGGTGTCAAATAATGCTATAACAAGCCGATATTTTTCTGTGGAAATGGGGGCTTGTTTTTGTTATGCTTAGATTACAGAGCTTGTACAAATGCAAAGATGTGTGAAGGGTATGGTGCTAAAGATGGTTATAAAGCCGCTGTTTCAGAAAAGTAAACCCCTTGAGGTTCGGGAGGCCGGTGAGCCTTACCCGATTGAAAACCCGGTCAACCGCGTGGTTGAAATCCCGGTTGCGGCGATACGGCCCAACCCCTCTCAGCCGCGTGTGATTTTTGACGACTACGAGCTTTCGCAACTTGCGGTGAGTATTCGGCAAAATGGCATGTTGCAACCTGTGACGGTGCGGCGGGTGGACGACGGCATGGGGTACGAGATTGTTTCGGGTGAGCGGCGGCTCCGCGCCTCGAAACTTATCAGTTTGGAGCATATACCTTGTATTGTTATCGACACCGACAACGAAAATTCGGCGATTTTGGCTATACTCGAGAATATTCAACGCGCCGATTTGAACTACATAGAAGAAGCAATCGCGATTAAGTCTCTGATTGACCACTTCGGTATCACCCAGGAAGACTGCGCCTCTCGGCTGGGTATTGCACAGTCTACGGTTGCAAATAAACTGCGGCTTCTGCGCCTTTCGGACGAGGAAAAGGCGTTGGCACTGCGCTTTCGCCTGAACGAGCGGCAAGCCCGCGCCTTGCTGAAATTGCCACACGAAAAACGCCTTGGTGCCATCGAAAAAATCGGCTCGCTTCAACTCAATACTCAGCAAACCGATAAATTTATCTGCGACATGCTCGGCGAGAAGCCGGTCGAGCGGAAGAAACACGTCTGGGCGTTTAAGCAGGTCGGGCTGTATATTAATACCTTTAATAAGACGATTGAGTCGATGAAAAATGCAGGTATTGACTGCGTTGCGACGCGGAATCGGACGGATGATTTTGTGGAGTATATTGTTAAGATACCTTTGAAGTAGGGGCGTGGGCGTTGTGTGAAGCCGCCACGCATAATCACCGCACATCACCAGCTCGCACGACCCCGCACACGACCACCGCGTTTTCGCGGATACCCTATATGGTGTTCCTGCGTGATTACGCTCACACG
>WRMK01000146.1 GCA_009777155.1 Oscillospiraceae bacterium
GGGTCCAGCGAGTGCAAACAACCGCCAGCCCGCCACACAAACTCATCAGACTCCACTTTCTCGATTGCGACCTTATATGTTCACGACTTAATAGGCTTCATCGGCTTGAATAGTCTGTACTCGCACAGGGCAAGTGCTACTTACTAACGGTTCGGCTCGAGAAGGTTAGACTTTATCGAGCGTAGAACGCGGGCCTGCGGTTGTTTGCACTCGCTGTACCCCTACCCCCCCACACCCCTGCAACACCCGCACCCTCACAGGCACATCTCCCGCCTAACGCGACGAACCTTTCCGCTTCAGCAAAAACCGCAGAGCCGTCAATGCCGCGCGGTAATTCAGCGCGATAATTAAAACGAACATGACCGACAGCGATATGTAGTAGATATTTGTGTCCTGCACCATCATCACTATGACCGCCATAAGTCCGAGCAGAGTTAGGTTCGCGCCCATCTTGAACGGCTTCAAATCCATGAAAACCAACGGCCGCGTGTCGATGACCCGCACCGAGAAAACCAATATATAACTCAGCAAAGTTGACAAAGCCGCGCCATTTATCCCCAGAATCGGTATAAGCAGAAGATTTAAGACAATATTAATTACAGCACCCGACATTGCAGTCAGCATCGAGCGTACCGATTTCTTTGATGCCACGTAAACACTGCCCATGAAGGTGGAGAAACACGAGAAAACCACCGCCACGATTATAAAAGGCGAGTACCGGAAAACCCCCTCGAAGTCCGCGCCCACCGCCATTAAATTCAACAAAAACCTAATCATCAGCAACATCGCCGCCGCAATGACGTAGATTACCGACTGGTAAAACCCGAAGACGTCCGAGTAAAACTTCGCAATCGTGCGTGAATTTTTCTCGGTAATCGCGGACATATTCCATGCCTGCGAGAAAATCCCCGAAACTAACGCGATTATATTCGGGAAGGTGTACGCGGCTTTGTAGACCCCCGCTTGGTCAATGCCGAGCATTGCAGTAATGAAAAAAGTGCTCGACACGCCCGTAATCCACCACATAACCGCAGTCGGTATCATGGGGATTGAAAAGCGGTACATGAACCGCCGCAGTTGCTTGTCGATACCGAAAAGCCGCAGATATTTACTCAGCCTGCCAAAGTAAAACAAGAATATAATCGAGGCTAAATCGGCCAAAACCACCGACAAAACATAGCCGAGTACGCCCATACCGAAGCCGCGCAGGAACAAAATATTCAGCAGAACATTCACAACAGTCGTGAAAATGCCGTCGATTGCGAACAGTCGCACGTTCCCGGTCGAGCGGACGAACAACGCGCATACGCTTTTTATGCTCCCCGTGAAGACGTAGAGGTAAATCAGAAAGCGGTAATCGGCGAGGAAATTTACCAACCCGAGAATGGGTATAAAAGGAATAAAAACCAACAATCCGGTTATCGTAGTTGTAAAGCCGATTGAAAAAACTTGGCCCTTGTCGTACTTGCTGTCCAACCCGAAACGTATGACCGACTCGCCCACAGAAAGCGTTACAATCGCCATCAGGAGGATTCCCGCGTTTGTGATTACCCCGACCGCGCCGTAGCCGTCTGCGCCGAGCGTACCGGTGTAAAACCGCATCATGATGATAACCAACAGCTTCGAGCCGAACTGCCCCAACGCGAGGATTATCGTATTAGACGCAAGCTTTTTATATCTGTCCAAAAAATTTTCCCCGCCTTTCTTCTAATGCAGAAATAAGAATGCCCAGTGCAGAAATATATAAACTTATAAAGGAGTGTTACACTATGAACTCACTTTGCAAACTCGTGCTTTTGGCACTTGGAGTGGCGGCAGTCGCCATTTCCATCATCGCGATTATCAAACATATCAGCAGGGAAGAAGACGACTGCTATCTCTGCGGTGATGATGAGGATTTCTTGTTCTGAGAATCCTCTAATTCCTCAACTTCTTGAAAAACTCGCTTAGTATTTCGCCACATTCTTCCGCTAACACCCTGCTCCTCACCATAGGCTTATGGTTGACGGGGTAGTCGTAGAGGTTGAACAGCGATGCACACGCTCCGCCTTTCTCGTCGAACGCGCCGTAGACAAGGCGTTTTAGTCGTGCGTTTGAAATCGCGCCCGCACACATCGCGCACGGCTCTAAAGTAACATAAATCACGCAGTCTGTAAGTCGCCTGCTGTTCAAGTTTCGGGCGGCTTCTTCAATTGCAATCAGCTCCGCATGTCTCAAGGGCGACTTGTCCCGCTCGGTGGTGTTGAACCCCCTGCCGATAACTTCCCCTGCGCCATTAACAACAACCGCGCCGACAGGGCATTCGCCGATGTCGGCGGCTTTTTTAGCTTCAATAAGGGCTAATTCCATGAAATGTTGGTCGTTACTCATTCTTCCCCCAAAATAATTTAACATAACTCTAACTGCCGAAAAACATACTCGCTACCATCGGCCAATAAATGAACCACTCGAACCTCACGCTTATTCAATTCGGGCGCAATCTTCAAAAAGCGGTGGCATTTAAGCGGGTCTTTTTCGGCGCACATCAAAACCGGAACCGCGCCGTTATTCAAGTCGGCAATAATATTATCCAACCCGATTTTGAAATCATCGCTTGTTATATCCATTTTCCCGCCTAAAAATTCGCCCAAAAACTTATAATCCAATCCAAAACTGCAAAGGCTTTTTTGAACAGCCGTAAAGTTAAATTGCGGCGCATGGCGGCTGTAAGGTACAGCCCTCACATCAATAACTAAGTTTACACCATGAGCCTTGATAAGCTCGGCGAAATGTTCCGGTGAGTGTTTTGAATGGCCTATTGTGTAGCATAGTAAGCTTTTTTGCATGGTTAATCAATCCTCTTTAACACAACAAATCCCCAACTCATCAAGGTGCTTACAATCCACCTCCGACGGACTCCCCGACATTAGCTCGCTGGCATCTTTAGTCTTCGGGAAAGCCGTCACTTCGCGGAGGCTTTTCGCGCCACAGAGCAGCATTGCAAGCCTGTCTAAGCCTATTCCTGCGCCGCCGTGCGGTGGTGCGGCAAATTTATACGCGTCGATTAGGAAACCGAACTTGGCCTCGATTTCGTCCTTAGTCAGCTTCAACGCCTTGAACATGCGCTCTTGTAACTCAAAGTCGGTGATTCTGATTGAGCCGCTGCACAGCTCCGTGCCGTTCAAAACCAAGTCGTAGGCCTTGGCGTAGACCTTGCCGAATTCGCCGTTATCCAGATACTGCATAGAATCTTCGCACGGCATGGTGAACGGGTGGTGCATGGCGTCCCAGTTGCCGGTGTCGGCGTTGTACTCGAAGAAAGGCATGTCGGTAATCCAGAGAAAATTATAGCCGTCTTTGGGTGTAATGTCAAGCTGTGCCGCCACTTTGGTGCGGAGCGCGCCCAAAATGTGCAGGGCGGCTTTGGTTTTGTCGGCGGCGATAAGTGCAACGTCGCCCTTCTCACAACCAAGCAACCCGCAAATCTCTGCAAGCTGTTCAGGGCTTGCGAATTTCGCGAATGAGCAGCTCGGTGTCTCCTCAATCCAGCGAATATACGACAAGCCTTTCGCGCCGATGCCCTTTGCGAAGTCAATCAGCTTGTCGATTTCTTTGCGGGTGAGAGAGTCCGCTTTGCCTTTCACCACAATCCCCCTCACAGTTTCGGCCTCGTTGAATACAACAAAGTCAAGCTGTTTGGCAATTTTTGTCAAGTCGGTAATCTCCATGCCGTAGCGGGTATCGGGCTTGTCGGTGCCGTAGCGGTTCATGGATTCGTCGAAAGTCAAGCGTGGGAGCGGGGTTGCAATCTCGACACCCATGACCTCTTTCATGACGTGCTTGACGTAGCCCTCTAATATTTCAAGGACATCGTCCACGTCCACGAACGACATTTCAAGGTCAATCTGGGTGAACTCGGGCTGGCGGTCGGCGCGATTATCCTCGTCACGGAAGCACCGCGCAAGCTGAATATACCTGTCAAACCCTGCAATCATGAGCAATTGCTTGTAGATTTGCGGCGACTGCGGCAGGGCGTAGAACTTGCCGCGGTGAAGCCTTGACGGCACTAAGAAGTCCCGTGCGCCCTCCGGCGTGGATTTAATGAACATCGGGGTTTCAATCTCGTAAAAGCGGTTAGCGTAGAAATAATCCCGTGTAGCTTTTGCCAAATTGTGCCGCAGAATGAGGTTTTTTTGCAAGTCGGCACTCCGCAGGTCGAGACTGCGGTGTTTCAGCCGCAACTCCTCATTGGCTTTTTTGGATGCCTCGGCGTGAATATCGTAGGGCAGGGTCTGCGATTTTGTGCAAATTTTCAGCTCGGTTACTAAAATCTCGACATTTCCGGTGGCGATGTCTTTGTTAATACTTTCACGTTCGCGTAAGATTCCACGCGCCATAAGGACATATTCGCTCTTGACGGTTTTCGCAGTTTCAAACAGCTCACGCGCCGTAGTTTCATCGAACACAAGCTGAACTATTCCCGTAATATCCCGCAAATCCATGAAGATTATGCTCCCTTGAACTCGTGAGCGGTTGACAAAGCCGCCGACGGTGATACTCTCGCCAATAGCGGCTTGTCCGACTTCTCCGCAATAATGTGTACGTTTCATTTATTTGTATTCCTTTCAAATTTTCCGGTCGTCCTGTAGGGTGTAGGGGCGCGCAGTGCGCGCCCGTAATGCCCGCGCAAGCCCGCAAATCCACAAACCCGCAAACCCGCAAACCCGCATTTTCCACGGGCGGGCAATGCCCGCCCCTACAAGAGACTCGCCTAATTTATTTACATATATTTAATAATACCACATTTTTCCGAAAAAAACAAGCCCGTAAGTTACTACGGGCTTGAAAATTTTACATAAGTTTTGCGTTACTCTTTCACGCCGCCCAATTGCACGCCTGCTATGATGTATCTCGACAGGGTGAAATAGACTATGAACAGCGGCAGAACCGTCATTGCGAGACCGGTGTAGACCGAGCCGAGCTCGGTTTTGTAGATGTCGCCGCGCAACAGGCTTACCATAATCGGCATAGTATACCGGTCGCTTTGGGTGAGCAACATCAACGGCATGAACAGGTTGTTCCATGTGCCGACGAAGATGAATATCGCTTGTGTCGCAATCGCCGGCTTCATCATCGGCAGGACAATGACGTTGAAAGTCCTGAACTCGCCACTACCGTCGATTCGCGCCGCGTTGACAATGTCAATCGAGAAGGTCGCCAGCATGTATTGCCGCATAAAGAAGACAATTGACGGCGAGGCGATTGCGGGGATTATGAACGGCAAGAGGTTATTGTTCAGCCCGATACTGTACATGAACTGATAAAAACCGATTGCCGAGACCTGCGCCGGAACCATCATTACCGCGATGA
>WRMK01000147.1 GCA_009777155.1 Oscillospiraceae bacterium
CTATGCCTGCCCCACCACAAGAATCGCCACACAGCCACACAGGCTGTTCAGACTCCACTTTCTCGATTGCAAACTTACAAGTTCACGACTTGACGGGTTTCGTCTAATTAGATAGTCTGCACTCGCATTAGGCATGTGCTACTTACTAACGGTTCGGCTCGAGAAGGTTAAATTTTATCAAGCGTAGAACGCGGGCGTGCGATTCTTGCGGTGGCGCAGACATAGACCCCCTCCCCCCTACCACCACATCACCCCCCACGCACCTGCACCCCTAACACCCCCCAAATTTATAAAAAGAGGAAACCATGACTACACAAAACACTTTTGAACTAAACCTAACCAAACTCAACCCCGCACAACAGGAAGCCGTCCTACATACAGAAGGCCCGCTCCTTATAATTGCGGGGGCGGGGAGCGGCAAGACGACCGTGCTTTGCTATCGGGTCGCGAATATTATCAGCAAAGGCACTGCGCCGTGGCGGATTCTCGCGGTGACTTTCACCAACAAAGCCGCCGCCGAACTCAAAAGCCGCCTGTCCGCAATGGATATAAAGGCAGATGATGTTTGGGCGGGGACGTTCCATTCGACATGTGTGAAGATTCTGCGGCGGGGGATTGAGGCCGTGGGGTATAAGTCCAACTTCACGATTTACGATGCCGATGATAGCTTGCGGGTCATAAAGGCTTGCATGAGTGAACTGAATATTTCCGATAAGGCGTGGAACCCGAAAACCGTGCAAAGTGCAATCTCGAACGCCAAGGACAAGCTGATTGCGCCCGAAAAATTTTCGACTTACCACGACGGCAAACCCGATTACGCCCTCGAAATCACCTCCCAGATTTACACCGCCTATCAAGCCCGCCTAAAGTCCGCAAACGCCCTCGACTTCGACGATTTGATAATGAAAACGGTCGAGCTGTTGATAGCCGCGCCCGACATTTTAGAGAAGTGGCGGCGGCAATTCGAGTACATCATGGTGGACGAATATCAAGACACGAATCATGCACAGTATAAGCTGATTTCGCTGTTGGCGGGCGAGTGCGGGAATTTGTGCGTTGTGGGTGACGAAGACCAGAGTATTTATCGGTTCAGAGGGGCGACAATTGAGAATATCTTGTCGTTTGAGGGCGAGTTCAAGGCCCGCACAATCAAGCTTGAGCAGAATTACCGCAGTACCGAAACAATACTTGAAGCGGCAAATTCGGTCATCAAAAATAACACCCAACGCAAAAGCAAAACCCTGTGGTCAAAATTAGGGCGCGGTGAGAAAATCGACGTCCGAACTTTCTTGAGTGAGCGGCGTGAAGCCGAATTTATCGCCAATACGATTACGAGTAGTATGGTATCCGCAAACTTATCAGACACAGGCGCAACGCGCAAGGGAAATTTTTCGGATAACTTGATTTTATACCGCATGAATGCCCAATCCCGAACGGTCGAGCTTGCGCTTGCCGCTTCGGGTATACCCTACAGAATCATAGGCGGCGTGCGGTTTTATGAGCGTAAGGAAATCAAAGATATACTCGCATATTTGAGCGTGGTTGAAAACCCGTCCGACTTGGTGCGACTGCGCCGAATTATCAACGTCCCGAAACGCGGCATAGGCGATTCGACCCAAGCCGAGGTCGAAAGTATCTCGCTCGGGCTGGGAATCTCGCCGATTGAGGTAATGGAACGCAGTGCGGAATTTGCGACCTTGTACAAGAAATCGAAAGGTTTGGGGTTACTTGCCGCGATGTTCCGCGATTTAGGCGCAGGTGCAAACGAGCGCAATCTGCCCGACTTAATCGACGACCTCACGGCCCAAACAGGCTATCACGACATGCTAAAGTCCGAGGGTGACGAGGGCGAAATGCGGTTGCAGAATATTGCAGAGCTTAAATCGGCGGCAATACGTTTCTGCGAAGACAATCCGGGCGCGGGTTTGTCGGAGTTTTTGGAGCAGGTTGCACTTGTCGCCGACATGGACAGCTACGACAACAGCGAGGAGAAAGTAGTCCTGATGACGATGCACTCGGCAAAGGGCTTAGAGTACGAGAATGTCTTTATAATCGGTGCGGAGGAGAACATTTTCCCGTCATACCGCAGTATGGCCGAACCCGATGAGTTGGAGGAGGAACGCCGCTTGGCCTATGTTGCGATTACCCGTGCCAAAAAGAAATTGTATATCTTATCGGCAAAGGAACGCCTGCTGTTCGGGCATACACAGCGCAATCGCCTATCGCGGTTTGTGCGCGAAATCCCGCCCGCACTCATGACTATCGAAGCCGAGGAACGCCCCGTATTCGTGCCTCGTAAAAAGGAAGTATATCAACCGTTCAGCGGCGTGGACATCAACCGCGCCTCCGCCGACGCCTCAAAGTCCGAAAATTCCGATGCGACTTACACAGACGGCGAGCGAATCCGCCATAAGATTTTCGGCGAGGGGACAATCACCGATGTGAATCCGATGGGCGGGGATTTCCTGCTCGAAATTATGTTCGACAAGGTAGGCACGAAAAAAATTATGGCGAATTTTGCGAAAATTCAAAAATTAAGTGGGTAATTTTATTGCATTGTGTTTTTTGATGTGGTATAATTTATGTGTATTACGTTCGTAAAGGAGCATTTCCAAATGATGTACCCCTATATAACCCTCGCAGACGAGACCCTGATTACCCACTCGCAATTGCTCGGCGACGGCGAAGACAAATCAGTCGAGGTCCACTTTGAACGCCCCACAGAGGGCGGCTTCGACATGGCGCGGTGCGTTCTGCCGACTTATACCTGGATTATCCGCGAGGGGTACAGTGACGAGGAAATCGCGAAATTCCACCGTTTCCTCAAAAGGGCCGCAGGTTCGTTCTACAGATACGCGGCAGAGGGGGGACATGGGCTTGCCTAAATTATTTGAAGTCGGGCGATACGCTGTGTTCTTTTGGTCGAACGAGGAGGGCGAACCGATTCATGTTCATGTTTCGATTAAGAGACCGTCAACAGTTTCGGCGAAAATATGGCTTACCGAAGACGGCGGCTTCATTGTTGCCGAAAATGACATAATTCCGAGGTCAAACATCAGTACGTTATTGAACATTCTCCGCGATAACCACGAGGATATTTGCGATGAGTGGAAAAAGTTTTTCAACACCGATACGATTAAATTCTACTGTTAAAAATAAAATCAAAGGAGCCAACAAAATGAAAACAACACAAACCCCCAAAATCAAAACAATCTGCGGGCCTGTCCTGCGCGAGTCGGTCAAGTCGGGCGGGTGCGGGAATTGCCGCGCGTCCTGTCAGTCGGCGTGCAAGACTTCCTGTACTGTTGCGAATCAGTCTTGTGAGCGGCAGATTAAGCAAGATTACGTTGCGGTTAAGTAATGCAAGGCAACGTGACGTTGCATCCGATACCGCCGCTTTGCGGCGGGGAAAGTAGCTTTTCAAGTGGCTGAGAAATTAGCGGTGCAAGCCGCCGAAAAACTTCACAAATTCGAGCAAGGCGGCGTGTACGTCCTGCTCGACATAAATTCGGGCGCGGTTTATGAGGTTGACCGGGAGACTTTTCAGCTTCCGTATGCTCGGCTTTGCGAGTTGCTGAATTTAGACGTCTCTACCGACACGCCCGATTATTCCGAGTACGCCGACATGAACGTCAACGCGCCGCTCAAAGCCATGTGCCTGCACGTTTCGCACGATTGCAACTTGAAATGCAGGTATTGCTTTGCCGATGGTATTACGCAAGAAAATGCAATCATGACTGCCGAAACAGCCAAGCGAGCCGTGGATTTTCTGCTTGCCAATTGCGGTGAACGTGAACACCTCGAGATAGATTTTTTCGGGGGCGAACCGCTTATGGCGTGGGAGACGGTGGTTGAGACTGTCGAGTACGCAAAAACACAGGCGCGTAGCGCGAGCAAAGAATTTAGGTTCACGATTACCACCAACGGGCTGTTGCTTGACGACGAGAAAACCGCGTACATCAACCGCGAGATGAGCAACGTCGTGCTGTCGCTCGACGGGCGGCGGGAAATTAACGACGCAATGCGCCCCTGCATGAGCGGCAAGGGCAGTTACGACCTGATTCTGCCCAAGTTCAAAAAGCTGATTGCGGCGCGTATAAATCCGGGCTTTACCGACTATTTTATTAGAGGGACTTTCACTCGAAACAACCTCGATTTTGCCGCGGACGTACAGGCGATTGCGGCTTTGGGGTTCAGAAATATCTCGATTGAACCGGTGGCCCTGCCCGATACTTCGCCGCTTGCCTTGACACTGCACGATTTACCGCGAATAAAGTCGGAGTACGACCGACTTTTTGAGGTTGTCCGCGAAAATAATGACGGCCTGTGGAATTTTTTCCACTTCCGAGTGGACTTGGAGGGCGGGCCGTGTATCTTGAAACGATTGCGCGGGTGCGGCGCGGGCAATGAGTACGTTGCCGTCACGCCCGACGGCGCGGTCTACCCGTGTCACCGCTATGTCGGAATGGAGCGGTGGAAAATGGGCAATATTAATGGGGGCGGGCTTGATTCGTCTATCAAGGAATACTTCGCGAAAACGCATATTTACGCAAAGGAAAAGTGCCTCGAATGTTGGGCGCGGTTCTATTGCGGGGGCGGCTGTAACGCCGAGAATTTCCTGTTCGAGGGGGATTCCAGAACACCGCCCGAGATGTTTTGCGAGATGTTCAAAAAAAGGTTAGAATGTGCGATTGCGCTTGCGGTTATAAATACTTAGGCGATTGCGGAATCTGCTGTTTTGCGGACGGGCAATGCCCGCCCCTACATGTGTTTCATGGACTTAATGGGGGGCAGAGGGGGGTAGTAGGGGTCTATGTCTGCACCACCGCACGAAACTGCACGACCCGCGTTTGCAGTTGTGTAAACTTAACTCTCTCGTCCCTAAGATTTTGTAGATAGAAGACCCCCTTGTGAGGATAGACTTCTAATGTATTGCGAACCCATAAGCCGCCAAGGGGAAAACTCGCTGTCGATGTTGCGGGAATAAAAAGGTTTGTATGGCGGGCATGCGTTTCGTGCGGTGGTGCAGACATAGACCCCTACTACCCCCCTCTGCCCCGACTGCCACCCATAATTGCAAAAATATAAATACCATATAGGAGGAGAAAACCTTGAAAATAAATCTACAAATTCGGGGAAAACGATACTTTTCAATTGCCTTTAGTGCAGAAAGGACTATGGTGAAAAAATGGATAACTTCTTAATGAACAATCAGGACTACGCAATACACCCGCAAATTTCCGAACGCCCCAAAAAGACCCCGAGCCGCCTCAGCACGGTGGTGTCGCTCTGCGTTTTGGTTATGGTGGTCTGCTTTGGGGTGTCGGCGGGCGGGGT
>WRMK01000148.1 GCA_009777155.1 Oscillospiraceae bacterium
AAAGGTTTGTGTGGCGGGCATGCGATTCACAGCGGCGGTTCAGACCCAGACCCCCCACCCCCTGCCGACCCACCGCGGTCGCCCCTACTCTATCCTCATAAGTTTCTGGTCAAATTCAACAGCCTCTGCGTTGGCAACGTAAATCTCGGCGACTGTGCCGCTGTGTTCGCTGACAATCTCGTTCATCAGTTTCATGCTCTCGATTATGCAGACGACTTTACCTTTCTCGACCTTGTCGCCGACCTGCACGAACGGCGGTTTGCCCTCGGCGGCGGCGGCGTAAAAAGTCCCGACTATCGGCGACTTTACGAAGTTTCCGCTTACGACTGCACTCGCCGTAACAGGCGCAGAAGCCGCGGGGATTTCGGGGGCTTGCGACACTTGCTGAAAGGGCGCAACCCCCGGCACTGCCGCATGTACTATCTGCGGTTCATACCCGCCGACTTCGATTTCGACCTCGCCGTCTTTCACGCGGATAAACGAAAGGTTCTTCTCCTTGACAATCCGCGCTAATTCGTCGGTGGCCTTTACTATGTCTTTCTTAATCTTCATGTGTATATGCTCCTTTCAGGCAATGCAGAAATAATAATGCAGAATGCAGAAATAATTTTACTGTTGTTGATAATATTTATCAATGTAGGGGCGAACTCCGTTCGCCCGTGGGGTTTTCGGCGGTTGTGTGGGGATTGCGGACGCGCCGTGGAAACTCGCCCCTGCAAAAGCGTGAAGTTTTCGGCGTTTGCGTGGGATTACGGGCGCGCCGCGTTTGCGTGGATTTTACGAGCCGTTCATAAGCCCCTCAACCTCATCAAGCCTCGGCGGATTCAAGCCGAGCGGGAATTTTGTGCAGGCGACTGCCGCCAATGCCGAGGCGAATCGCACCGTCTCATCGTCGCCCCACCCCTGCAACAGCGCGTAAATGCACCCCGCCTTGAAGGTATCGCCCGCGCCGAGCGTGCTTTTCACGTTGACCTTGTAGGCGTTCAGCTCCTTGACCTCGCCGCCTCGTCCGTAATAGGTCGTTCCGCCGCCGCCTGTGAGTATAATTAACGCGTTTGTATACTCGGCGTATTTTTTCAAAAGCCGAGTTTTTCCGACTTTTTCGTCGTCCGGGGTGTAAAATTCCGCAATATGGTCGCGGATATACTCGCTTGACACCGCAACGGTATGCGCGTGCTTGACGACTGCATTATCGGGTTGTTCATCAATCGTGACATAATGAACATTGTTCCTGCGGCAATGCTCGGCGGCAAGTACGGATTCCCTGCCGAAAAAAGCGTCAATCCCTGCAGCTTTCGCGCCGCGAATGTCGGCCTCGGCGGGGGTGTTCCAGCGGACAATGCCGCGCTGCCAATAGTCGGCGTGGAAAGCCGCGAATGTGGAGAAATTCGTGCGGGTCGCGCTGTCCACCATGACGAATTCTTCCATGCCGTCATAGTCGGGGTCGTAGTGCAAAGATGACGTGTCAACGCCGATTTTGCCGTAAAAATCAGCCGTCAAATCCTTGGTGTACCTGCCTAAGTGATTGCCGTCCAACTTGACCTTACAACCGAGTGCGGCAAGCACAATCGCCGCCGTGCCTGTTTCGCCTCCCGGTAAAGTATACCGCTCATTAAACTCGCAGTAATTGTCGGATTTTGGAAAATCCCCCTGCAACAAAAAGCCGTTGGTCTTCGTAACCATGCCGTATAGATAAATGTCGTGGTTGTTCATATCTTCACACTTTCGTTTAATGCAGAATGCAGAATGCAAAATGCAGAAATAATTTAATTTTGAAGTAGTTTTCCGACGGAAATAAGCGTTGTGATTTGCTTATTTCTGCATTCTGCATTATTATTTCTGCATTAGAAATAGTTTCTGCATTCTGCATTATCATTTCTGCATTGATTTAAGGCATATCGAAACATTATGCCCGCCGAATCCGAGCGAGTTCGACACTGCCGCATTAATTGCGGCTTCTCGGCCGCCACTGACGATATAATCAAGGTCGCAGTCGGGGTCGGGGGTCTTGTAGCCTATAGTCGGGTGCAGAAAATTGTGTTTCATCTGCAACACCGTCGCAATCGCCTCAACGCTCCCTGCCGCACCGAGCAAGTGGCCGGTCATGGATTTTGTGGAGTTGATTGCCAACTTGTAGGCGTGTTCGCCGAAAGTCGTCTTGATTGCCGCAGTTTCGGTG
The DNA here is from genome assembly GCA_009777155.1 of Oscillospiraceae bacterium. Taxonomy (GTDB): domain Bacteria; phylum Bacillota; class Clostridia; order Oscillospirales; family Ruminococcaceae; genus Ruminiclostridium_E. The sequence continues at coordinate 2,180 of WRMK01000148.1, forward strand.
CGGTCGTTGGGCGGCGTAGAAGTACCGTGGGCGTTGATGTACCCTATGTCTGCGGGGTTCAGTCCCGCCTCGCTCACCGCAAGCTCCATGGCCTTTGCGCCGCCGCTCCCTTCGGGATTGGGCAGGGTCTCGTGAAAAGCATCACAAGTCGAGCCGTAACCGCCGAGTTCTGCGTAGATTTGCGCCCCGCGAGCCACCGCTTGTTCATATTCCTCCAAAACAAGAACACCCGCGCCTTCGCCTAATACAAAGCCGTTTCTGTCCTTATCAAACGGGATTGAAGCCCTGTCAACATCGCGCGAAGTCGTCACTGCCGTCATGTTGTTGAACCCGGCGTAGGCAAAGCCGATTGTGCAAGCCTCAACGCCGCCCGCAACCGCCATGTCTAAATAACCGTGCTTAATGGCGCGAAACGCCTCGCCGAGCGCGTGTGCCGAGCTTGAACAGGCCGAAACAGGGCAGTAATTTGTACCCTTAAAGCCGGTTTTAATCGCCGCAACCCCCGCCGCCATATTGCCAATCATCATCGGGATTGTGAAGACCGAAACTCGCTTGTAACCCTTGTTGTGATAGGCCATAATCTGCTCCTCGGCGGTCTCGATGCCGCCTATTCCCGAGCCGATTATCACGCCGCATCTGTAAGGGTCAAGGCCCTTGAAACACTCAATGCCGCCCGCGTCCTCAATCGCTTTCATGGTCGCGTAGACCGCATATTGTGTCAATTTATCGGTGCGCCGAAGCTCCTTCTTCTCGAAATACTCGAGCGGCTCAAAGCTTTTCACACGTGCCGAGACAAGCTTGTGCTCCTCCGACTGCCCCGGGAACCAATCCTCCAAAGTGAACCCGTGCCGCCCTAATTTCAAGTTCCCCCAAAAAGTCTCCAAATCATTTCCAATAGGACTTAAAACGCCCAAACCCGTGATTACAACTCGTTTCATACTTACCCCCGTTATAATGCATAATGCAGAATGCAAAATGCAGAAATAATTTAATTTTGAAGTAGCCCTCAGCAGATATGCACGCTGTGATTTAATTAATTTTCAAGTGGGTTTCCGTTGGAAATCTACTTGAAATGTTTGATTATTTCTGCATTCTGCATTCTGCATTTTGCATTAAATCGTCAGTCCTCCGCTAATTTCAATTACCTGTCCTGTGATATACCCGCTGTCCTTGCCCGCCAAAAACGACACGAGGCCTGCGATTTCCTCTGCCGTTCCGTACCGTTTCATGGCAATGAGATTTAGAATTGCGGCTTTTTGCTCGTCGGTCAAGGCCTCGGTCATGGGGGTTTGAATGAACCCCGGGGCGATTGCGTTGACGCAGATTCCGCGCGCCCCGAATTCCTTCGCCGCACTCTTAGTCATGCCGATGACTGCGGCTTTTGACGCGCTGTAATTGAACTGCCCCGCATTTCCGTGCAACCCAGCCACCGACGACAAATTAATCACCCTGCCACTTCGCTGCTTCATCATGATAGCAAGGCAGTGCTTCATCATGTTGAAGATACTCTTTTGATTGACCGAGATTACAAGGTCGTAATTCTCCTCGCTCATCCTCGCCAAAAGCCCGTCGCGAGTGATTCCCGCGTTGTTTACAAGCACGTCCACAGTCCCTAAGTCTTCCTTGATTTTTTTCACCATAGTTTCACAGGCGGCGTAATTCGAGACGTCGGCTGTGTAGATTTCGGCTTTTGCGCCGTGTTTTTTGCAGGCTTCAGCAGTTTCGGCGAGACCTGCCTCGTCCAAATCGTTCAGCGCGACGTTGAAACCGTCGCTTGCTAATCTTAGGGCGACTGCTGCGCCGATTCCGCGGGCTGCGCCTGTTATAATTGCGGTTTTTTTCATGTTTTGCTCCTTTGGTTTTTCTGTTGTGAAAATGTTTTATTGTAGGGCGGGCGAACGGAGTTCGCCCCTACATTGTTGACGTTTTTATGTGGTTGGAGATTTTTGCTGTAGGGGCGCGCATTGCGCGTCCGTAACCCCACGCAAACGCCGTGACCCTGTAACACCACACAACCGCCGTGACCCTGTAACCCCGCGCAAACGCCGTATTCTTGGCGGACGGGCAATGCCCGCCCCTACATTCAGCCTTATTTATAATGGGCGATTATCCTTGCAATGCCGATGTACATAATCCCTCAATTGGTCGCAGAATTCGTCTTGTCTCTCGGCTGAAAATTCTATTCTGCTCTTGTATTTCCCCTTGTGAAGGAACGCGAGCCTCATTCTGCCGTGTTTAATCGGTTCGATTGAGGTTATGTTTTCGTAGGGGATTTCTTGTGCGTGGAAGTGCCGCGAAAATATCGTGAGCCGCACTATCAAGGCGTTTCCGGTTAGGACTAAGCGGTAGCAAAATGTGCTGTGCATCAGCAACATCACCGCCATTAGCAAAACAGTCAAGGCGACGGCGGCTATTACGAGCGGGAGGACGATTTGCCGGTAGTCTTCGGTTGCGAAAAATGCAATCGGTACTATTAATATTGCGCCCGCCGTCGCGCATAATGCCGCGGTTATGCGGTCTCGCTTTGTGCCCATTTTTACGATTGTTTCCATGCTGTGTGCCTCCTTTGTGGTGTAACCCCGCGAAAACGCGGTTGTTTATTGCCTGTAGGGGCGCGCATTGCGCGTCCGTGACCCCGCGAAAACGCGGTGTTCGTTGTAGGGCGGGCGAACGGAGTTCGCCCCTACATTGTTGACGTTTTTATGTGGTTGGGAATTTTTGCTGTTGTGAAAATGTTTTATTGTAGGGAACGGTTCTTAACCGTTCCGTTGATGAAAATGCGTAAATTCATGCAAATTATAATGCCGTGCAAACCTGTGTAAATTATAATTTCGCGGAAACTTTGCGGAACGGTTACGAACCGTTCCCTACAAAACACCGCGCCGTGTTTCGGTGGGTTTTGCGGTCGGGCGAACCGTGGAAACTCGCCCCTACATTGTTGACATTTTTATGTGGTTGGAAATTTTTGCTGTAGGGGCGCGCATTGCGCGCCCGTAATCCCACGCAAACGCCGTGACCCTGTAACCCCACACAAACGCCGTATTCTTGGCGGACGGGCAATGCCCGCCCCCCTACATTCAGCGCGTTTATTGCGTACCCTGAAACATGCGCCGGATAATCTCATCGCAAGTCCT
>WRMK01000149.1 GCA_009777155.1 Oscillospiraceae bacterium
CGTGAACTTGTAAACTCGCAATCGAGAAAGTGGAGTCTAAACGGTTTGTGTGGCGGGCTGGCGGCTACTTTGCGGCGGCGCAGACATAGACCCCTACTACCCCCCTCTGCCCCGACTGCCACCCCAAACTCGCAATCACCTAATACATTGATTAAAAAAGGAGACAACCCATGATAAACTATCTCGCGAAAAGCTTTTCAGACATCTTTAAGGACATCGACCCCGCTACATTGCAAATAAAAAACAACCTCTCGATTCCAAACGATTTCTATAGGCAATTGCTCGACTATGCCTTGGAAAGAGGCTTCCTCAACGACGTAGGGGAAAGAGAAAAGTTTTTGGATTTTGCAGGGCAACCGGGCGAAGTCGCCCGAAGGATTACATGGATGCGTATTGACCGCCTGCCGATTCACCCGAACGAGATGAGGGAATACGACCTGATTTCGCGTTGGCAGGGCGTGCTTGCCACCCTGCACACATGGGGTCACAGGTTGATTTTTCTTCTTCAACGCAAAAACGGCGAAACGGGATTATACCTCGGCACGGCTTCGCTGTCACGCGAGATTACCTCCGCACAGGCAATTGAGCAATTCAAAGAAGCCGCAACGGGAAGTATGCCCGGCATTGACTTAAAACCGCTCTCAAAATCGTCCGATTTGCAGACTTTATCGGGAAATCTGATGGAGTATAACGTAATGGGCGCGGTGACGGGGATTCCATCATTAAAGAAAGATACCCAATTCGGAATGTTGCAAACGCTTGACCGGTTGGCGTTCGGCGTTCGCGACGGTAAGGGATTGGAAAGCGACTTCTCGCTCATGGTTGTAGCCGACCCGCTGAACGATGCTGTTATTTCAGAAACTATTTTCAGATTTCGCGAACTCGGAAGCCAAATTCACTTAGACGTTCGCCGCAGTTTGAACGAAAGTGAAGACAAATCACAAACAAAGTCGTCGGGAATGGGCGGCACTGTTGGTAGCTTGGTCGGGAGCGTTGTCGGTGGAATCGGAGGCCCTGCGGCGGCTAAACTCATGGCGGGCATTTTAGGTAACGTGGGCGCGCTTCTCAACTCCTCCAAAACCCAGCGAGTAGGAATGGGTGTCACTACCGATTATCTTGACAAATTCGCCGAGTATGCCGAAAACGTGACCGATATGCACTGTCAGCGACTTATGAAAGGGCGCAATTTAGGCTTTTGGAACGCGGGAATCTATGTCTTGGGCAAGTCGCACAAAGACATAAATACGGTTATGGGTATACTGCGCTCTGTCTATTCGGGCGATTTGACTTACATTGAGCCGATTCGTGCAAGTATATTACAGGAACATTCGGGGGCAATTGACATAGCGCGCAGAGGTGATTTGATTCCTTTGGCGAACGAACACTCGGAAACGGAAGAAGCAATGGGCGAGTGGAATATCTTCGGCAGGGCGTTCCAATATCTCAGCACCCCGCTCAACACCGAAGAATTGTCACTTGCTACATCGTTACCGCGCCGCGACGTTCCGGGGTTGCGCTTTGTAAAAAGTTCTGTGCGATTTGCCAATAACCCCGCGCAGGTTGACGGCGACACCGTTTGCCTCGGGCGAGTTGTCGATACGGGCGTGTTGCAAAAGAATGAATACCGCATTAATCCCGACGCGCTTGTACGTCACGGTATAGTCGCAGGAATCACGGGGAGCGGAAAATCCGTCACTTGTAAGACAATTATTTCGGAAGTGATGGAGCGGGACATTCCTGTTATGATTATCGAACCTGCAAAGGACGATTACGTCCGCTGGGCAATAAAGTATAACAAGAAAATTGATGAAGACAAAAAATTGACCCACGAACAAAAGAGTAAGCGGAAGTTCAAAATATTTATGCCGGGTGTGGAGTTTTTTGAGGGTATAAAAACCGAGCGGCTGAAACTTGACCCTTTCCAACCCGCCGCAATCCCGAACGCGCCCATTGATATGATGACCCGCGTGGAACAGGCGACCGCCTTGTTTAACGCCAGCCTCCCGAACGCCGATGTTCTGCCTGTAATTGTAGATGAGGCTATGTATAAATATGTGTATGACATATTAGGCGAGCGGTTTTTGGCGTCGGAAATGGAGGCCCTCAAAGAATATCCGCTCTTGGACGGCGTAGCCAATACGGCGAAAAACGTCTTAGCCACACGCGGATACGAGCCGAAAATAAAGGACAATCTCGGTGCCGCACTCGAAACTCGCTTTTCCTATCTGACAAGGGGCAAGCGGGGGCAGATTTTGAACGTCAACAGCTCGACAAATTTTGGAACGCTTTTTGACACCCCTGTGATTATCAACGTAACCAAAATCGCCAACGCCAAAGACAAAGCCCTTATAATGTCTTTGCTGATGTTAGCCCTTTATGAATACAGGATTTCTGCGTATACATATGACGAAGAATACCGCAAAAAGGCGCAGTCCAATAAGCTTTTGCACTTAGCCGTGATTGAAGAAGCGCATAATCTTCTGAACAAGCCCTCTCACGATTCCGGCGGTACGGGGAATCCACAGCAGGTTGTAGCCGATTTGTTCTCGAATATGTTGTCGGAGATTCGCGGTTACGGACAAGGAATCCTCGTTGTTGACCAAATCCCGACAAGGCTTATCCCCGATACTATAAAAAACACTAACTATAAAATTGTACACCGCCTTACCTCGCCCGACGATAGTGATGTCATGGCTTCGGGGTTGGCTCTGCGTGAAGACCAAAAGAAGATTATCCCCGCTCTCGGGGTAGGCGATGCGATTATTTGCGGCGACTTGGACGATGCCGCCGCGTGGGTGAAAATTAATTACAAGGGTTAAAAGCATTAAAGGAGGTAGCGCATGAATCCTATTTACTGGAGTTGCGGATGTCTGTTGATTTCGGGAATCGCCGTAGGGATTATAGTGTTAACAAAAAAGCGCGGCCAATCATCACCGAACGCTCAAAGTAATAACACTTTCAAGGCCGAGGCGGTCAGCGAGTTCAAAACAGCCGCGAGTGTTTTCGTCGGTCTGTATGAACCCTTGCACATGATAAAAGAGGGGAGGTTAAAACACAGTCAGCCCGTTTTTGCAGACTGGGGTGAACGTATCGCAAACATTGATAACGCCCCGTCATTGTCTGAGTATTGGAACAATGTCTGTGCAGGTTCGGGCAATTGGAGTGAAAACGATGCGGCAAAAAAGGCGAGCGAAATTCTAAGCTTTGCTTCGGTTGCGGGAGTGTCGAGAAGCACGCAAACCGAGGTGTCTGTGTCGCGAGATACTTTTAAGTATTACATGTCAAAAGACGGCGGACGTCTTGAACCGGGAGTAATAGCAAAGGTAGAATTGCCTTACTGGGCTATCTCTAACGGAGAAACTGTCCTTGAAAAAGGAATTATAACTATAACAAAGGAAAGCGAGGAATAAAACATGAGCGATTTGTTCACAGTCCAAGACACAACAAGCGATGTTATCACACGGCAGTTATTGCAAAACTTAGAAGGCGTTGAATCTTTTGCGTACGAAGGCACAAAAAGTTTCACAGATGCTTTCGGCGAAGCACTAAACGCTTTCATGGAGGTAATCAAAGAATGGTTCGGCAGTCAACCCGAAGTAATTGATGCGAAAGAATTTAACGAGGGTTACGCCGAAAAAGCTTCAGAAGTCATGGCAGAAGTTTTCGACCAACAAACCTTAGAAGATTGGAGCCGCATGACTTTGGAGGAGCGTGCCGAAAAATTAGACGAGTTTTATGTCAAGATGGGAGCCGAGTTAGGCATTGATGCGAAAGGTGTTATCATAGCCGATTTAGGCGAGGGCACTTTCGGAATGTCCGACGGAAGCGGTTACATTTATGTCGATTACAGAATTTTGCAAGACCCCGAAATGTTGAGCGAAGCATTAAACACAACGCTCCACGAAGCGCGGCATCAAATGCAGTTTGATGCAATAGCCAACCCCGAAAACTTCCCCGATATTTCACCCGCACTTATTGAAGCGTGGGAGCGTAATATAATTAACTATAACACCGGAGCGTTTGATTTCGAGGATTATTACAATCAAGCGGTTGAAGTTGACTCTCGCGTGTTTGCCGCCGATGTTATCGAGGCGTACATTAATAAAATGGGGCTTTAATCAAGAAAGGAGAAGCAAATGTTAGATTCAAAAATCATCAGAGAAAGACTGATAAGCGACTTGGACTGCAAAGAAAGTCAAGTTGACGGCATTGTCGAAAAAATTCAGAAACTCGCACCGGAAATATACACGGCATTCGAGGAATGGTTCAACACAGGGAAAGTCAGCGATATAGCCGTGGAGGGCTTCACAGTCGAGTCAATTCGCACAAAGAAAAAGCAGATGAATGTGGTGGGGGCTTTTTTGGCACTTGATTGGCTGAAAAGGGAGCCGCAGAAAGCGAAGTTCGCTTTAAATCAACAGGAGTTTCAGAATTCTGCTGTGAGTCGTGGGGTGAGGAAGTAGTGGAGATTAATATCTTTATTACTGCCGCTTGTTTTCGTCCACGAAAACCGAGAACGCTCTGCGTTCGATTGCAAAAAGGGTTTGGGATTTTCCCAACAAGAGCATTTTCAAATTTAGAGTATGGCGAGAAATTTTGAAAAGTTGCATTTGGGTACACAAATGCGTTGCTTGTTCCTCCACCAAAACAGGAATTACATGATTCCATTTTTTGCGAAAATAAATTTTTTGAAAGTCTGATTTAGTAGCGGAGCAAGCATATGTTTTGCGTACTCAAAACAGGCTTGTTGGGAAACCCCAAACCCTTGAATTTGAAAATCTCACAGATTTTCTTCAATCGAACAGCTACGCTGTTCTCAATTTTCGTGGACGAAAATAAAAAATATTTCTCCGACCTCGAAAAAATTTTACTTGACAAAATCCCTAAAATCTGCTATAATAAAGTCGGTCAGTCTACATATCGCGCGACGAGAGCAATCTTGACAAGCGAAGGAACTCGGTTCATAAATTACTTTATGAAAGAGGACTGCCGATGGAAACATCAAAAATGCCTGCGCACCAACTTGAGGCTTTGGCACGACTGCTGTTGCCGGAAATACAAAAGTATTTTGAAAGCGACAAGGGCAAGTTAGAGTTCGAGAGTTGGAAGGCTCAACAGGCGAAAGAAAATGTACACTGACTAACCTAAAGCGGCGGCTTCAATAGCCGCCCGTTTTATTTTATTAAATTATAAGCAAGGTTGGCGGCTATTAAAACTTTGCTAAAGCAAAGTTTTCTTACGG
>WRMK01000150.1 GCA_009777155.1 Oscillospiraceae bacterium
CAAGCAACGTGCCGATAAATCGAGCGATATTTTTTGTCAGACAAGGCAAAATTTTTCGTAATGCTTTGTGCATTGCGGAAAATTTTAACGCAGTATGGCGAAAAATTCGCCGATTTAGCGGTGCGTTGCTTGTGAAAACGGATTCTTAATTACAAGGCAGTGTTCCGACGGAAAACAACCTCGTAATTATTTATTTCTGCATTCTGCATTATTATTTCTGCATTAAAAAATGGGCGAACTGTGTTCGCCCATTTATTTACCCTACAAGGTCCCCGTCAAAATCGAATGTTCATCATCCTTATCAAACAGATGAATATGATTCGGGTCAATCGCCAATTTAATCACATCACCCGGTCTCGACTGCGAACGGCTCGAAACTCTTACTGTGAGCGGGATTCCCTCACATGTGAGATACAGATAAGTCTCCGCACCCATCATTTCCGCGACGTCGATTGTCGCCTCAATCGTGCCGGTTTTTGCCGAATTGAGGAAAAGCTCCTCGTCGTGAATATTTTCCGGACGAATACCGAGGATTATCTCCCTGTCAACATAGCTCTCAAGCTTGTCGGAGTCTGCCTTTGCGGACGGCACTTCAACGTAGAACTTGCGCCCTCTCGAAGTTTTGGTGTCCTCCGAGCCGAATTCAACGGTGTACTTGCCGTCAACTTTCAGCATTTTCGACTCGATGAAATTCATCTGCGGCGAACCGATAAATCCTGCCACGAATTTATTCACGGGGTTGGAATAGAGGTTAATCGGGCTGTCAATCTGCTGAATATACCCGTCTTTCATAACCACGATTCTGTCGCCCATTGTCATAGCCTCGATTTGGTCATGTGTTACATAGATAAAAGTTGTGCCGAGTTTTTTGTGCAATTTAGACAACTCGGTCCTCATCTGCGCGCGGAGTTTTGCGTCAAGGTTGGAGAGCGGCTCGTCAAGCAGGAATACTTGCGGGTCGCGTACAATCGCACGCCCCAAAGCCACACGCTGTCTCTGACCGCCCGAAAGCGCCTTGGGTTTACGGTCTAACAAGTGCTGAATGTCGAGGATTTTCGCCGCTTCGTCAACTAATTTGCGGATTTCATCCTTGGGGACTTTACGCAGTTTCAAACCGAACGCCATGTTTTCAAACACCGACATGTGCGGATAAAGCGCGTAGTTCTGGAACACCATCGCGATATCGCGGTCTTTAGGTGCAACGTCGTTCACAAGACGGTCACCTATGAACAGCTCGCCCTCGGTAATTTCTTCCAGCCCCGCAATCATACGCAAGGTGGTGGACTTACCGCAACCGGACGGCCCTACAAGAATGATAAATTCCTTGTCCTTGATGTTCATGGTGAAATCCGAAACGGCGATTACGCCCCCCGGATAACGCTTATAGATACTTTTTAACGCTAAACTTGCCATTTTTACTATAACCTCCTACTATAATAATGTGGTTTTATATGCTACTTTTATATAATACCAGTACTAATCAAAAAAGTAAAGTACCTAAATAACTAAATTTTGCGAAAATGCTTTAGGTAAATTGCCCAATCGTTACAAAACAGCAAAGCAACTTTGGGGTTTTTGTTGTTACTTATTTACAAAAAAACGCGACTTTTCGCCGCCCGCGCCAAACCCAAGCTGTAATTTCGGCGAATTTGACAATATATATAGGTGAATTTTGTGCATTGTTGTACCATATAGATTATATGGGGTTGTCATGCGGGGGTACGGCAGGGGGTAGGGGGCGGGGGTGTCCCAAACCGCCGAACAAGTTTCGTCACCCGCGCATACGCCTACTGAGAAATCCGCATAGATTATATGGGGTTGTCACGCGGGGGTACGGCAGGGGGTAGGGGGCGGGGGTGTCCCAAACCGCCGAACAAGTTTCGTCACCCGCGCATACGCCTACCGAGAAATCCGCAGTGCATTTCCCGAACCTCGTAAGTCTCGAAAGGCGGCTTAACGCCGCCCTCGTGAGAGTTAAGTTTAATCGACCTATCCTGCGTTCGGGTGCGAAATCTTGTGAGGCGGTTTGGGACACCCCCGCCCCCTACCCCCTGCCGTACTCCCGCCCCCTGACAACCCCACGGAAACACAAAAACCCACGACCCCATGTACGCCAAAACACACGACCTCATGTACGCCAAAACACACGACCCCATGTACGCCAAAAACCCACGACCCCATGTACGCCAAAAACCCACGGGCGAACGCAGTTCGCCCCTACGTTGAAATCCATCACAAACAACAGTAAAATCCACGGACGACCGAGGGCGGTCGTCCCTACAATAAAAATTTTCAACAACATAAAGACGGCAATGTATGTAGGGGCGAACTGCGTTCGCCCGCAAAATACCAATATTTTACAAGGAGACAAAATATGTACAAAACATACCAACTCGCCCGCCCCGTTCAGAAACGAAAACTCGCGCTTTTAGCGATAATCACGCTTTTCGCAGTCCTGCTGATGACCCGTTGCACTGCGGAAATCGGCAGGCCGCGCCCCCGCGCCAAAACCACCGCAGACATACTGCTGTACCTGAATAAACACGGCTGGGAGGTCGAGGCGACGCCCATAACGGTCAAGAACCTGCAAATCCCCGCAAAGTTCACCCCCGCCTACGCCGACTACAACGCCATGCAAAAACGCCAAGGCTTCGACCTCTCGCGCTACCGCGCAGATATAGTCGAAAGCTACAGTTTCCGCGTCCTCAACCACCCCGCCGACATGGACGTCTTCGCCAATGTTTTGGTCTACAGGGGGCGAATTATCGGCGGCGATATATGCTCGTTCGCGATTAATGGGTTTATGACGGGGTTTGATGGGAAAACTTTCTAATGCAGAAATAATAATGCAGAATGCAGAAATAAATGTAATTACAAGCCGCATATCCGTCGGAAAACCGCTTGAAATCTAAATTATTTCTGCATTTTGCATTCTGCATTCTGCATTGCTTGACAACCCCCGACAAAATGTGCTATAATAAACTATGAAACTTTTTAGAATTATTATAGTCTTTGCGATAATACTAAGTTTTGCGCCGGCTGTTTCCGCTGATACTGCGGAACAGGCGGCCTTGGGGCGTTGCTTTGAATTACGCACGACCCTTGACCCCGAGCGGTACGCGCTCCTGACCGCAAACGGCGATGTTGTCTATGCCGAGGGCTTTTTTGCGGGTGCAACCGTCTCCGATTTTCACATACGCGGCGGCGGAATCGACCGCCGTGAAATAACCCTCGACGTTGAGGACAACGGCAGATTCACAGGCAGTTTCACGGGCCGCATGAGGGACGCGGGCAACGCCACGGTAGTCATAGCCTTTGACGACGCGCCGACACTCTCTTACCGCATCGAGTACGCCCCCGAAATCGGCTGGTTCTTCCCCGACAACGGCCTCGGCGCGAAAACCGCCGCAGTAGTCGAAAATCACATCGTTCTCACCCCCCAAATCAGCTCGTATTACATCAGCGCGGAGTTGTATTTCGCCGAAATAAACAATGCGCTTGAGTTGTTGCGCCGAATTGTGCAAGATGTTACAAGCGGCCTTGACGACGATTATCAAAAGGCAAAAGCCCTAAACGCATGGGTCGCCGAAAACATCGCCTACGACATGGATGCACGCGACAACGAGGTCAGCGAGGAGAGCGTTTCAATCGCGGCGACACTGCGCGACAACCGCTCGGTCTGCATAGGTATCGCGAATCTGTATGGCGCGTTGCTCGAAACAGCGGGCATACAGGCGGTCAACATAAAAGGCGGCACGGTCTCTGCGGCGAACGGCGTGACCTACGAGAATTTACCCCTCAAAACGGCGGTTCACGAGTGGGTTGCGTTTTGGTACGAAGCCGAGGGCCGCTGGGTCTACACCGACCCGACTTGGGACCGAAAAAGCATCTACCAAAACTCACAGCTTACCTACGTCCCGCCGCTCTACAAGCACTTCGACATATCCCCGCTCGCCCTCTCGTTCGACCACAGGGGCGACAGAGCGGAACAGCGGCAGTATACTCTTGCACTCGAAATAAGTGCAGAACCCGACACCCCCGAAATCGGTTACACCGAACCTCCCGAAATTCCCGAAACTCCCGATGTTCTGCGGGGCGCATTTGACGACGACGATGGCGCGGGAAATGGGCGCAATTGGCTGTTGCCCGTAATTATTGCGATTTCGGTGGTGACGGTAATCCTGCTTTGCGTGGTTGGCAATAAAAAATCCAACCGATAGTTGGATTTTTGTGAAAATCAATTACAAAGTTATTGTATTGCCTTGAATAATGTGATACAATACTAATAGGAGTTGATTTTATGAAGACAATCTTAGCCGGAAATATTGCCCGATACCGCAAAGCGCGCGGCCTAACCCAGGAACAGCTTGCAACCAAGCTCGTGATAACCTCGCAAGCGGTCAGCAAGTGGGAGACGGGGCAGTCTGTGCCTGATACTGTATTGCTGCCTAAGTTGGCGCAGGCCTTGGAAGTAGGCATAGACAGGCTTTTCGGGTACTCCGCCTACCGCGACGACCCGACCTATTACGAAAACACCTACCGAAACACCGATGAGTATTACTGGGGCATAACCCCCTCGCCGATGTGCCTCAAAGTCTTTTCGCTACTACCTCCGAGCAGTGAGAAGCAACTGCGCCTAATCGACATAGGTTGCGGCGAGGGCAAAGACGCGGTCTTTTTTGCACGGTGCGGCTACGATGTCAGCGGGTTCGATATTTCGGTCTCGGGAATCGAGAAAACCAAGCGTTTAGCCGACAATGCGCGGGTTCACGTCAATGTTTTCAAGGCCGACATCAACGACTACAGGCTTGACGAGAATTACGATATAGTCTACTCAAACGGCGCGTTCCACTGCATAAAACCCGACCTGCGCGAGGAAATCATCGCCGACTACAAAACCCACATAAAACCCGGCGGCATAGCGGCCTTCCAAGCCTTCGTGCAAAAGCCGTTCATAGCGCCCTCCCCCGAAAAAGAAGAACACTTCTACCCGCTCCTATCGGGCCAGCTGTTCACATATTTCCACGATTGGCTAATCGAGCAGGCCGAGGAATATATTTTCGATTGCAATTCAGCAGGTGTGCCGCATCGGCATGCGGTTAATAAGGTATTCGCAAGGAAAGGCGTGTAGGGTCGGGGCTTTTCTCCCCCCCCCCAACAACAACCCCCTTTTTCTCCGGGGCGGGGGGCCCCCCCCCCCAAAAAAAAAATTTACCACAAAAAAAAAACCACACA
>WRMK01000151.1 GCA_009777155.1 Oscillospiraceae bacterium
AGCGATATTTGGTTCTTATAGTCGATTAACTTAAGAATCACTAAATCTTTGCGGAAAATTTTCCGCCATACTGCGTTGAATTTTGCTTAAATATCAGCGGATATTCGCACAAAATTCGCCTTGTCTGACGAAAAACCTTCACGCAAATCTTCTCAAGCACTTCTTAAGTTAAACGACTATAAAAGCCTATGAGAATGAGCTTTAGAGCCTGTTTAGCCGAAATAAATATTTTTTTAACAATATTTAATTTCATGGTTGCATTTTACTTTTTGTTGTGTTATAATTATCTTGTACATTTTAAAATCATTATAAAACCATTTAAAAAAACTACCAAGGAGGCAAAGGCATGGCAATGAAAAAATGCGCAGTTCCCTTTGCGGGAACTGCCGAGCAGGAAAAATCGTTGTTGGCAATTATTGAAAAGCACAAGGAATTACCGGGCGCGCTTATGCCGGTTTTGCAGGAAGCGCAGGAGGTCTACGGCTATCTTCCGATTGAAGTGCAGGAGATAATTGCACGGGGAATGGGTGTTCCCTTGGCAAAAATCTACGGGATAGTGACTTTTTACTCTCAATTTTCGCTGAACCCCAAAGGTAAATACAAAATTGCAATTTGCTTGGGGACAGCCTGCTATGTTAAAGGTGCGGGCGATATTTCCAAGAAGTTCAGAGAAAAGCTCGGACTCGAAGGAGGAGGCGTTACCCCCGACGGGAAATTTTCGGTGGAAGACTGTCGTTGCATCGGTGCTTGCGGTTTAGCTCCCGTAATCATGATTAACGATGATGTTTACGGGAGACTTGAGGGGACTGACAAGGAAGTAGCCGACATATTAGCGAAGTATTAATAGGAGACAAAAGTTTGAAAGTAAATCTGCGTAAATGCGGAAAACGAAACTTTCAACAGCACATTTGTGAAGAAAGGCATGGGTAAAAAGTTTGAAAGTAAATCTGCGTAAATGCGGAAAACGAAACTTTCAACAGCACGTTTGTGCAGAAAGGCATGGTGTAAAAAAATGAAAAATTTGAACGAATTACAAGCTCTTAAAGAAAAGACGGAAAATGAGATTAATTCGTATTCCACCCGCGTTTTAGTAGGAATGGCTACCTGCGGTATAGCGGCGGGTGCAAAACCGGTAATCGATGCATTTGAGGAGGTTGTGAAGAATAACAACCTGTCCGGCGATGTTTCGGTAACGCGAGTAGGCTGTATCGGGCTTTGCCAATACGAGCCGCTTGTAGAAATTATCAAAAAAGGTGAAGAGCCTGTCACCTATATTAACATGGATGCTGAAAAAGCCGCAAAGGTTGCCGAAAAGCACTTAGTAAACGGCGAAATAGTTGCGGAGTATACCGTAAGCAACACATCACTTGCTTAAAAGCATAAATTAATTGGAAAGGATAAAAGAATATGTCTTGTACACAAACAAAGTCCCTCGCGAACACCGCTTTTTATAAAAAGCAGGAACGTGTGGCACTCCGTAACTGCGGTTTTATCGACCCCGAAAGAATTGAAGAATACATCGCCGTTGACGGGTATAAAGCATTAGGTATGATTTTGGGCGATGATTCTTTCACCCCCGAAAAGGTAATTGAAATCGTAAAAGCATCGGGACTCCGCGGAAGGGGAGGCGGAGGCTTCTCGACAGGTATGAAGTGGCACTTAGCCAGAACAATTATACCCGATGCCGACCAAAAATACGTCTGCTGCAATGCCGATGAGGGCGACCCCGGCGCGTTTATGGACCGTTCCATTTTAGAAGGCGACCCCCACGCACTTATAGAAGCGATGGCAATCGCCGGATATGCAATCGGCGCGACCCAAGGCTACATCTACTTACGTGCGGAATATCCGTTGGCGGTCAAGCGGCTCGAAATTGCAATTTCACAAGCTAAGGAATACGGACTTCTCGGTGATAATATATTCGACAGCGGCTTCAGCTTTGATTTGGAAATACGGCTCGGCGCAGGTGCATTCGTCTGCGGTGAGGAAACCGCGCTGATGGTTTCAATCGAGGGGAATCGCGGTGAACCCAATCCTCGCCCCCCGTTCCCCGCCGAAAAGGGATTGTTCGGCAAACCGACCATTCTCAACAATGTCGAAACTTATGCAAACGTCCCGCGAATCTTCATTAAAGGCGCGGATTGGTTTACTACATTGGGGACTGAAAAATCCAAAGGAACAAAGGTTTTCGCATTAGGCGGAAAAATTAACAATACCGGGCTTGTAGAAATCCCTATGGGGATGACATTGCGTGAGGTTTTGTACGATATTGGTGGCGGGATTCCCAACGGCAAAAAGTACAAAGCTGCCCAAACGGGCGGCCCTTCAGGCGGATGTATCGCAGAAAACAACCTCGATATTCCCATCGACTATGACAACCTTATATCAATCGGCTCAATGATGGGTTCGGGCGGGCTGATAGTAATGGACGAAGACAACTGCATGGTCGATATGGCAAAGTTTTTCCTTGAGTTTACTGTTGAGGAGTCTTGCGGCAAATGCACACCCTGCCGTATAGGAACAAAGCGTCTCTATGAAATGCTTGAAAAAATCACATCGGGCAACGGCGAAATGAGCGACCTCGACGAAATGATTAAACTTTGCAAGTATATCAAGAAAAATTCCCTTTGCGGATTGGGGCAGACCGCGCCTAACCCGGTGCTTTCAATGTACGAGAACTTCAAGGACGAGTATATTCAGCACATTAAAGAAAAAAAATGCGCCGCCGGAATTTGCGAGGACTTGATTTCTTATATGATTCTTGCTGAAAAATGCGTTGGTTGTACCTTGTGTAAACGTGCCTGCCCGGTGGATGCGATTATCGGCGAGGTTAAAAAGCCGCACGTAATTGACCAAGAAAAGTGTATTAAATGCGGAGTCTGCGTAGATTCTTGTAAGAAATTCAGTGCGATAGTAAAAGTATAGCAACAGAGCATAGTGCTGTAACTATAGTATTTAACTATCATAAATTAAAACGAAAGGGTAATAATAAACTTATGGTAAATATAAAGTTTAACGGGGTAGAATATGCGGCTGCTCCCGGTACGACAATCCTTGAGGCTGCGCGGGCAAATAATGTGGAGATTCCTACGCTTTGTTGGCTCAAAGATGCCAACGAGATTGGTGCTTGCCGCATTTGCGTTGTGGAAGTTGACGGTCCGGGTAATTTGGTCGCTGCCTGTGTTTACAAACTTACAAGGTTTGACGATGGCAAAAACTTCTTAACCCGCTCACAGTCGGTACTCGACAGCAGAAAAACCACTTTGCAGCTCCTATTGTCCGAGCATCGCCGCAAATGCCTCAGTTGTATACGCAGTGCGGACTGCGAATTGCAGAGTCTTTGCAAGGAACTCGGAGTTGACGATGAAAATCGGTTCAGCGGTTCTAACGGTTCGCATTTTGAAGTTGATGATTCATCGTTGCATATGTACCGTGATAACTCAAAGTGCATCAATTGCCGTCGCTGTGTAGCCGCTTGCAGTAATCAAGATGTCGGCGTTATCGGCGCGAATTATCGTGGAATCGAAACACAAATCAACTGTGCGTTTGATATGGAACTCGGCGATACAGCCTGTGTTTCATGCGGGCAGTGCATAAACGTCTGCCCCACGGGTGCACTCTCGGAAAAAGACGACACCGACAAACTGTGGGAGGCACTTGCCGATAATGACAAGGTTGTAGTGGTGCAGACCGCTCCCGCCGTTAGAGCGTCATTGGGCGAGGCATTCGGTTATACAATGGGGACTCCTGTTGAAGGCAAAATGGTGTCGGCTCTCCGCGGATTGGGCTTCAATTATGTATTTGATACCAACTTCGGCGCGGACTTGACTGTTATGGAGGAATCCAACGAATTGCTCGACAGGGTGAATAATAACGGAGTTCTCCCGATAATCACGTCATGCTCTCCCGGTTGGGTTCGCTACTGTGAAGCATATCAGCCGGAATTGCTCCCAAACCTGTCAAGTTGCAAATCGCCGCAACAAATGCAGGGTGCGATTATTAAAACCTACTGGGCGGAAAAAATGAATATTAAGCCCGATAAAATAGTGAGCGTTTCGGTTATGCCGTGTGTCGCCAAAAAGTTTGAGCTTGCCCGGGATAATCAATCGGGGCAAGGGGAACTTCAAGACGTTGACATCAGCATTACTACCCGCGAGTTGGCAAGAATGATTCAAAAAGCGGGAATCCGTTTTACCGAACTGCCCGATGGCGAGTTTGACTCACCTCTCGGTAAAGGCACGGGTGCGGCTGTTATATTCGGCGCAACCGGCGGAGTTATGGAAGCCGCATTGCGTACCGCTGTGTGGAAACTCACGGGCGAAACTCCCGATTCACCTGTAGAATTTGAGGAGGTTCGCGGTGTTGACGGAATTAAAACCGCATCATACAAAGCGGGCGATTTGGAAGTAAATGTCGCCGTAGCAAGCGGATTGTCCAACGCTAAGGAACTCCTTGAAAAAGTCAAAAAAGGCGATTCGAATCTGCATTTCATTGAAATAATGGCTTGTCCGGGCGGTTGTGTCAATGGCGGCGGACAGATTATCGTGCCGAGCAAAGTCCGCAACTTTACCGATATTCGCGCCGAACGTGCCAAAGCATTGTACAGCCTTGATAAATCAAGGGGAGAGTTGAGGAAATCCCACGAAAGTCCCGATGTTAAGCAGGTTTATGCCGAATTTTTAGGCGAACCCGGCGGACACAAGGCACACGAGCTTTTGCACACGAGTTATAAGGAGTCTAACTTGAAAAAGTAGGCAACTCGTTCACCAAAGTTAATATAAACGCACAAAGCACGGCGAGTATTCCCGCCGTGCTTTGTTTTATTGAAAGTAAGGAATTGTTGATGAATAAGTTGACTAAATTTGCCGCAGGATTTTTGTTGTCATACAAGGCAAAATTTTGAGTAATGCTTTGTGCATTGCGAAAAATTTTAACGCAGTATGGCGGCAAAAAGACAAGGCAAATAGTCAAGTTATTTATCAACAATTCCTAAGGGTGTAATACTCCTCCCCTTGGGGCGGCTCTCTCGCCGTAGGCGAGGGGTGCAGGGCAAGCCCTGCGGTGTTATAGTCGATTAACTTAAGAATCACTAAATCTTTGCGGAAAATTTTCCGCCATACTGCGTTGAATTTTGCTTAAATA
>WRMK01000152.1 GCA_009777155.1 Oscillospiraceae bacterium
CCGCCACACAAACTCATCAAACTCCACTTTCTCGATTGCAAACTTACAAGTTCACGACTTAATAGGTTTTATCTACCTGAAAAGTCTGTACTCGCAAATGGGTACCTGCTAACTGATAACGGTTCGGCTCGAGTTGTTCGAGCTTTATCAAGCGTAGAACGCGGGCGTGCGGTTCTTGCGGTGGTGCAGACATAGACCCCCGCCCCCTGCCGACCCACCGCGGGCGTCCCTACAAACCCCCACAATTATACAAGAAAGACGTGAACCATATGAAACTAAACCGCCTTCTCGAAATCACCACGATTTTACTGAACAAAAAAACCGTCACCGCGGCCGAACTCGCCGAGCGGTTCGGGGTGTCGGCGCGGACGATTTACCGCGATATTGACGTGTTGAGCGCGTCGGGCGTGCCGGTCTACTCGTCGCAGGGGGCGAACGGCGGGATTTCAATCTTGGAGGACTACACCGTCAACCGCGCCGTGCTGTCGGGTGCGGAGCGCGAGAGTATTCTGTTGGCACTGCAAACCCTTAATGCGACCCGCTTTCCCGAGATTGACGCCGTGTTGGAAAAACTCGGCGGAATCTTCAAAAAGACCGATAGCGACTGGATTTCCGTGGACTTTTCGCCATGGGGCAGTAACCCCAACAGCGGCGACAAATTCACCGACATAAAGGCGGCAATTCAGCAGAGTAAAATCATCGAGGTGGACTACATCAACGCCTATAACGAGAAAAGCCGCCGCAAAATCGAGCCACTGCGCCTGATTTTCAAGTCGCAGGCGTGGTACCTGTGGGGGTACTGCCTGAATAAGCATGATTACAGGACTTTCAGAATCTCGCGGGTCAAGAAAGTACGGATTACCGGCAAAACTTTCGACCGCAATCTCATTCACGAGACTGCAAAAGACGAGGAGGGTAAATCTTTCGAGAAAGACGCAAAAGACCCGCCTTTCACCAAACTCACTTTGGAATTCACAGAAGACGTCCTGCACAGGCTTTGCGACGATTACGACGACGATATGATTGCGCCGACAAGTGACGGCAAATACAGAATAGACCTCTGCTTCCCCGAAAACGAGTGGCTCTACAGCTACATCATGTCCTACGGGCCGTTCGTAAAGGTCATCAGCCCGGCGCGGGTTGGGAGGGTTATACGGGAGCGGGCTGCGAGGATTGCGGGGTATTATTAGGGCGATGATGTTCCGGGCGGGCGAACCGTGGCAATCTCGCCCCTACGTTGTTAAATATTTTTATGTGGTTGAAAATTTTCGCTGTAGGGACGACCGCCCTCGGTCGTCCGTAAATTTTACTGTCGCTTGTATGCCTTTTCAACGTAGGGGCGAACTGCGTTCGCCCGTTTTTACTCTGCACATCGGGTATTTTATGCCGTGAAAAAATTTTATTGGCATTTTAATGTAGGGAATGGTTCGTAACCGTTCCGCAGGTTTTTGCGACCTTATAAACGGAACGGTTATGAACCGTTCCCTACAAAACACCGCGCAATGTTTCGGGGGATTACGGACGACCGAGGGCGGTCGGGCGAACGCAGTTCGCCCCTACGTTGAAAAAATATACGGACAACAGGAAAATCAACGCAATCGCCGAAAACCCACGGACGACCTGAGGGTTGCCCCAAATAATCGGGGCGGTCGTCCCTACATATCAATTATCAACCACCAAAAAACCCACCTTACCCTTAACATCAATCAGCGTCTTACGAGCCGCAGCGGACGCCTTCGCCGCGCCGTTTTTCATGCAGGATTCAATATACGCGCGGTCGGTTCTGATGCGGTTGTAGGCGGTTTGAATGGGCAGTAGCATATCGGCGACGGCCTCGCCTACCGCCGTCTTGAAGTCGCCGTAGCCTTTGCCGCCAAATTCGGCCTCAATTTCGGGCATGGATTTGTCACACACTGCGCCGTAAATGGTCATGAGGTTGTTGATACCGGCTTTGGCGGGGTCGTTTTCGCGGTATTCCACCTTGGCCTCGCTATCGGTGACGGCGCGTTTGAATTTCTTCACGACAGTATCCTTATCATCGAGCAAAAGCACGGTTGCGTGCGGGTTTGCATCGGATTTCGACATCTTCTTAGTCGGCTCGGACAGCGACATAATCTTCGCGGTGTTTTGGGTGATATTGTTGTACGGCGCGGGTAACTTGAAAGTCTCACCGTGCGCCTGATTGAACCGCACTGCAATATTGCGCGCCAACTCAAGATGTTGCTTTTGGTCTTTGCCCACGGGTACAAAATCGGCTTGATAAATCAAAATATCCGCCGCCTGCAACACCGGGTAACTAAACAGCCCAATATTAACCTCGCCCTCTTTCTGATTGGCGGACTTGTCCTTGAATTGGGTCATGCGGGACAACTCGCCGAACTGTGCATAACAGCTCAAAATCCACGACAGCTCGGTATGCTCGGGGACGTGGCTCTGCACGAACAGCGCGGACAACTCCGGGTCTAATCCGACCGCCAAAAACAGCGCGAAACAATCCAACACCTGCCGCTCAAATTCAGTCGGATTCTGACGAACCGTAATCGCGTGCAAATCGGCCAAAAAATAATAGGAATCCAAGGCCGTTTCGCCACTGCCGCCTTGTGAGCTGACCCAGTTTTTGATTGCGCCGAAATAGTTGCCGATGTGGGGTATGTTTGTGGGTTGTATGCCGCTTAGGAAGGTTTTTTTGTTCATGGTTTTTTCCTTTCTTTTGGGGGTTTTTTATGTGGTTGAAAATTATTGTGTTTCTGTGGACTTTGCGGCGCGGCGCAGCCGCGCTTAACGGGGGACGTTCATTTCTTTGCCCGGGCAAAGAAACGAACCAAAGAAACCCGCGCCATGCGGCGGGCACGATACGAGGCTACAGCTTAACACGAAAACCCGCCCATAACGCAGTGCTTTGCCGAGGTATATTGGCGTGTTTTCGTATTGCGTACATCTCGATTAGAGGTATGCGGGGTTTTGGGTTGTGGGGACTTTTTCAATGTTTCCGAATTTTCCTGTTGCCTGTAATGGATTTCAACGTAGGGGCGAACTGCGTTCGCCCGCATAAATAGCAGTAGTTTCCCAACGCCCACCCACATCACAATTTAATCCATTTCTCCATTCTGCATTCTCATTTCTGCATTAATCAAGTGACGTTTGCCAAGTAGCACTTCGCCAACAGCTCCGCGCCTCGCTCAATCTGCTCGTCCGAGGGAGTTGCGTAGGTCATGCGGAAGCAGAGGGTTTTCTCGTTTTCGTCCACCGAAAAGGCATTGCCGGGGACGATGGCGACCTTGTGGCTGACGGCTTTGCGGGCGAATTCGACGCCGTCCCCATAGGGCAGTGTACCCCAAATAAACAGCCCGCCCTCCGGCTCGGTGAAGCCGACCGATGTGGGAAACGCGAACTTTAGAGTCCCGAGCATTAGGTCACGCTTGCGCTTGTAGACCTGCCGCAGATTTTCAAGATACCCGCTGTATTCGCGGCTCGTGACAAACCGTTCTACCAACATCTGTGCAAAAATATTGGTGTGCACGGTTGAGCATTGCAGGGCGGCGATGCTGCGCTGAACAATGTTTGCAGGCGCAATCATGTACCCGACCCGCAGCCCGGGCGATATCGTCTTCGAGAAACTGCCCGCGTAAATTACCTTGCCTTTTTTGTCAAGCGATTTAATCGAGGGCAGGTCTACCCCCGAAAATCGCAGGTCGCCGTAGGGGTTGTCTTCGAGTATAAGTACGTTGTGTTTATACGCAACGGATAATATTTCTTTCCTGCGTTGTAGCGACATGGTTTTACCTGTGGGGTTTTGAAAATTAGGAATCGTGTAGATAAAGGCGGTGCGCGGGTTTGCGGTGAGGGCGGCGTCAAGCCGTTCGGGTCTCATGCCGTCGTCGTCCATCTCCACCCCGATAAGCTTGGCGTTGTAGGAACGGAAAGTATTCAACGAGCCGATGAAACTTGGCGACTCGCAGATTATAGTCTCGCCCTCGTTGCAGATGACTTTAGTTGCAAGCTCCATGACCTGCTGTGCGCCCGCCGTTATAATCAAATCGTCGTCACCCGGGCGGAACTGCTCCTTTGCCTCCATGTCGGCCTTGAGCCAATCCCGCAACTTAGGGTACCCCTCCGACACCGAATACTGCAAGGCGGTGATGGGGTCCTCAGCGAAAATATCGGCGGCAATCCGCGCCAATTGCGCCGTCGGGAAGACTTCGGGCGAGGGGTTGCCCGCCGCAAAGGGGATAACGGTGGGGTCGGCGGTGAACTTGAAGATTTCCCTGATTATCGAGGGTTTGAGGTTCTTAATTCTATCCGAATATACGTTCATTTTTACGCTCCTTAATTCTTTTACCTTATTCTACCACAAAAAAACCCAAACGTCAAGCTATACATTTTACACAACACAAACCGCAAAATAAATTTATTTATAGCTAATATGTAAATGGATATTTCTTACAATTTATTGTATAATTAAATTAGTAATAGCGATTGCGAAACTAACGGACGCGCATCGCTTGCGAAGAAATGCTGCGCCCCTACAATAAGCAGACGTTTCATGCGCCGCAACTCCTATATGTAGGGGCGGGCATTGCCCGTCCGACATTTCGCAATCGACTGTTAATAAAAACAGGAGGTGTCACATGACTTCATTAGAAAACATTCTCGCGGAAATCAAGCAGAAAACCGCCGGCTTTAACCCTGCATCCTATCAGGGATTTTTGGCGGTACAGGTGACTTTGAAAGACATAGACAAGGTCTTCTACGTCGAAATTAAGGACGGCGCGCTGACGGTCGAGCCGTATTCCTACAACGACCGCCAAGCCAACATGATTATCTCGTCCGACAATTTTGTCAAGCTGATTAACAACAAACTCAACTCGGTGCAGGCGTTCTTGACCGGGAAACTGAAAATTGAGGGCAGTATCGAGAAGGTTAAGGAGATGGCCGCGGTGTTTGGGGCGGCGACGGATTGATTCGTAATGCAGGAATGATAATGCAGAATGCAGAAATAATTTAGAATCCGTCTTCACAAGCAACGTGCCGATAAATCGAGCGATATTTTTTGTCAGACAAGGCAAAATTTTTCGTAATGCTTTGTGCATTGCGGAAAATTTTAACGCAGTATGGCGAAAAATTCGCC
>WRMK01000153.1 GCA_009777155.1 Oscillospiraceae bacterium
TGAGATACACAGGCGAAGCCATGCTTAACCCTTGCTCCCATGAATTGTAGCCGTTTCTTGTGATTGATAATTGCCGCGCTATTTCGCTTTGGGTCACGCCTTTTGCTTCCCGCAATGCTTTAATCCTTATACTGAACGGTATAATCACATTTATCACCCTTTTTAATGATAATAGAGCCAATCTGATATATCAATATCAATTTGGCTCTACCTCTTGACAAGGGTGTTTTTGTGTGTTATACTTGTATTCAGTCGAAATTCGACAAATTTTGAAAATGAGGTAAAACATTATGAGGAAGATTTTAGCATTACTTATGGCGATTATCACGCTTGCGAGCTTGGCGGCGTGCGGCGGCGATGGTTCTACCCCACACGGAAACAACCCACCACCCGATATGGACGAAACGCCTGTTAAAGAATTTGCATACAAATACGACGCAACAACGCAGGGAATAGAAATAACAAAATACACGGGAACATCAATCAAAGTTCGCATACCCAAAAAAATCGACGACGAGCCAGTGACAAATATCGGGGAGGAGGCTTTTAGAGACAGCGGCATTATGTCTGTGTATATTCCCGACACCGTTGTTAAGATTTCCGAAGCCGCATTTAGGGATTGTGCAGGGTTGACAAGCATTGCACTCCCCGCCGGTTTAACCGAAATTGGGGATGCGGCGTTTATGCGGTGCGAAAATCTGACAAGCGTTGTAATTCCCGATAGCGTGACCGAAATCGGGTACAGTGCGTTTGCAGAAACGGCATTAACAAGCATTGCCATTCCCGGCGGTCTTAACAATATCGCCTCCAATGCGTTTTCGGGAACAGGGCTTACGAGCGTTGAGTTTGGGAGCGGATTAACTACAATCGGCGGATTAAGTGGCACGTTATTAACAAGCGTTGTAATCCCCGACGGCGTGACCACAATCGGTCCAAGTGCGTTTGCCGAGACTGCATTGGCAAGCGTTGTAATTCCCGACAGCGTGACAACAATCGGCGCGTTCGCGTTTTTTGATACTGCGTTGACAAGCGTTGTAATCCCCGATAGCGTAACCACAATTCACCGCCCTTATTCTTCTGTTTTCTCCAATAACCCCAATTTAACAAGCATTACTTTTAGAGGGATTACATATGGAAGTAACGAAGGTTTTGCCAGAGTTGTAGAAGATTTAATAGCAAAGGGGGAATTAGAACAGGGGTGACTTGACAAACAGCAGTAACACAAAAAGCTTTTTGTTATTTAGTGCAGAGCAATAAAAATAGCAATTCCGCTTGAAATTTGCACCACAATCCGAGCACAAAACCGCATATATCAAAGCTTTTGTGCTCGTCTGTCGGGCAATTTCTAAGCGGAATTGCTATAACAAGTATATTTCCCCTTTTCCGGTCAAAAATAAATACAAGGCAAGCAAATACAGCCTGTATTTATTACCAAGGAGGAAAAGATTCATGGCTAAGAAAAACAAAGGCGGTCAGGGTAAGGACAACGCAAAACAAAGCAAGCCCGCCCCCGGTCAGACCAATTCAGCGGAAAAGCAGGGCGAAAGGCAAAATACACAGAGTCAGAAGGCGAATTGACACTTGACGAAAGCATAGCAAAAGCCGCTCCGATAAAGGAGCGGCTTTTTTTGCCGTTTGCAACGTCACGTAGGGGCGCGCATTGCGCGTCCGTAAATTTGCGCGTGTGTGGTGTTTTCTGCCGTTCGTAACGTCACGTAGGGGCGCGCATTGCGCGTCCGTAAATTTGCGCGTGTGTGGTGTTTTCTGCCGTTCGTAGGTTTTTTGTAGGGAACGGTTCTTAACCGTTCCGTTTATAAGGTCGTGCAGACTTGCGGAACGGTTAAGAACCGTTCCCTACACAACACCGCGCCATGTTTCGGTGGGTTTTGCGGGCGAACGGATTTTGCGAGCGAACGAATTTTGCGGGCGAACCGTGGAAATCCGCGCCCCTACATGGTTCACACCCACAAACCGCGCAAACGCCGTAAGGCGAAGACATAAAACCCCAATCCAATTGTCCATTGTCAATTGTCCATTATCAATTGTCAACTGTCAATTGACAAGTCGCAAACCCATTCAAATCCGCCCCCGCCGTGTTCCCCGCCAAAAATTCGTAATAGCCTTGTGCGGCAATCATGGCGGCGTTGTCGCCGCAGAGTTCTATGGGCGGCAGGTAGACCTGCGACTGGAATTTTTCGGCGGCACGCGCGGTCAGCATTTCGCGCAGTTGTCTATTTGCCGCAACACCGCCGGTTAGGGCGATTTTTAGGGGGGCGGGCGCGGTTTGCGCTGATTGCAAAGGAGCGGGTGCGGTTTGCGCCGATTGCAGGGGGGTGGGCGCGGTTTGCGCTGATTGCAGGGGAGCGGGCGCAGTTTGCGCTGATTGCAGAGTTGCAGTTCCCGCGCTTGAACCCGCACGACCCTGCACAATCTCCCCCGCCCTCAGCAACTTCCCACACAAAATATCGCAAACAGTATACTGAAAGCAGGCGGCGACTGCGTTTTTGTCGATTTCGACACCCCGCTGTTCGGCGTTGTGTATAAGATTTATGACGGCGGTTTTCAGGCCCGAAAAGCTGAAATCGAGCGGGTTTGGGGTTTTAGGATATGGCAGAGTATACTTGGTTCGGTCGCCAAGTTTTGCGGCTTTGTCAATATAGACACCGCCGGGGTAGGGGAAGCCGAGCGCACGTGCCGCCTTGTCGAAGGCCTCGCCCGCCGCATCATCGAGGGTTCTGCCCATGACGTTAAACGAGGTGTAACTCGCGACATCTATTATAATAGTATGCCCGCCCGACACCGCAAGGCACAAATATGGCGGTTCTAATTCGGGGTGGGCTAAGTAATTCGCGGCGGCATGGCCCTTTATGTGGTGGACGGGAATCAGCGGCTTGCCCGCCGCCATTGCCACGCCTTTTGCGAAGTTCAGCCCGACCAACAACGCGCCGATTAGGCCGGGGGCGTGTGTCACCGCAACGGCGTCAATCTCGCCGAGTTTACACCCTGCTTGTGCCAAGGCCTCCTCGCAGACCCCGACGATGTTTTCGGCGTGTCGGCGGGATGCGATTTCGGGGACAACGCCGCCATAAAGCCTATGCTCGTCCACCTGCGAGGCGACCACCGACGACAGGATTTTCCTGCCGTCCTCGACAACGGCACAGGCGGTCTCGTCGCAGGATGTTTCGATACCTAACACTTTCATGGGACTTCCTCACTTTGTTTAATGCAGAATGCAGAAAGCAAAATGCAGAAATAATGTGACTTTGCACTTGTTTTCCGTCGGCAATCTACCTTGAAATTAAATCATTTCTGCATTCTGCATTATTATTTCTGCATTATATTATATCACAAAACCCAAACCAAAACAACCCCCCGCCATTCACGGCGGGGGCTTGTTTTATCTTTACGCGTTCCAATTCTTCGACAAATTATCCACAAAACTTTTCATCTCTTTCTTTGAACCTATGCTGTGGGTTTTTTCGATAATCCGCTGCCTTTCGTTGACGGGAAGCCCTGCAAAGCGGGACAGCGCGTCGCTGTTCTGCGCCAACGCCATGCCCAATCCGAGCGGTATACCCCTATCTGTGCCATCTATATTCATGAAATTCACCATGCCTTTCAAAAATTATTTGTTGTTACAATTATTTTTCGCAGGTATGCCGAATTTATTTTGGTTTTTAATTGCCGTCAATTTATGTTAATTTCAAAATCGCTGAATAAACTCCCAAAAACTGTTAAAACTAAGGTTGTTATCTTACATTAAACGAAAGGAAGTAACTTCATGAAAAAGGTTAAATTTGGCGACATTCAGCGGGCTTTGCGGGGCAAGGGCTTCGCGATTGCGTTGTGTCTCTCGGTTGCGGCGGTCGGCGTTTCGACATATATCGCTTATAATCAGGCGGTCAACCGAATCGGCGGCATACCCGATGTTGAGAACTCGATTGCGCCGTATTTCGGCAACGACGCCCCTGTGAACCGCCCGCAGAGCGGCGTTCCCGAGACCGAGCTTGTACCCCCTGACATCGAGTTTGTGACACCGGGCAACACCGACAACACCGAAGACGAGACCGAAACGGGCGATTTTCTCAACGACCCCGCCGAGGAGGCGAACAATCCTCTGCGTTCCCGCGCACCGGTGGTAATGCCGGTTGAGGGCGAGGTCGGTAATCCCTTTTCAAACGGCGAGCTTGTGAAATCGAAGACCCTCGGCGTTTGGAAAACCCACGATGGGATTGATATTGTCGCCCCTTTGGGTACACCGGTCATGGCAATGACGAGCGGCGTTGTAGACGAGGTCTATTCCGACCCTTTGTGGGGTATCTGCGTGGTGATTGACCACGGAGACGGAATTATTGCAAGCTACTTCGGCTTGGACAAGAACGTAACAGTTTCTGTCGGGCAGGAAGTCGGCTCCGGCGATGTTATCGGCGCAGTGGGTGATACTGCGGAGATTGAGATTGCCGAAGGCCCGCATCTGCACTTCGGCGTGCGTAAAAATGGCGAGTGGGTGGACCCTATGGGTTTGTTTTAAGTTTTTGAATGATTAACAGGGGGCGGTTTTTATCGTTCCCTGTTTTTTCAAAAAAAGATTGACATAATAATTTTGATAGTGTATAATAATAAGTGTAAGGCGGAAACGCCTAAAAGCGGTGTACCCTACCATAAAGTGGGAACGAAAAAAGCGGTGTACCCTACCGGTTCAAAGTGGGAGCTGAAAAAGCGGTGTACCCTACCATTTCAAAGTGGGAGCTAAAAAAGGCAGGGATTGGGCGGCAACGCTCAGTCCTTTTTTGCGGGCGATTGGAAATCGCCCCTACATTTCGCAATCGTTTTTATGTTTCCGCAAACATACGGGCGCGCAATGCGCGCCCCTACACCTCGCAATCGTTTTTATGTTTCCGCAAACATACGGGCGAACGCAGTTCGCCCCTACGTTGAAAAAATTTTTATGTCGTTAATAATTAACAATGTGGTAGGGGCGGGTCTTCCGCGGTTCGCCCGTAGATTTTCCCGTTGCCCGTAAAATTTTTTCACCCCACCCCCCTCCCTTTGACAATATTCTCAACAAGTCCTTGCTACA
>WRMK01000154.1 GCA_009777155.1 Oscillospiraceae bacterium
GTAAGTAGCACATGCCTAATGCGAGTGCAGACTTTTCAAGTAGAAAAAACCTATTAAGTCGTGAACTTGTAAGGTCGCAATCGAGGAAGTAGAGTCTGAACAGCCTGTGTGGCGGGCTGGCGAAACCGCACTCGGCGCGGACATAGACCCCCTGCCCCCTGCCGACCCACCGCGGTCGTCCCTACGCCGCGAAAACCTCCCGCAGTTTCTTCTCCAAATCCGCCACCGTGCTCTCATACACCAACAGCGAGATTTCGTCAATGCCCGTTGACACCAACAGCGGCAGGCAATCAAGCTCTTTCAGCACCCCGAAAACCCGCGATGCAAAGCCTGTCCCCGTAACCATATCCGCCGACTTAATCGTGAGCTTGACATTCCCCACATTCACCATAGGCATAAGCTCGGCCTTCGACGAAATAAGGTTCATGATGGACAAAAGTTTCATCATATCGTCGTCGGGGAATGTGAACCCGAAGCTGATTTTGTCGGAGGTTGCGGGCGATTGACAAATCATGTCGATGTTAATGCCCGCAATCGCGGCTTTGTCGAAGACCTCGTAGATGAAGTTGTTTTCAAGGTCGCTCGGTACGTTGTTGAAGGTAACGATGGAAATTCCGGGGGTTACGATGATTTGTGTTGACATGGTTTTACTCCTTTTCATGTTTATTTTAACAACTATTTTTGATTATTAATAATACATTTTTACTCTACAAAATAAGAATCCTCTGCCCATTTTAGGGGGTTTTCATCTATATACTGACATATGCGTTCGTATTCCTCCTTGTTTCGGATTATATGGTCGTGAAATCGGGATTGCCAAAACGATTGATGTTCAAGACCGTATATATCGCACCAACATTTGGCGGTATATGATTTTATTCGTCCAACCACCGATTGTAGGGTCGGGCTTCCATGCCCGACCGTGTCGCCACGCTGCCTGACCGTGCTCAAAACAACAATCATATGCACATGATTAGGCATGATAATATATTTTGGTATTTTAATTTTCGGATTATTTTTGCACATAAATTCTATTGATTTTTGTATTTCAATTCCAATTTCGGTTAATTCCACTGTCGGTCGGGCGTGATTTTCATGCCCGACGGGGCATTGGAAGTCCGACCCTATAATGTTCGTGTTTGCTGTCGGTCGGGCATGGAAGCCCGACCCTACAATTTTTCCTAATAATTCGTGTTTGTTTTCGACACAAAATGTAACAAAATATGCGCCATTTGACGAATAATCATAGCCTTGCAATCGTATCTTTTTTCTCACAGGAAATTCTTTCATATTATTTTCCTTTATATGTCTTTTGTTCTAAAACGGCAGAAAATATCCCCCGCCTACACCAAATCCCCCATATCAAACAACCCCCGCTCCCCCTTTTTATTCGCCAAAAACAACGCGGCGTTCAGCGCGCCGGACGCGAAAACCTCCCGCGACAACGCCGAATGTGACAAGGTCAGAATCTCATCATGCCCCGCGAAAATTATCTCATGCTCACCGACAATAGTACCGCCGCGAATCGAGTGAATCCCCATCTCGTTCTTCTCGCGGGACTGCCGCACACAGTGGCGGTCGTAGGTGTAACTCAGGGCGTTCTCGCGGCCCTCGTTCAGCGCGGCGGCAAGCATAAGCGCGGTGCCGCTCGGCGCGTCCACTTTTCTATTGTGGTGCTTTTCGATAATCTCAATATCGTAGCAATTCCCGAGGACTTGTGCCGCCCGCCTCGCCAAATTCGACATCAAATTTATGCCGAGCGACATGTTCCCGGTGAAGAAAATCGGGATTACTTCCTTTGCGGCTTTAATCTCGGCGACCTGCGACTCGCAATGCCCCGTAGTCGCAATCACAACAGGGACTTGACGGCTTTTGCAGAAATCAAGCGTGTCGGACAATGCAGAAGGGTGCGAAAAATCTATCACGACATCGGCATTTTCGTCGACATCGCCGATTTTCGGCAGTACCGGGAAATATGAGTAGGTCGCGCCCGAAACATCAACCCCCGCAACAATGCGGCAGTCGGGCTCGTTTGAAACAAGTTCGGCGACAGCGCGGCCCATTTTGCCGCACGCACCGGAGAGTATAATTCTTATCATTTTAACACCACACAAATTTTAATGAATCTCTGTTACACCCGTCAACTCTATGAAATTCCCACCCGTAGCACGAGAGGTAACTCTCAGTCGAACAGTGCCGAAAGTTGCGGTGACATCTGCGTATTCGCCGTTTGCGAAAATATCGGGGTGCTCGCTTTCGGGGTCATAATCGCCCCAGCAAAAGAATCCGTTGTAGACATTTTCAAACGGAATCACGGTATCGCGAAGTGTCTCGGTCACATGAAAGCCCGACTCGACCGCGATACTGTCGCGCTCCTTGTAAAGCCGCCCTGTGAACTCGATTTCGCCCTCAAGAATCACATCGGTATCGGGGGAAAGCACCGTTTGCGTTGAAAAGTCGTAGTCAAAAATTACGTCTGCCCTTGTCACAATCAACCCGTCAATTTCCTGCCCGAGGGTAACTTTCGCCAAGCCGTCAACGGTCCAAATATACCCGAAACCCAGAAAAGTCGCAACGGCTAACCTGCCGTCTTGATAGTACTCAACACTATCGGCATCATCAAGCGAAAAAGTCTCGCCGAGATATTCAAAAGTGGCGGTGGGGTTGTCGGTGGCGGTGTCGGGTTCGGCAGGGTCGGTGTCACCGCTGTTGTCGGCAGGGTCGGTGTCACCGCTGTTGTCGGCAAGGTCGGTGTCACCGCTGTTGTCGGCAAGGTCGGTGTCACTGCTGTTGTCGGCAAGGTCGGTGTCACCGCTGTTGTCGGTAGGTTCATCAATTATTTCGGGCGGGGCGGCGGGTAAATCGGTGACGTTGCCGGCGGCGTTACCGGTGACGTTGCCGGGTACGTCGTCGGAATTATCGCCGTCGTTTTTACACCCCGCAAATGTCAGCAGAATTGCCGCAATTACGATATATGCAAAAATTTTTGTCGTTTTCATTTTCTGCTCCTTAAATTGATGTTGTTCGTAAATTTTATTGGCATTTTAATGGCATTTTAATGCCGGGAACAGTTCGTAACCGTTCCACGTGCAAAGCCGTGCGGATTTTCGGAACGGTTAAGAACCGTTCCCTACACAACACCGCGCCGTGTTTCCGCGGATTTTACGCGTTTCGGTGGGGTCTGCGCGTTTCGGTGGGTTTTGCGGGCGAACGCAGTTCGCCCCTACCACATTGAGAATTATTAACAGCAGGGAAATTTTTTCGGCGTAGGGGCGAAATGCGTTCGCCCGCAGATTTTACGCAATCGTGGCGAATTCGCGGACGACCGAGGGCGGTCGTCCCTACACCAACCCCACAACCGCCATCTCACCTTTCAACAGCCCAATCTTCCCCTCCTCCATATCACAAAGCGGCAACCGAACACCCCCCGCGTCAATCCCCATAAGCTTCAACGCGTGTTTCACCGGAATCGGATTCACGTCCATAAACAGCCCCTGTGCGCCCATAAACCGCGCGTATTTCTGCTGTAATTTGCCCGCTTCAAGCACATTATTTTCAAGGCAGAGCCTGCAAATTTCGGCAGTCTCACGTGGCAAAATATTGCCCATAACCGACACCACGCCTTTCGCGCCAAGTGCCATTGCCGCTACGTTCATGTAATCATCGCCGCTGTAAACGTCCAAGCCGCTCTCGTTAATCAAAGTCGAGAAATACGCCACATTCCCGCCCGACTCTTTCACCGCGACAATATTAGAATATTCGGCTAACCGCTTGAAAGTCGCGAGTTCGATATTCACGCCCGTACGCGAGGGTATGTTGTACAACATAATCGGGATTTTCACCACATCTGCAACCGCCGCGAAGTGCCTGTACAAGCCGTTTTGCGAGGTTTTGTTGTAATACGGTGACACCAAAAGCAAAGCATCTGCGCCGGCTTTTTCGGCTTGTTTTGACAAGTCACCCATGTAGGCGGTGTCATTACTGCCCTTCCCCGCAATCACAGGGACTTTTCCCGCCGCTTTCTCAACCGCAAATCGTATGCACTCGATATGTTCCTCATCGGTAAGGGTAGAGGCCTCGCCCGTCGTCCCGCAGATAATCAGCGCGGACGTGCAGCCGTCAATCTGCCGTTTGATTAATTTCTCAAACAGCGGGTAATTCACGCTTTGCCCGGGGTCACGGTTCATGGGTGTAACGAGCGCAACGCCCGAGCCGGTGTAGATTGTGTTTTTCATGGTTAGCTCCTTATTGGTTAGTAAGTATTTGCATCTTCTCAAGCAGAAACTCGGTTAATTCCCTGCAATCCCTTGCAGATAATCGCCCGATAGGCTTGCCGCTTTGAAAACACGATTTAGGCAATCTGTTTTTGTCGAACGTATCAATATATGACGGTTTATCAAGCCCTGCATACTCCCAATCGTTTATCTTGAAGTAACAAGCTTTGATTCGTTCGCTTTTATTTTCGTACTTTGATGTAATCCTATAGACAACCGCGCTGTCGTGATGTTGCGAAAGGACTAAGACTGGGCGGCTTTTTCCTTGGTTTTGCCATTGTATATAAGCAATAAAAATATCAAACGGCTTCATCAACCATTCACCGCCCAATCATAAACATGCGGATACTTTTCCCTGTCAATTACAAGGTTGCCTTTCTCGTCCGTCTCGAGGTCGATAACAGGGGTGTCTAAACTTTCAATCAGCTTTGCCAACCGCTGTTCATCGGGCGATAAATTCGCGGGTTGAATGGGGAGTTTGGTGCTAATATAAGAAATAACATTAACCACCATTTCCTCCGGCAATTCATCAACCATACGGCTGAGAATTTTTCTTTCGTTGCTCATAGGCTCACCTCTACATCAAAATTGCCGCAGACGACCGGGGCGGTGGGTCGGCAGGGGGCGGTGCAGTGCAGGGGGTCGGTGTCTGAGCCGCCGAAAGAACTGCCAGCTCGCCACACAAGCCGTTCTAACCCCACTTCATCGACATGAAACTTATCTCCTCACGA
>WRMK01000155.1 GCA_009777155.1 Oscillospiraceae bacterium
TAGTCGGCAGGGACTGCCGTGTCTGTGAATACAACTATCATTTAGAGCAGAGCAAAGAAAGGCACATGCAACAGATGAACAGCCCCGAATACCTTACGCGCATAAAAAGTCTATCTTTTTAGCACGTCCCCCGAACCCTCGACCGCCCCCGCAAACCTAAAAAGCTAACCCCGGGGGCTGGGGTCGCAACCCCAGATTGGCCCAACGACCGAAACGAGAAGTGCAGAAGAATGTACCCTGAAAGTGTTGAGTGTTTTTTCACTGAAAAAAGTTGCAATGTGCGTGATTGAGGTCGAGCATTACTCAACTGAAAAAACTCAACAAAACCTATGGTTCGCCTGATGTATTGACAAATTTTAACAATACCTCACCTTAATTGCAAAAACCAAGCGTAGCGGGTTCGTAATCAGCAGGCACAGTTCCCGCGAGCGCGATTTGAAACCCGTGCGCTCCCCGCCCTTCGTAGCCCGACCCCCGACACACTTTGTAAATCTGTGAAAAGATAGTCTTGACCCCGTATTAAAGCGCGCTGATACTATGCCCCTGTGTATATACGGCACAACTTGAACCGCCACGAGAATTAGGAAGGTGCGAAATGAGAGGTCTGCTGAATTATGACTTAGCGTTGTTCAAAGAGGATAATTTTTACGATTTCCCCACGCTGATTTCCTACAAGGAGGAAGTCAAATGCGAAAAATGGGTCAACTTCCACGCAAGCATAAAAAACCCCGAAAAAGCCGAAGGACTGCATTTTTATGAACATGACTACAAGTTTGAGCGAATTTGGAATAACCCCGGAAAATACATAAGCGTATTCAAACGCTTCAAATACATAATCCAACCGGATTTCAGCCTATACTATAATTTCCCTGTAGCATTGCAGATTTACAACAAGTTCCGTAACCACTGGTTAGCCTGTTATTATTCGGTTTACGGTATAGAGATGATACCGAATATTTCTCTGAGTTGCGAAACCAACTACAGTTGGTCGCTCTTAGGGTATCCCACAGAGTCGGTCGTAGCCTTTTCAGACATAGGCTGTGTAAGGCATAATCATAGCAGAATAGAGATAAGGAAAACCTATGATGAGATGATAAGACAATTAAATCCCCGGCATATCCTCTATTTTACCCGAAGCATTGAAAAAGCACCCGCAGGAGCACAAGTCATAAAATTACCGTTCATAAAAGGAGGTGAATAACATGGGACGAGGTCGTGCACCTACAGCATTAGAATACGAAATGATAAAAAATAACGAACGTCGGGAACGATTAGCCGAAATAAATGGCATGTACCGAAAAAACACAAGAGACCGTTATTTAAGAGACCCTCGAAAACCGAAAACAAATTGAACCCCGCCCTTAAACTCCATGCTTCAGCCCATGCTGAACGCATGGCGTTGTTATTATAACCGAAATACTTTACACGCCTAACTATTAACAACACAAACTAATAATAGTTATCACTACTAACTAAAAACCCTGCGCCTTGACCCCCCGTAGCTAAGAGGGGGGTAGAACGTACAATCCCTGTTGTTAAGGCGTTTCGCATGCCTTGAAAATAATCTTTAAGGAGAGAAAAAATGAAAGAAAATCAAAAGGGAATTGGCTTCAATGGCGAATCTTCAAAGGAGAACATATTTCTGATTGACTATCTCGCCGCGACGTTCCGCAAAGTCTACAGAGTGTCGGACATTTTCGTGCTAATCGGCATGCACGAGAGCGATTTCACGGAGTTGCCCGGCTTCTACGGCTATGCGGAGCGACTGCATTACGGCGGGATTAGTATTCATTACAACGGTCACGCCGATAACATGGGCGTCTGCCTTGAAATGACCGGGAAAGGGTGCAGGACTTTCGAGACCCTCGGCAACGGCGATTGGAAAAAAATCGCTCAATTGCTCATCAAAGAACAGGACAAAACGACCAATATTACCCGCTTAGACGTGGCTTATGACGACCATAAAGGGGTTCTTGACATTGATAAAATCGCGAAAAATACCCGCAAACGGTGGTATTCAGCACGCGCCGAAGCGTGGGAAGTCACTTATTCGAGCAAGGGAACGTCTTGTTACATAGGCTCGAAAAAGTCCGAAACGCTGATAAGATTTTACGACAAGGCCGCCGAGCAGGGTCTTGATGACGGCTCTCACTGGGTGAGGTGCGAACTGCAATTGCGCCGCGAACGCGCATTTAATTTCCTCAAAGAAATGCACGAAAAGCCTGTGGGAACGGTTTTCAGCGGTGTTTTGAATAATTATCTGCGTTTCGTAAAGCCGAGTGCCGGTGACAGCAACAAGCGGCGTTGGGAGACCGAGGAATGGTGGGAAGCGTTTGTCGCTTCGGTCGAAGTCATTCAAATTACCACCAAAAAAGAAATCGACTACAACATGGGCAAGCTTCATTCGTACGTAATCGAACAGGCAGGGAACTGCATAGCGACTTACATTGCCTGTGTCGGCGAGGACAATTTTAAGGAAATTATGAACGAAAAACGCAAGTTAAAGCCTCATCAACACGAGATAATAAGGCGGTTTAGAGCCTACAGGGAGTTGCAGGGAGACCTTGACGAGATGAGAGTAATGGCAGATTATGTCTAAATCCAACAAAAACAAAGGCGTACTGCTCCGCCAAAACCACGAGAATAACTACGATGACGGCAGAAACAACTCATTTTACCCGACACAGTGCGCGCAATGCTGTTGCTACAGCTGTACCGGGTTCGCTTGCCCGTGGGACAAAGACGTCAAATACGTTCCCGCACATCTTCAAGTCAGCAAAAGACCTAAGCGGTGCGCCATCTGCCGTCGCGATTTCAACTTCAAACGGCTCTACGACTGCGATTATTACACCTACTACAAGCGCAAACGGTTCTATCTGCCACGCAAAGTCAAGCGCAGAAAGAAAAAAATCGACTTGGTCTTGGACAAGGTCGATGAGGTTTTGAGGTTGTTGAAAAAGCTTGACGGCGGGAAATAGTCGTGGTATGATAGAGTTGAGGTGTGGGGTTTGGAATACCCACTTGAGCGCACATAATTAATAGCTAATGCGAGTTAGTGGGAAATACCCACTCTATTTCGCATAAGAAATATTATGCGAAATACAGGGAAGGAAAAAACATGCCATACATGAAAACCTACAAAAACGACGCGCCGCCATACCTGCTTGAGTTTCTGAACTACACAGCAACGGTAAAAGGTCGCTCGGAGAACACAATCATCAGCTACTATTACGACTTGAAAAAGTATCTGCGGTTTTTGCGAATGAGAACCGGCGGTGCTTCGCTTGACTTTGAGGAAATAAAAATTTCCGACATATCCGCCGAAATCGTGAAAAACACCGGGCTCAATGACGTGCTTGAATTTCTGCACTTCATCAGCTCGGAGCGCGAGAATTCCGCCAAAAGCCGCGCCCGGTGCGCGACGGCGTTGCGGCAGTTTTACAACTACCTCACCCATTATAAGATGTGGTTTTCGGCGAACCCGTTGGAGCGGCTCGAAATGCCGTCGTTGAAGAAGCCGCTGCCCAAGTATCTCTCGCTTGAACAGGCGAAATTGCTGCTTTTGATGGCTTCCGAGACCGCTAAAATCACTGATGTGCGGGATTTTTGTATCTTGACACTGTTCCTCAACTGCGGGTTGCGGCTTAGTGAGCTTGTGGGGCTAAACCTGCATGACTACAGGCGTGAGCGGGATTTTGATACCGATGAGGTAACCCGCGCCCTCCGGGTCACCGGAAAAGGCAGTAAGGAGCGGGTTATTTACCTCAACAATGCCTCTGCCGCCGCGCTCGACCGTTACCTCGAACACCGCGCGGAGATTCTCGCCGCAAGCAAAAACGCCTCCACAGGCGAGAAGGCAATCTTCATCAGCAGATTGGGGCGGCGCATAACAAATCGCAGGGTTGAGCAAA
This sequence comes from Oscillospiraceae bacterium, assembly GCA_009777155.1. GTDB lineage: Bacteria > Bacillota > Clostridia > Oscillospirales > Ruminococcaceae > Ruminiclostridium_E. Next base: position 3,912 of record WRMK01000155.1, read on the forward strand.
TCGTTAATGCCACAATGCAGAAAGCGGATTTGGACGGCTTAGGCTTTTCCCCCCACAAACTCCGCCACACCGCCGCGACCCTGATGTTCCAAAACGGCGTTGACGTGCGGGTTTTGAAGGAAGTCTTAGGTCACGAAAACTTAGGCACAACCCAGATTTACACCCACGTAGCGAACAAGCAAATCAAGGAGGCCATGGAAAAAAATCCGCTTAGTGAATTGTAAATTTTTTGTTAATTTTATTGCGATTCCTGTATAAGATAATTATCACAGTTCGCGTTGTTCATAAGTTGCAAATACATGAAATGTTCATGAAAATCAAACATATGAAAGAAATTATTATCTATCGAAATCCCACTTGGCGAACCGGAAAATATATTTTTTGTAAATTCCTATTGCAATTTGAGAAAAAAGCCTGTATAATAGAAGTAATAAACATATTTGGAGGAAATTATTATGTTCAAACAAGTTCAAAAAATCAGAAAAATTTTAGCAGTTATTACGGCAATCTGCATGGTTAGCGGGTTCGCGCTGGCTTCATACGCTATTGACCCGCTCTCCGAAGACTACCAAAGAATGTTCGGCACAGCAAGCGAGTTAATCAATATTCGCGGCGAGGACAATTTCTGCGGGGCGGCAATCGACACCGAAACCCTCACGGTCGGCGAATCCTACACAATTCTCATAGATATTGAGATACTTCCTTTCGCAACCGGCGGCTTGCGCTTGCGGTATTCATCAGGCGACGGAAGTGCTGAATTCCCTGCATTTGAACACAACGACACCAATAACGAGGCGCACAGCTCCGATACCGCAAAAACGGACACTTTAGTCGCCAATCAAATCCCCGCATTTTTTGTGGCAGATACAATCCCGGAAGGCAGAAATATGCTGACAGTTAACTTTACTTTAGGTGAAGAAATCGCCGACTTAGACCCGCTGTACGAGCGTTTTATCGGCATTTTCGGTTACACTGGTGAACAAAACTTTAAAGTCCTCGGCATAGCGCTCCTTGATGCGGCGGGCGTAATCATCGGCGTTGCCGGCTTCTACGACCAAATGGACATCGA
>WRMK01000156.1 GCA_009777155.1 Oscillospiraceae bacterium
GAACGGCGGGGGGTACCCGTTCGGGCTTGCGGGCGAGGATATTCCGCTTGAGGGGCGGATTATGGCAATCGCGGACGTATACGACGCCTTAGTGTCAGAGCGGCCGTACAAGCAACCGTTCGCCCACGAAAAGGCAGTCGAAATCATCAAAGGCGACAGCGGAACCCATTTTGACCCCAAAATCGTCGAGGCGTTCTTGAATGTAGCCGAGGATTTTTGGGTACAATCGCAAGTAGCTTACCAACCGTCAAAAGTAAATCAGACGATTGCGTAACTCACGGGCGAACCGTGGTGAATCGCGCCTGCATATTGTAGGGGACTTCATGAGACTTTGTGGGGGGCAGAGGGGGGTAGTAGGGGTCTATGTCTGCGCCGCCGCACGAACCGCATGCCCGCCACACAAACCTTTCAACCCCCGCAACATCGACAGCAACCTTTCCCCTTGGCGACTTATGGGTTCGCTGTACACTAAAAGTCTATCCTCATAAAGGGTTCTTCTATCTACAAAATCTTAGGGACGAGAGAGTTAAATTTGAGCAAGTGAAAAGGCGGGTCGTGCAGGTTCGTGCGGCGGCGCAGACATAGACCCCTACTACCCCCCTCTGCCCCGACTACCACCTTATACTCGCAAAAATTTTGCGGTATATATAAGTTTCGCAATCACCTAAAAGTAAATAAAAAGGTAAAAAGGAGTTAATCCCATGAAAAAAGTATTAGCATTACTCACGGCAATAGCAATAATCGCAGGTTGCACGACCGCCTGTGCCAAGAAAGAAACGGTAGACATCGCGCTTATCATCACCGAACAGAGCACAATAGACGACGGGACTTACAACCAAAGCGCGCACGAGGGCATACAGATGTACGCCGCAAACAACGACGTTATCTACAAATATTTCCAACCCGAAAACAAAAGCTTGGCAGAGTACTTGATAGCGGTGGATAGAGCGGTAAGCGAGGGCGCAGCTGTTATAGTAACGCCCGGCTATGATTTTGAAGCCACAGTATACTTTTCACAAGAGAAATACCCCGATGTGCATTTTATCCTGCTTGACGCAATCCCGAACAACGGCCAATGGGACTCCGACGAGTTTGAGGAGAAAATCGGCGCGAATACATTCTCGGCATTATTCGCGGACGAGCAAGCGGGATTCTTGGCGGGCTACGCAATAGTGAAAGACGGCTTCAGAAACTTAGGATTCCTCGGCGGTAGAGCGGTCGGCGCAGTTGTCGCCTATGGTTACGGGTATATTCAAGGTGCCGAACTCGCCGCAAAGGAACTCGGGCTTGCACCCGGCGAAGTGACAATCAGATACGATTACACCGGCGAATTTATCCCCACACCCGAGGCACAAGCGAAGGCGTCTTCATGGTACAACGAGGGCATTGAAGTCATATTTGCGTGTGGCGGCGGAATGGGTCACTCTGTTATTCAAGCGGCGCAGTCTATGGACGACAAGTGGGTAATCGGGGTTGACGCCGACCAAAGCGGCGACTCGCCCGTAATCATCACCTCGGCACTGAAAATGATTCCACCCGTAATTAACTTAGCAATCGAGTCCTATTATCGGGGCACTTTCCGCGGCGGGCAAAGCTTTTATCACGGCACGGAAAACGGCGGCAGCGGCTTGGAAATAAGCAATGCGAGATTCAGAAGTTTCTCACCCGCGGATTATGAAGTAATTCTAAATCGCTTGGCCACCAACGAAAACGGCATGGCGACGTCGATAATAAAAGATATGGACATGAAACCCACCGACATTCCCACGGAATTTGTGGTGGTAGAGAATTAGCAGAAAGCCGGTGAAAGCGCGTGAACACTAAAGTCAAGCGTTCCTTTTCCCTTAATATGTCATTGCTCGTGATAGCCGTTGTGGGCGCACTGCTCATAGCGGTTTTCTCGGTAATGTTTTTTACAATTCGCAATATTTATCTCGACACTTTCCAAAAACAAACGGTCAATGTAAACGAGTTTGTCGCGGCACAAATTAACGGGGACAAAATCGAGGAATACGCCGCAAACTTCAACAAAGACGAGTATTACTGGGAACTCCAGCGAATGTTGTACCGCCTGAAAAGTATCTTCAACATAGAGTATCTCTACATCTTAGTTGACAACGGCGACCCGCAAACTTACACTTATATTTTTGACGCAATCTTCGACGAGAGAACCCAAAGTTTCGACGATTCGCAGTACGGCAAAACCGCCGAACGCGCACTGTTCCCGGGGAGCGGGCAGGTCTTGAGAGACGGCGTAGCCTTTCGGGAAGCGGTCTCCACCAGCACAGATGAACATGGGAGATTGCTCTACGCCTACGCACCGATTACTAATTCGAGGGGATATGTAGTTGCATTTCTCGGCATAGAAATCAGCGCGGAACCGATGTATGAAGACCTCAGCAGAATGACCACCTTTCTGATTATTTTTGCAGTAATTTCATTTGCGTTTATCTACTTCGCAATCATGCTCTACAGCAACAATTACGTCGCCAAGCCGCTTGTCAAGTTAAGCGCGGATATTACCGAGTTTTCAAAAGGAAATATAACTATCGAAATCCCCGAAAAAATTATCAGCCGCAAGGACGAATTGGGGCTGATTTACCGTTCGTTCAGTGATGTTATTTCCACCATAGGCAATCTGATTTTCGACATCAGAAACACAGCCGACGACGCAATTGAAGGCAACATAGACACCCGCATAAACTACGCCGGAAACTATTTAGGCAGCTACGAAAACATCATCGAAAGTATCGACTTGCTAATGGACAATACTCGAAAAATATTTAATCTTATGCCGGTTTATTTCTCGGTTTACGACTATGAATTTAACCTGCTGTATCGCAATATCCCCGCAAAATCTTTCGTGGATTCGGTCTACAAAAAAGGCGTCTTTGAACAGGAGATAACCCGCAACACTAACGAGGCGTTAAGGGCGAGTTTCACTGAATTTGCAACGAGTGAAGACGACACCTACATGAACTCGCTGTGTATCACTTTGTCTGATAATACCGTGCGCCATTATAACTTTTTCCTTATCAAAAATAACCCGCGTGACGGCGTGAAAAACATCTGTTGCGTGCTTACAGACGTAACCGATTATGTGGAAATGAGCAATAAAGCTTTAGCCGCCAGTGTCGCCAAGAGTGACTTTTTGGCACGCATGAGCCACGAAATTCGCACGCCTATGAATGCAATTATCGGCATCACGCAAATCCAGTTGCAGAAAGAAGAAATGCCGCCGGAATACACCGAGGCATTGGAAAAAATATACAATTCCGGCAACGGCCTGCTCGGAATTATCAACGATATACTTGACATGTCTAAAATCGAATCGGGCAAGTTGGAACTCAATCCGACCGAGTATGACACCGCGAGTTTAATTAACGATGCGGTGCAATTAAACGTGGTGAAAAAAGGCTCAAAGCCGATTGATTTCTTGCTGGAAATTGACGATAAATTGCCCGCAAAAATGTTTGGCGACGAGTTACGAATTAAACAAATACTGAACAATTTACTTTCAAATGCGTTCAAATATACCGAAAAAGGCACGGTAAAACTAACAGTTGGACACTCGATAAACGGCGAAAATGTATCACTCAAGTTTGCAATTGAGGACACCGGGCAGGGCATGAAAACCGAGGACAAAGACAAGCTCTTTTCGGAAGAATATATGCGTTTCAACACCGGCGCAAATCGCACAATCGAGGGAACCGGGCTCGGCCTGAACATTGTAAAACGGCTCATAGAGCTGATGCGCGGCACTATCGAAGTCGAAAGTGAATACGGCAAAGGCAGCATTTTCACAGTTGTATTAATGCAAAAAGCGACCGAGTTGGACGTCATCGGCGCGGAAGTTGTCGAGCGGCTTTGCAGCTTTTCGTACACCGGAAATAAGCAGTATCAAGACATCTCGATTAGCCGCGTGGAAATGCCTTACGGAAAGGTGTTAATTGTAGACGACGTCGAAACAAATCTGTACGTTGCAGAGGGGTTACTGCGACCGTACAAGTTGCAAATCGAGACGGCACTGAGCGGTTTTGCGGCACTCGAAAATGTAAAAAGCGGCAAGGTATACGATATAATTTTCATGGACCACATGATGCCGCTTATGGACGGCGTCGAGACCTTGAAAAAGATTCGCGAACACGGCTACAAAGGGATTATAGTTGCACTAACCGCCAACGCACTTGTGGGCAATAACGAGATGTTCAGGCAACACGGGTTCGACGGTTTTATCTCGAAGCCGATTGATGTGCGGCGGTTGAACACCGCGCTGAACACCTTCGTTCGCGACATGCACCCCGAGGAAGCAAAAAAGTACAAACCCATTAAAACATCATCAAAATCCAACACCGAAAACGACCCGAAGTTAGTCGAAATTTTCTGCCGAACCGCCAAAAAAGCAATCGAAACTTTACAAAACACAACCGACCCAAAACTAATCGCAACCACCGCACATTCCCTCAAGCCGACCTTGGCAACACTCGGCGAACAAGCCTTATCCGAAGCGGCTTTCGCCCTCGAAAAATCCGGGCTTCGCGGTGATGAAACAAACCCCGAAACTTTCATAAAAAACTTGGAAAAATTAATTTCACGATTAGATACAGTGAAAGAAAAAACCGACGATTCCGCTGTAATTGAAGACACCGAATTTCTAAAAGCACAGCTGAAATTAGTGCAAGCCGCCTGCGAAAATTACAACGCAAAATCCGCCCTTAAAGTCCTTGACGACTTGAAAGAAAAGCCGTGGAAAACCGCGACTGTGGCTGCGATTGAGAAGATACACGAGACGATATTTTTGCTTAGTGAGTTTGAAGTTGCGGCGGGGTTGTGTGAGGGGTTGATGGGGTAGGGTTGTTTTGAGCGGGAATTCGCAACTCGCTTTTGGAATAC
>WRMK01000157.1 GCA_009777155.1 Oscillospiraceae bacterium
ACCCCGCAAATTTTCCCGCTTGCACAATACCGCAAAGCCGCAGAAATCGCCTTAAATTCGGGGAAAACTTTCACCGATGACGCCGCAATGTTAGAGACAGCGGGCTTCGAGGTATCGGTAACGCAAGGCAATTAAAACAACATAAAAATAACAACGCCCGACGATTTACAAGCCGCACAAACATACTTCGATAAAATCCCACACGATTGCAGAATCGGCACGGGTTACGATGTACACAGGCTTGTCGAAGGGCGCGAATTAATTTTATGCGGCGTAAAAATCCCGCACGACAAGGGTTTGCTCGGCCATTCCGACGCCGACGTCGCGCTACACGCGCTGATGGACGCGCTGCTCGGCGCGGCCGCCCTCGGCGACATCGGCGCGCACTTCCCCGACAGCGACCCCGCCTACAAAGGCATTTCAAGCCTGAAATTACTGCGGCAAACCATGAAACTTTTAGACAAAGCGGGCTACAAACCGTCAAACATCGACATTACTATCATAGCCGAAGCCCCGAAATTAGCACCTTATATTACGCAAATGCGCTCCAACACTGCAAAAGCCTGCGAAATCCCAATAGAATTTGTCAGCGTCAAAGCCACCACCGAGGAAGGCTTGAACCTATCCGGCAAGGGCATCGCCGCAAACGCAGTCTGCATGGTGAAAAGGCAGAGTTCACCAAATATTCATGAAACTTTCACCTAACTTTCACAAACATTTCAGATAACTATCACATTCAAGCTAAAGTTTTTACCCCCTCTGTACGATATAAAATACAGAAACAATAATAACGGGAAACAGGAGGACGTTATGGAAATAAAAAATCTGAACAGCCGAATGATTGGCGCGTACAAAAGTATCGCGGGAAATCCGGCAAAAGGCAAGAAAGAAAGCACCGGCAAAACCGGCGGCGAGAATTTCGACAAGATTGAAATCGACTTCGACCGTTCGATGAAAGCGGCGAAAGGCAACATTGCAGCCGAAGTTTCCGCAGAAGCGGGAGCAGGGCGCATCGAGAGCCTTCAAGCGGCCTACGACGGCGACAGAACGCCGGTAACTTCAGAGCAAATCGCCGATGCGATTGTGGGTTAGGATTGCGGCTACGTCGGTCTCAAGCGGGGCGGGCGTGCCGTGTCTTACCTTACAAGCTCACTAAAAATTGCCAAAAACCCACTAAAACCACCGAAAGGAAACACTCTGCATGGATTACAACGTCGCGTTGGAAATTTTAGAGTTCTTGGAAAAATACGACAGTCATTTTGCGGATTTGCGCTCGTTCATTAACGAGAAGCAGGAAAAGGCGGCGGGGGACGACCTCGCGTGGCTGTTGGAATCGCTGACGACCGAGCAGAAATTTGTAATGCAGGGTAACTCGCTCGAGGCCAAGCGGCTGCTGCTTTTCGAGAGTTGCGGAGTGGAGAATTACAACGCCGAAAAGCTGATTGAGCTTTGCCCCGACGAATTGAAAGGCAGAATGAGGCTAATCAGCAACTCGATTGACGACTCGGTGCGCTATATAAAGGAAACAAACAGGAACGTGCTGGAGTTGGCGCGGCGCAAAATGGAGGCACAGGCGGAAATTTTACACGACAGCCTAATCGCCGGGAGCGACACCTACGACAATTCCGGCGTGAAAATAAAGAAAATCACCGACGACGGGATAATCGGTTCAGTTTGATTAAGGAGAAAAGTTATGCGTTCATCTTTTGCAGGTTTGGAGACGTCAAAGCGTACTATTCAAGTATCGCAGAAATCGCTTGACATCGCCGTTAACAACCAATCAAATATTTCAACACAGGGGTACACCCGCCAGAGAATAGACACAAACGCCCTCTATATTACCACTTACAAGAACTGGCAGACAAAGCAGGCGCGGTTGTCGTTGGCGGGGCAGGGCGTTTCGGCGTTCGGCGTGTCACAAGTGCGGAACTTTTACTTGGACAAGAGATTCCGCGAGATGAACAGCCAAGTCTCGGAATACGCCACGAAAGAGCCCATTCTCCACGAAATCCAAACCATGCTCGACGTCTACGAAAACGTCGGTATGGACGGCAAACTCGCGATTTTCAAGAGAGCGTTGCAAGAATACGCCGCCGACAACGCCGACAACGCCGAATTGGCAAGCATAGTCCGTAACTCCGCGCAAGACATCGCCCGCATGCTCAACACCTATGCGCGCGACTTAGATAAATTGCTCGATGATAATATATTTGAACTCGGCGAGACGGTCAAGAATACCAACACTATCTTAGAAAAAATCTCGGCACTCAATAAGGCAATCGTAAAAGAGTACAAGGCGACCGAGTTTAACATGGTTCACGCGGGTACGGGCGTATCGCCGTACGGCCCGCTCGAGTTATTGGACTCACGCAATTTACTCCTCGATGAACTTTCCGGCTTGACCAACATGAAAGTCGAGGAAAACTCCGACGGCTCAATCAACGTGTATATTGGGGACGTCATGATGGTTGACGGTAAGGCAGAGAAATTCGAGCAGTTGGTACTGCGGGACTTCAATAATTTCAACGCGTCTTTAATAAGTGCATCAAACGGCAAAGACTTGAGTTTCAAAAGCGGCGAAATCAAGGCACGCTTAGACATGATTAACGGCAACGGCCCGTACGCCAACTCGTTCCAAGGCTCCGGCTACGGTATACCTTATTATAGACACGCGGTAGACGCGTTTGCGGAAACTTTCGCGAACCTGCTCAACAGCACAAACGGCGTCTTCGAGGGGGACTCGTCAAGGGCAATGTTCGCATCCTCGCTCGATGTTTATGACAGCGCGGGTAACTTAGTCGAACGCGGCGCGATTACAGCGGCGACCATCAGAATTTCCGACGAGTGGATGCTCGACGCCATGATGATAGGCAGAATCCACAGTATCGACATAGTCGGGACTACCCGCTTGAACCTCAACAATCTTCCGCTTGCAACCGACCCACCCGCAAGTGTCCCGATTGACCACACCGTGAACATAACAATCGGCGGTGTCACGCGGGAAATCAGCTTCAGAGCGGCGACTTCATCGGGTGTCACCACCAATAACTTCAACGCCGCACTCGCAACGGCGTTCGGGCTTGACCCCGATATACCTTATATAACAATGAGCGGCTTGCTCCAAGGCAATATCCCGCCGCGAGAAGTTTCGACCGACAGTACGTTAGTCGCGGGCGGCAGTTTAGACTTCGACGCACTCGCCCCCACAGGCGCCGACAACACCATGACAATGACAATCGGCGGCCAAACGATAACCGTTACCTTTGAGACAGGCGCGAACACCGCCGATACCATTGCCAACCTTAACCAAGCAATAAGAGATGCGGCGGGAAATCTGCCCGACACCGCAAACGTATTCACGGCGACAGGCGCAATGAGAGCAAGCATAGGCGGCGGCATTCTCGAGGCAAGAACAGCCACAGGCGGCACCCCCTTAGCGGTAGAGCGGTTCTTCATAGGCAACGAGGAGCTCAGAGAAAGTGCCTCCACAAACTTAGATGGTAACAACGTCCATAAGCTAATGCTGGCACTTGACGAGCGGGTAAGATTCGGCAACGTCCGCGATTTTGAAGGCACACAATTCGATTACATAGCATTCTTAACCAACCGCATAGGCCAAGGTTTAAGTTTCATAGAAGAACAATACGATACCGCGCTTGTCACCGTGAATAATCTTTTAGACAGCAGAGACGCGGTCTCGGGCGTGTCCACAGACGAAGAAGGCATAAACATGTTGGTCTATCAGAAGTGGTACAACGCCGCGGCAAGAATGATGACAGCACTTGACGACCTGCTCGACAGGATTATCAATGGAATGGGTCGAGTAGGCTTATAGTGGTTAGTGGTTAGTGGTTAGTGGATAGTGGATAGTGGACAATTAGCGGAACTTTTATAAATGGAGGGAAATCATGAGAATAGCAGGCGGTACGGTTGTACGCAGGTATATGCACAACCTTGAGAGGAATATGAGCCGTAAGAATACCGAGGAGAATCGGCTTTATTCGGGGCGCAGTTTTAACAGGGCAAGCGAAAACCCCATACAAGCCGCACGCGCATTGCGGGTTCGCAAGGCTATTTACGACATCGAAGCCTACCAAAGCAACCTCAAACGCGCCAACATGATTTACGAGGCGGCTGAAAGCTCCGTCATGAAAGTTTCGGGCATTATACAATCGGTATACGAGTCGCTGATTTACGGGGCGCATGGTTCGCTCAACAGGGACGACGCCAACATAATCGCCGAGTCGATTGAGCAATACGGCGACGAAATGGTTCAGCTGATGAATATAATAGTAGCCGACAGAAGAATTTTCGGCGGCACAGATAACAGCTCCTTGGCGTTCAGAATCGAAGACGGCCCGGCAGGGAAAATCGCCTACTACCACGGAATCCCCCTCAACCAGTACCAAGAACCGAGCCTGTTCCCGTACAGCGGAGTCTCCTACACAGACGTCGGCATCGGCATAAACCAGAACACCCCCGACGGCAGAGTAGACCCGCAGTCGGCCATACCGCTGACTTTCAACGGCGCGGAAATCCTCGGTTGCGGCCTTTCAAAAACCGTGTCGAACCTCAACCTCGGCACTATGCAGGAAGGCACATACAGAATAGATTTAAGTGTCGGCGCGGATAAAAGAACCATCGGGTTCGACATTCCGTCGGACGACGTTCTGATAGCGGGCGGCGCAATGACGATAAACGTAAGCGGCGCAACCGTGACCCTGCCCGCATTCGTACCCCCCACGGGTGACCCCCCACCCACCGACCAGCAAATCGCCGCCGCAAGAACCCAACACATCAATTCCTCAAAAGCGGCAATAATAAACAGCGCGATTGTAAACGCATTCGGTTCAAACGTAGCAAGCGAGGAAGCGGGCGGCGTGCTGATGA
>WRMK01000158.1 GCA_009777155.1 Oscillospiraceae bacterium
CGTGGACATCTCAATCCCCACCCACTGCAAGAACCTATGCGACGACATCGGTCTAACCGGCGAGAACCCCGCCTACTCCCCCGACGAGACGATTATGTTCATCAAAAACAACTTCTACATCGGCAACGAGGAGGTCACGAGCGACTTTCTGTTCATACCGGACGAGACGACAATCAAGATGTTGTTGCAGAAATTGAAGGAGTACTACAGGTTGGCGTGACCTTAAAGGGGTATGGCGGTGGTAGGGGTAGGGGGGTGTCCCCAAAAGCCGAGCAAGATTCGTCACCCGCGCATATCGCCATTGAAAAAATCTGCACTGCATTTCCGGAAACTTTGTAAGTCTCAAAAGCGGCGTTAAGCCGCTCTCGTGAGAGTTAAGTTTCATCGGCTTTTCCTGCGTTCGGGTGACGAACCTTGCTCGGCTTTTGGGGACACCCCCCTACCCCTACCACCCCCCTAAACCCTCACGGCGAAAGTATCCGTAACTTCCCAATAATCGGCAACTCCGCCGCCTTGCCCGAAAGTGCATTGATAATCCCGATAACCATGTATATGAACGGGATTATGTACAGGAAACCGAACGGATTGAAGTGGATAAACGCCGAAATGACCTGAAACGGCAGATTCAGCACACTGAGCGCGACCCACACCAACATCAGAATTATCCCTTGGTTGACGTGAAAGCGGGCGTACTTCGATTGCGGGATTGCGAAAAGCGGGATTACGAACAGAATCCCCACGTACGAGAGCAACGCCATACCCTTATTTGCCTCGATGTCGGCAGGGTCGAAAGAGGCGGTGTAGTCGGTTCCTTGGAAGTCTTGGTTGTAATTTGCATTACCGGTGCTATTACCGGTGCTATTACCGGTATTCTGCGAACCTTGAACGCTCTCGCCGCACCCTGTGCAAAAGGCGTTACCCGCGGGGATATTCGCGCCGCATTTATGACAGAACATGGTATTTCCTCCTGTAATCATTTACTTTGTTACCTACATTATAGCACATTGTACCGTATAACGCAAGGTACTAAATAGCCAAAAATGCAGAAATGTTTCTGCATTTTTTTGGTGGTATTGCCGGTTTGGGGTTAGGGGGTGTAAACCTACTTTCTATCCTCAATCAACGCCGCAAAACTGCGGTCATACTGCCGTTCCGCTTCTTTCGAGAAAAAGCAAGCAGGGAACTCGCCCGAACGTGTGTGATACGCCAAACATTCGCAACATTTGCCGCGCCGTGAACATGAATATGTACACGGGCATTTCATGGATTTGTTTTCTTTACAAGTTGACATAGCGTAAATCCTCCGTATTTCTATAAAACTTTTATCATACTTAACCTATGATATTCCCAAAACCTCATCACAAGACTTGTTATAAAACACAATTTCAATTACCTTGCCGTCATATGAAAGCATATTAATACAAGCGTTCTTCAACCGTGTTTTACCGCTCCCTATCTCGTGATTTGACAACTGTGCAAGAACGGAATTTATCGCTCCGCCATGAGAAATAATGATTATATTGTGTGGGTAAAATTCAGCGGCATATTTAACCACAGAACTGCAAACCCTGTCCCGAAGTGTCTCCCATTCCTCCATGCCCTCGTACTTGCCGTCGGGGAATAATGTTTTTCTCTCTATTTCTGACAACCCGGAAGCTTTCCCATAATCTCTTTCAATAAAACCGTCATCGCTGAAAACATCTTGAATTTCCAATACATCTGCCATAATATCGGCAGTCTGTTTTGCCCTCAGCAATGGGCTTGTGATAATCGCTCTCCATAACGTATCGCTTAAAGCAAGCCCGCATTGCTTGGCTTGTAAAATCCCGTTTTTGTTTAGCAGAATGTCCTCTCTGCCCTGTAATTTCCTTGCAACATTCCAATCTGTTTCGCCGTGGCGAATTAAACATATTTTCATTCACTATGCTCCTGTAGGGGCGGGTTTCCATGCCCGCCCGCGAACAACGCTGTAATTAAACGGTCGGGCGTGGAAGCCCGACCCTACATTGATGTTGTTTCAAAACATGCTGTATGTAGGGGCGAACTCCGTTCGCCCGCAATAACATTACCTACTGTTAAACTCCACATACTCGCGGTGTTTGTTGATATTTTTGAAGGCGGGGCGGACGATTTTGCCGCCGCCGACAAGCTCCTCCATTCGATGGGCGCACCACCCGGGAATCCTCGATATTGCAAAGATGGGGGTGAAAAGTTCTTCGGGGAGGTCGAGCATTTTGTAGACGAAGCCGCTGTAAAAGTCCACGTTCGCGCTGACGCCCTTGAAGGTTTTGCGTTTCGCGCCGATGACTTCCGGGGCGAGGCGTTCCACCCGCGAATACAATTCAAACTCGTCGTCTAAGCCTTTTTCTTTCGACAATTGCTCAACATACTGCTTGAAAATCAAGGCGCGCGGGTCGGACAGCGAGTAGACCGCGTGGCCCATGCCGTAGATTAAGCCGGACTTGTCGAAGCCTTTTTTGTCGAGCAGGTCTACTAAGTACTGCTCAATTTCGCGGTCGTCGCTCCAGTTTTTGACCTTTTCTTTCATGTCGTCGAACATATATGAGACCTTGATGTTCGCGCCGCCATGCTTGGGGCCTTTCAGTGAGCCGATTGCCGCCGCGATTGCCGAGTATGTATCGGTGCCGGACGAAGTTATGACACGTGTCGCAAAGGTCGAGTTGTTACCGCCGCCGTGGTCTGCGTGCAGGACTAATGCAATGTCGAGCACCTCGGCCTCAAGCTCGGTGTACTTGTTGTCGGGGCGGAGCATGTAGAGTATGTTGCGGGCGGTCGAGAGCTCGGGCAGTGGCGCGTGTACGTATAGGCTTTGGTCGTCGTGGAAGTGCTTGAAGGCGTGATAGGCGTAGACCGACAGCCTCGGGAACAGCGAAATCAGCTGTATCGACTGCCGCAAGACGTTCGCAATCGAGATGTCCTCCGCCTTCTCATCGTAGGAATAAAGGGTCAAAACGCTCCTTGCAAGCGAGTTCATCATGTCGCGGCTCGGCGCTTTCAGAATGACGTCGCGGGTGAAACTCGGCGGGAGCTCGCGGTATGCCACCATGAGTTCGTTAAAAAATCGCAATTGCTCCGGTGTCGGCAGTTGCCCGAAAAGCAACAGGTAAATCGTTTCCTCAAAGCCGTGACGCTTGTCCCGCACAAAGCCTTTCACCAACTCGTCAATGTCGTACCCGTGGTAGAACAGCTTGCCCTCACAGGGAATCATGTCCCCGTCGTCGATTACGTAGGACTTAACTTCGGCAATATTTGTCAATCCCGCGAGTACCCCCTTGCCGCTAATGTCCCTCAAACCGCGCTTTACGTCGTATTTTGTGTATAATTCGGGTTCAATCCTCATGTTCCCCGTAACCTGCTCAGACAATTTTATAATGTCTTCGGTCACTTCCGAGTATGATTCTAACTTTTGTACCATAAATCCCTTTACCTTTCTGAAATTAAAAAATATTTTTTCTTTTTAATATAGTATAGCATAAAACTCTTGCAATTGCAAGTATTTTATGTTATAATAAAAACGAACGGTAGAATATCACCCGAAAAAGCAAGTCGTCAAGGGCAAATAATTACAGGAAGGCGTGTTCCTATGCCGTGTAATTCTACGAATTACCGAGTGTGGGCGGCATGGTGCTAAAAATTATGAGGATTATTAAACATAATACTTACAATATGGTGAATCCGGAGCCTTTTGAGATTCCTTTCCCGCTTGTGTTTGAGCTGTTGTCGGGCAATACCCTGCTTGCGGAGTACTCGATTTCCGATGCGGGCGTGGTCGATTACAGCTTTAACCCCAACTCAAACGAGAAAATTCTCACGAGTGTAACCCGCCCGCTGACTATCAACGATATTTACTTCCTATTCGCAAGCAGGGTCTTCCCCGACAAGACCCCTTATACCGCCATGGAATTGGAGCGGTTCGAGATTTATGAGTACCATATCTATAATATTATCCGCAAAACCCGCGGAATGTTGCCGGGGGACAAGTATTGGCTCCGGTTTGAGAACGAGAATATTACCCACAAGTACGCCCTCCATGAGTACCTTTCCTACTACGAGCGGGCCTATCAAAAGCAGCTTGCCGCCGCCGCCGAGCGCGAAAAGCCCCCGCCTTTCACCCCCGAAGTCGAGAAGGCAATGGTCGAGGAGCTGTCGAAAAATATGCCGACTGCCGACGGAAAATTGTCGGTGGACGATATTGCGGCAATGTTGGCGCAAAACAGCGCGGAAGCTGCCGAAAACGCCGTTGAAACGCCGGTAACGACCTCGCCGCCGCCGTCCGATACCGAGAGCGAGAAGATGTCCGATGATGCAATTGCGGCGATGTTGGCGCAGAGTGCAGCCGTGGAAACGCCCGCGCCCGAGCCGTCAAGCGAGAAGATGTCTGATGATGCAATTGCGGCGATGTTGGCGCAGAGTGCGGCCGTGGAAACGCCCGCACCGTCCCCTGCACCGTCAAGCGAGAAGATGTCCGATGATGCGATTGCGGCGATGTTGGCGCAGAGTATGGCCGTGGAAACGCCCGCGCCGTCCCCTGCCCCGTCAAGCGAGAAGATGTCTGATGATGCAATTGCGGCTATGTTGGCGCAGAGTGCGGTCGTGGAAACGCCCGCGCCCTCCCCGTCAAGCGAGAAGATGTCTGATGATGCAATTGCGGCGTTATTAGCGCAAAATATGGCTACTTAAAATTCAGCGAAATCCACAAACCGCAGGCTTACATAAGCCTGCGGTTTGTTAATATTGTACAATTGGAGCTTGTTGACACTATCCGATTTGTGCAGATTTTGAGCGAATTTTTCGTCAGACAAGGCAAACATTTTCGTAATGCTTTGTGCATTGCGGAAAAA
>WRMK01000159.1 GCA_009777155.1 Oscillospiraceae bacterium
GCAAAAACAAGCGTAATATCTCTCTGAATTTCGCTTCTGAAATTTTTGAACGGTAAATATACTTGTTTTTCATAAGTCTTAACCTCGATTAGAGTATATCACATTACTCTAATCTTGTCAAGACCCTTATATTAATATGTATTATAGTTATTAATATAATTAATCCTGTAAGAATGCCGAATTGGTTTATAAGAACATATATGTTGATTTTAACGCCTATCGGCACAGATATAGATAGAGTTATTAAAGTAACAGAAGGTCATTTATTATGGGATATTAATTCAATTTACGAAAGAGGTTATACTTACATTAATGGACGCCCTTCCAGAGGAGGAACATCAAAAGAAGAAAATATTATCGGTGTAAAATCAATGGAGGTTTATATAGGAAAATATCATATGATTTTTAGGAGTGATGTCTCTGTTTTCTACGCTTTCGATGAAGAAGGGAAATTAATTGATGTTGCTGTGTTGAAAGAGTGGGATAGTATATGATGTTTGACAGATAAAGCCGTCGATTTTTTCAACGTGCTGAATGATGAGCGTAACAAGCGGTTGAAATTGCAACAGCAGGTTGGGTGCTTGTGCCGAAAGCGGTTACTGCGATGTTATTATGGGCTACGACGATGATATTCCGGTGTCAATTATCGCAAAAGATTACGGAATGACCGCCGCTAAGTTTAATTTGCTCCTGCGTGAAGCGGAAATCCAGTACAAAATTCGCGGGGCTGGGAGGTTTCCAAAAAAACATCGGAATAATAAAGTAGAAAAAAATATCAAAACCAGTATAATAAAGAAGGTGGGCGCGAGACTGACTACTTTTATGCGAGTTATTACTACACGATGTATAAGTCGCAAAACACTCGAATGACCGATGACACTGCGATTTATCGAATCGACGACAGCGGCGTTGCCGTGAGGAAGTGTACAAGGAAATAAAAGCCACAACATTGTTAGCACCTAATTCTCAACGTAATAAAATGCTTAATACCTATTTATGTCCTACAAACATTAAATAAACCCATTGTATATAAAACACCTGTTTTTAATAAAATTAACGGTTATGGCTATTGAAAAAGCAATTCCGCAAAACAGCGTGCTTCGCAATAGGAAATCCGCCTCGCAATCACCCCCACCCCCCACAAACCACCGTAAAATTATCATTCCCCCCCGTAACGCGGCGCGAAAGCCGCTTGCACATAAACTCGCACCACTCCCGGGCCGACTCGGACTTGATGAGGTCAAATTCCATCTCAGTTTCAAAAACGTACTCCCAAAACCCGTCCGAACAAATCAGAAAAGCGTCGCCGTTTTCGATTTTTATTTCGGGCTCGATTTTTTTTATACTAAGATTTTCGGTGTCGCCGATTACTTTCAGCAACTTGCTTCTGTCGTCGCTGTAGCGGATTTCTTCCGGCGTAATCTCGCCCAAATCCACCGACATCTGCGGCACGCTGTGGTCTTTCGATTGTGCGTAAAGGCAACCGTTTTTGAAGTAATAAATGCGGCTGTCCCCGACGTTGAAATACTTAAAAATGCCATCATCAAACATGCCGACTGCAATAGTAGTCCGCATGTTTTTTAGTGTGGGGTCATTGGCCTGACGCTCGATGACGGCTTTGTTTACACTGTTCATCAAGCCCAGTAGCGCGGTGTCGCTTATGTCGAAATCCCGCTGTGTTTCGCTTAGGATATAATCCACCGCCAACTCGGACGCAACCTCGCCGTGACCGTGTCCGCCCAAACCGTCCGCAACGACGAACACGCCCCGCTCGGACTCCTGCCAACACCCGCAGGAGTCCTCGTTGTAATCCCTTGCACCTTGATTTGTGTAAGAATAAATATTAAAATTCAGAGTGTTCATATTAAGCCCCTACATCAAAAATTCAAAGGTATTATCTTCGCTTCCGACATAAAATTTTTCACCGTCGATTATCCGCACGGGCACTTTCGCTTCAAGCTTTTTACCGCTTGCCAAGAAAGTCCCGTAAGACGAGCCGAGGTCGCGCAAGTAAGCCGTAGAGCCGTCAAACGTGACCTCGCAATGCACGCCGCTGATGCCCGCCGCGTCAAGCGGGAGCGCGATTGTGCACTTGCCGCTGTCACGCCCGATGATGATTTTCCTGCCGACTTCGTACTTCCTGCCCGCAAAATATCCGTTGACACCTCTGACGTAAGTCTTCGCAATATCCGACTTATCGGCAGACGGGACTACTTGTTGAATCGCCATTGCGTGCGCCCCGCTTGACACAGCCGGCTTTTTCTTTTTACTGCTCATCACAGCGAAAATTACCGCAAGTGCAACTAACAAAACCGCCGCCGCGCCCGCCAATACAACCACCATCGTGACGTTAATATCGCCGACTGCGGTGTACGGTATATCGCTTCTCATGTTGCGTATCAGCTCGTCAATCGAGACGGCGTACAACGCCTCCACGCCTGAGCTCGGGTCGGTTATACCAAAGGTATTTATCCCGACCACTTCACCTTTCGCATTAACCAAAGGCCCGCCGGAATTGCCCTGATGTATGGCAAGGTCAAGCAGATAAACATCGACGTTGAAGACCCTTGTTTTGCGCTGAATACCGCCGCGTGTTTGGGCGATACTGTTCTTGTCAAAGGCTCTGAAATCGTCGGCAAAATCGGTCGCCGCAGGGAACCCCAAAGCCCAAAACTCGCCCGAAAGATTAACTTGACTTTCGGGGCAGAGAACCGCCGCCGAACGCTCGGTAGTCGGCTCGGGAAGCCTTAAAACCGCCAAGTCTTTGCTCGTGTCCACCCAAAGAATTTCAGCCACCATAAAACTATTTGCGGCGACCGAAAAATAAACCTGCACGCTGAGTTTGTACCCATAATCGTCCAACACGCAATGGGAATTTGTCACTATGTACTGCACCGGTTTGCCCACTTCGCCGATTGCAAAGCCGGTTCCCCTGTACATTGTGCCCTCGTAGTCGTCGGTTGCGAGAATAAACACAACGCTATCCTTCGCCGCCTCAACCGAACCCGGCCCGCTCACAGTAACCAAACCGCACCCGGACAATGACAATAAAATTGCCACCATAATTAAACATGCCGCTAACTTTCTTTTTAACATTTTATTTTCCCCCTATTCAAATTTTATAACCATTACAGTCAAGTTATCTTGCCCCTCAAGATTCTGATTTAATACAGCTTCCGCTGTCTTTTCGCTTGCCTTTTGCGGTTCATACTCGCTTAATAAACCCACTATTTCGGCGGCCGAAATGCCGTTGTAAATGCCGTCCGAGCATAGGACGAGGCTGTCCCCCTTGCAAATCGAAAAGCCCCTTTTATTGCTGTCAATATGCGGAAGTTCGGGGTTCCCGATATAGCTTGTGAGGTTGTCTTTCTGGACTTCGGCGTGTATCTCGTCCATA
This sequence comes from Oscillospiraceae bacterium, assembly GCA_009777155.1. Lineage (GTDB taxonomy): Bacteria > Bacillota > Clostridia > Oscillospirales > Ruminococcaceae > Ruminiclostridium_E. The sequence continues at coordinate 3,398 of WRMK01000159.1, forward strand.
GTCATTTCGCCGCTTAAATTCTCGGTCAACAGCTGATTGAAATAGTCGTGGTCTTCATTTGCGGCGAGTAAGGCGTTACCCCGCAAGAGATACAGCCGACTGTCGCCAATGCAGACCCAGAAAAGCTTTGCCTTGTAGACGAAGACCGCCGCCAAGGTTGAACCCGCGCCGCTCTTGCCACCGGTCGAGAAATTCTTGCAAACTTCATCGTTGATTTTCACGGCAATATCTTCAAGTTGCGGCGGGAAATCCGAGGTATAATCAAGTTGCTCAAACATCGTAATAAACGACGAAACGACGTACCTTGAAATATCCCTGCCGTTGTCAAGCCCGCCCATGCCGTCGGCTAATACAGCCGCGAAGCCCCTTTCGCTAATGACCTCACTGTCCACAATGCCCGAATACCCGAACGAGTCTTCCTGATACTCACGTGCGCCCGGGTGAGAGCTGTTGCCGATTTTGACCGTCAAAAACCGCTCGCCGTCAAGGGACATCTTGACGCCTTGCTGTTTTTGCGGTATCACCTCGGCGGCGATTTTCTTTTTTCGTCTAAATAAACTCATATTTTCCCCATTGTCCATCTATATCAACGGGTAAATGAAAAGTTTCGTTTTCCCCGCTTCTGTAGATTTATTTTCAGCCTCACTCCCACTTAAAACTATCGTTGCAGAGTGAACGGAAAACCAACTTAGTCTTGCCGATTTCGATTACATCGTAATCGCTCAATTCAATCGGGGCAAGCAGAAGATTCTCGTTGACATAGATGTTATTTTTGCCCTCGCCCTGTTGAATGAAGAACTTGTTGTGGCGGCTGTCGTAGCTGATAATTGCGTTTGCTTCCTTTGAAATGCTGTCGTCAAAATCAAGGCAGACGTCGTTGGATTTCAGCCGACCTATGAAATTCTTCTCGCCGCAAATCCTGAAGTCCTTGCCTTTTTTCGCGCCGTCTGTGCAAATCAGCCAGCCGCGAACAGGGTCGATGCCTTTTTCGTTTAGATTAAGTGCCATTGTTTTGTTGGTCTCGGGGTTGTCGAGCGGCATAGTTTTCGGGATTGCCGAAGCCGCCACAGGCGAGGTTTTCGGGAAAGGCGCGGGGTTGTTTTGCAAGGGCGCGGTCTTCGGGAAAGGCGGTGCGTTGCCGCCGAGTGGCGCATTACCCCCTTGTGGAATATTACCGTTCAGCGGCCTTGCCACACCTACATTTCCGCTTCCGGTGCAGTAGGGGCAGACGGGGTTTTTTTGGTCGTCGTAGACGTGACCGTTCGCGCATTGTTGCATAGCCATGTTAAATCTTCCTTTCGTGTTTTTTACTCCTTAGGAGTTTAATGGGCGGTAGGGGGTCGGTGCAGTGCGTGGGCGGCAGGGGGTGGGTGCAGTGCACGGGGTCTATGTCTGCGCCACCGCATTAATCGTATGCCCG
>WRMK01000160.1 GCA_009777155.1 Oscillospiraceae bacterium
CTACTTGCATTCTGACGGTGATTACCGCAGAACGTAAGCCGGTTGAGTTGATGTTTAGGTAGGGGGTGATTTAGTTGTCTAAAATTATTGAAAAAGCCGAAAAACCGGAAAAAGCCGAAAAGCTCACAAAATTCGAGAATACCGAGAAATCCAAAAACCCAAAAAAAGTTTTACCCAAAAAAATTTTAAAAGTCCCTTTCATCATGCAAATGGAGGCGTTGGAGTGCGGCGCAGCTTCATTGTGCATGGTGTTGGCATATTACAAAAAATGGATTCCGTTAGAGCAAGTCCGCGCCGATTGCGGGGTATCGCGTGACGGTTGTAACGCACGTAATATCTACCGCGCCGCGGTTTCATACGGAATGAAACCTACCGCTTATCGCATGGAACCGTCCGAACTCCGAAACTTGAAACTACCGGCGATAATACACTGGAATTTCAATCACTTTGTAGTGCTGAACGGTTTTAAGAAAAAGTGTGCGGTAATCAACGACCCGGGGCGCGGTACAACTGAAGTATCGCTTGAAGAATTTGACAAATCATTCACCGGAATAGTTATGACGTTTGAACCAACCGAAGAATTCGTCCCCGAAGGTAAACCGCGAAGTGTTATGGGTTTCGCAATGAAACGAATGAAAGGCACGTTGACTGCGTTTGCTTTCGTATTTTTAATGGGTGTTTTCGCCTCTTTGATAGACATACTAAATCCTGTGTTCACACGGATATTCATGGATGACATTCTGTCGGGTACAAACCGTTCGTGGCTTATACCGTTTGTTATGGCAATGCTGATTGCCCTTGTAGTGAGGTTAGTATTATCGGTCATCAACGCTATATACCGATTGCGTATGGAGGGGAAATTCGCAGTCACGGCGAATGCGGAATTTTTATGGCACGTTTTGCGGTTGCCTATGGAATTTTTCTCACAGCGTTACGCTGGTGATATTCTCATGCGGCAAGCCTCAAACGAGGGTATTGCAAGTATGTTGATTTCGCAGTTATCGCCTATCATAATCAACATGGGGCTTATGGTGTTCTACTTCATTATGCTGTTGCAGTATAACCCTATTCTTACGGCTATCGGAATATCGTCGGCGGTGTTGAACATGGTACTGTCGCAGTACATGGCGAAGAAAAGCGTGGCATTTGCAAGACTCAGTCAGGCATCAGGCGGTAACTTAGGTTCGATTACCATGTCGAGTATTGACATGATTGAAACAATCAAAGCCTCCGGCGCGGAAGGCGGGATTTTCGAGCGTTATTCGGGGTATTTGGCGAAACAACACAATGCCGCAATGGCGGGGCAACGCTTCCAGATGAAATTCGGGCTTGTTCCGCAAGTAATCGGGCAAATCCTCAATATTGTTGTAATGATGATTGGTGTTATGTTTATTATGGACGGCTATATGACAATCGGTACAATGGCGGCGTTTCAAGGATTCTTAGGTTCGTTCTTAGCACCTGTAGGACAGCTTTCGGGAGTGGCGCAAAGCTTTACCATGATGCGTACTAACATGGAACGGATTGAGGACGTTATAAATTACAAGACCGAGCCTCAATTTGCGGAGGGGACGGCGGGCAAATTGTCGGGTTCGCTGAAAATCGACAACATAACTTTCGGATATAACAAGCTGTCTCCGCCGCTGATTAAAAATTTCTCGCTTGAATTAAAACCGGGGAAATCGGTTGCAATAGTCGGCGCGTCCGGTTCTGGTAAGTCAACGCTCGCTAAGTTAGTCACGGGATTGTATGAACCGTGGGAAGGTGAAATCACTTTTGGCGGAAAAAAGCGGACTGAAATAGACGAATATTCTTTCAGAAGTTCCGTTTCAATGGTTGACCAAGAAGTGACTTTATTTGAAGATACAGTAGCAGAAAATATACGGATGTGGGACCCGTCAATCGAAGACTATGCCGTTATTCTTGCGGCGCGTGATGCCGATATTCATGAAACGATTGTAACACGTCAAGGCGGGTATAATCAGGTTGTCGCAGAAAACGGCAAGAACTTTTCGGGAGGTCAGCGTCAACGCCTTGAAATAGCGCGGGTGTTAGCGCAAGAGCCGGTAATAGCTGTACTTGACGAAGCGACAAGCGCGCTTGATGCGAAGACCGAAGAAACGGTAATGAATAATATTCGCGAGCTTGGATGCTCTTGCATTGTCATAGCACACAGACTATCTACCGTGCGTGATTGTGACGAGATTATCGTGCTTGAAAAAGGCGATGTTGTTGAACGCGGAACGCACGAGGAATTATTCGCAAAAGGCGGCAAGTATACCGAACTTGTCGCAACGGAATAAAAGAGGGGGTGGAAAATTTGAAAGAGATTAACATATTTGATGAACAGCTTGAAAATCGCAAAACCGGCGATGAAATAATGTTTGAGAACGCATTCGGCGATTTGATGTCGATTTTGTACAAGAACCCGAAAACCGAAGAATCGGACATTGCCGATGCGGTTAGCGAAATACTAAGCTACCTCAGACTAAAAACTCCCGAAGTTCCCGAAACCGTAACCGACCCGGAAGCGCGGATTGAGTATATGCTTCGCCCGTCAGGTGCGATGCGGCGGCGCGTGGAGCTCAAAGGCGAATGGTGGACCGATTCGGTAGACCCGTTCTTTGGTTGCACAGTTGACGGTGAGCCTGTTGCATTGCTCCCGGGGAAAGCGGGCGGCTACGCTTATCGCGGCAAAGACGGCAAGAAAATCAAAGTTAATAAAAAAACTGCAAAAAATATAAGCGAGGATGCGTTTTGCTTTTACAAGCCGTTTGCGTTAAAGAAATTGCATTTAGTGGATTTGGCGATGTTCATGGTGAAAAACCTGCGTGTTTCGGATTTTGTTTACGTCATGATTATCAGCTTGATTGTATCGCTGTTGGGGCTTGCTACTCCGTATGTGAACAGTCAGCTTTACGGAACGGTTATACCATCGGGGATTAAGACTAACATTCTCGCTGTCGGATTCCTGCTGGGCGGTGCCGCAATCGGTTCAATTTTATTCGGATTAGCGCGAAGCCTTGTACTTACGCGATTTTCCATGCTGTTTATCCGTGTGCAAAATGCGGCTATGATGCGGGTACTGTCTTTGCCTGTTACGTTTTTTAAGGACTATCCGGCGGGCGAAGTCGCAAGCCGTATGCAGTGCTTGACGGGACTGTGCGAAACCATTTCCAACACTGTAATGTCAACGGGGCTTACGGCGTTGTTCTCGTTCGTGTATCTGTTCCAGATGAACCAATACGCCCCCGCAATGGTAGCTCCTGCGTTCGTGATTATTTTCGCAATGCTCGCTATGTCGGTTTTGACTACAATATTGCAAATGAAAATATCACGCAAACGCATGAAAGCATCGGCGAAACTGTCGGCATTGTTGTTTGCGCTGATTTCGGGTATACAGAAAATAAAGTTGACGGGTGCGCAAAAGCGTGCATTCGCAAAGTGGGCGAACAGATATAAAGAAGTAGGGCAGCTTACTTACTCGCCACCGATGTTCTTGCGTTTGTTAGAGCCGATTAACCTTGTAATTTCTCTCGGTGGTTCAATTTTGCTTTATTTTGCGGCGGGAGCTTCCGGGATAAATGCGGCGGATTATTTAGCGTTTATGGCGGCTTACGGTGCATTGTCGGGGGCGATTATGATGTTGTCGGGTTTGGCGCAGACTTTCACGGACGTGAAAGTAAACCTTGAAATGGTACGCCCGTTAATGGAAACGGAACCCGAAACTCAAGAAAACAAAAAGCAGATTGCGGCATTGTCGGGGCAGATGGAAATGAACAATGTTTCATTCAAGTACAGCAAAGACGGCCCGTTGATACTCGATGATATTACCCTGAAAGTCCGTCCGGGCGAGTATTTGGCGATTGTAGGTAAGACAGGTTGCGGAAAGTCAACACTTTTACGGCTTTTGCTCGGCTTTGAAAAGCCTGAAACAGGTGCGATTTACTATGACGGTCACAGTTTGGAAAGTCTTGATTTACGCGCGTTGCGGCAGTGTATCGGTGTTGACTTGCAAAACGGTAAGCTCATGGCAGGTTCGATTTTCTCAAACATAGTCGTAACCGCGCCATGGAAAAACCTCGACGATGCATGGGAAGCCGCCGAAATGGCTGGGATTGCGCAGGACATACGCGAAATGCCTATGGGAATGCACACCATGATTGCGGAAGGCGGCGGCTGAGTGTCGGGCGGGCAACGTCAGCGGATTCTTATTGCACGCGCGCTTATTTCCAAACCTAAACTGATTTTCTTTGATGAAGCGACGAGTGCGCTTGATAACATCACGCAAAAGCACGTTGCCGATTCGGTTGCCACTCTTAAAGCGACCAGAGTTATCATCGCACACAGACTTTCGACCATAAAAGGTTGCGATAAAGTCATCGTGTTGGATGCAGGGAAGATTGTTGAAGAAGGCGGGTATGACGAACTCATGGAGAAAAAGGGTGAGTTTTATGAATTGGTGAAAAGACAGACGGTATAATGTAGAGAAGGGATGATGTGTTTATGCTAAACAAAGTTACAAAAACAATTGCGGCGAGTGTTTTAGTCTTGGTTCTTCTTGCGGGAGCGGGTTGCAACCCCAACTCGAATACGGTAGCGCAAGAGAATGCCGAAACAAACGAAAACGCAGACCCTCTTTCTGAACAAGATGTTTTTCGTGCGGAAGACTTTGCGGGAAAATCTTTTGCAATCATAACGGGTTCAATATGGGATACGATTTTAAACGAAAACATACCCGATGCAGTGCAAGTGCATTTCAGCTCTGTTCCCGAAACAGTACTCGCACTGCGGCAGGGTA
>WRMK01000161.1 GCA_009777155.1 Oscillospiraceae bacterium
GGTCGGTTCAAGAATGGGCGAAGGATTTGCGAGGATTTTTGTCGTCATACAAGGCAAAATTTTTCGTAATGCTTTGTGCATTGCGGAAAATTTTAACGCAGTATGGCGGCAAAAAGACCGCAAAGACAAGACTATTCTTGAACTGACCGACTATATATTATTGTTAGGAGTCTGCCTATGTGTAATATCAACGATGCCAATTGGATTTACAACCGCGGCAACTACGAGCCGGAAAATATCTGCGCCGAGGGCCTTCTGCGTTTCATCTACGAAAACCCCGTGGGCGGCGCGTCTTTGTCGCATTTAATCAAGCGCAAATCCTTGAGCAGGCTATACGGCCATTACTGCAACACGGGGTTTTCCGCACGCAAAATCCCGCAATTTATACGACGGTACAACATAGATATGCGTGGCTGTAAATGGGATTACGACAGCTTTACCGACTTCTTCACACGTGAAAAATCGGGCATCGCGTTCCCCGCCGAACACCGCGTTTTAGGCTCACCCTGCGAGGGGTTAGCGACAGTGTTCGCCGACCTCAACAGCGATTTCGTAATCGCCGCAAAGGGCAGTTATTTCACACTTCGGGAACTGTTCGGGAGCGAGAAACTCGCAGCCGCCTATAACGGCGGCACTATGCTGAAAATCAGATTGGCGCCCGCAAATTACCACCGCATGCACTTTTTTGACGACGGCAAAATCATCACCTCAAAGCTCATAAACGGCGACCTGCACTCGGTTAATCCCATCGCGGTGAAACAAATTGCGCGGCTCTATTGCCAGAACAAACGCGCATTAATCCTGTACAAAACCCGCAATTTCGGCAGCGTTGCAATCGTGGAAGTCGGCGCGACTTTCGTGGGCAGTATCGCCCACTGCTTCAAAAACGGCGACAAAGTCCGCCGAGGGCAGTGCGGAAGCTACTTTAAGCCGGGCGGCTCGCTCATTCTCGTATTCTTCCAAGAAGGCAGATTCACCCCCGCAAACCCGCTCACCGAGCAGTCGCGGAAGGGGTTTGAGTCTGTGGTGGGTGTGGGCGAAATTTTGGGGGTATAACCATTTCTGCATTCTGCATTATTATTTCTGCATTACTCGAAAGGACTGATACAAACCGTGAAGAAATTCTTCCCTGCGCTGAGGTACATAAACGTACCTAACATTATCACCACAATAGGATTGGTATTCGTTATTTCCGCTTGCTTTTATGTAGCGGAAAAGGATTTGCGCGCGGTGTTGATTTCGCTGTTCTTTGCGGTGAGCATGGACTTGCTCGACGGGTTCTTCGCCAACAAATTAAACCAGAAAACCCGCTTTGGGCAACAGTTAGACTCGCTGACCGACTTCTTCTCCTGCTGTGTTTTGCCGGTTTTGATTCTGCTTGCGTTTTTGGGGAACAGCTTGCTTGTCATCGCCGCCTCGATTTTCTACTGCACCTGCGGCATGTGGCGGCTGGCGTTTTACAACATCTCGCCCGCAAAAAAGCACGACTATTTCATAGGGTTGCCTGTGCCGGGCGGAATGATGTTTGCGATGATGGGGGTTTGGTCGGTGGTGATGTACGGCCTGCCCGAGTGGGTCTGCATTGCCGCTTACTTTGCGGTGGGTCTGCTGATGATTTCGGGCATACGCCTGCCGAAGTACGCACTGTGGCAAAAGGTGCTCATCTTGCTTGGTTTGGCGTCGATGGTTGTTGTTATTTTGAGTTAAGAGCCTATCCAACAATAATTCGCGTGCATATTTTCGAGCGAATTTTTTGTCAGACAAGGCAAAATTTTGAGTAATGCTTTGTGCATTGCGAAAAATTTTAACGCAGTATGGCGAAAAATACGCCGAAAAGATGTGCGCTAATTATTGTTGGATAGGCTCTAAATATTAGACGATTGCGAAGCTCGCCGTTTAGCGGACGCGCAATGCGCGCCCCTACATACTGCGCCTACAGTTTCATGGACTTTGTGGGGGGCAGAGGGGGGTAGTAGGGGTCTATGTCTGCGCCGCCGCAAAGTAGCCGCCAGCCCGCCACACAAACCGTTCAAACTCCACTCTCTCGATTGCGAGTTTACAAGTTCACGACTTAATAGGTTTGCTGTCTATTGCAAGTTTCCCCTCGCCTATAGGCTTGTGTTTCTTAAAAAGTCTTGAGGGGGAGAAAGTTAAGCTTTATCAAGCGTAGAACGCGGGCCTGCGGCTACTTTGCGGCGGCGCAGACATAGACCCCTACTACCCCCCTCTGCCCCGACTGCCACCTCACACTTGCAAAAATTTTGCGGTATGTATGAGTTTCGCAATCGTCTAAAATTAAACACAGTTAGGGGAAATTACTATCACTTACTCCAAAGGTCTACTATTCGGCTTGGTTTACGGCATGTTCAGCCCGCTCCCGATAAGCGGGGGGACTACTTTTGTGCTGTTTAATATCTACGAAGACTTCTTTGAATCGGCGAGTGTCGCCAATATCAAGAAGCATTTTAAGTTACTGCTGTTGATTTTATTTGGCGGTGCTTGCGGGCTGTTCGGGTTGAGCATTTTGCTGTCAATCTTGGTCGAAAGCCACGCCGAAATCGTCTACTTCAGCTTCATGGGAATGATTCTGGGGTGTATCCCCATGATGTTCCGAAAGGCCGCAAACCCAATTTTCCCCCTTGTCCATCTACAACAAGGAGTTAACGAAAGGCTTCGTTTTCCCCGATTCCGTAGATGTATTTTCAAACTAAACACCACTCCCGACAAGTCGGGGGCGGTGATAAGGGTCAGTTTATCCAATATTGCAATTTTTATAGTCGCGCTCGCCTTTATGCTGTTCCTGTCGTTTTTGGGCGGCGATTTAAGCACGAACAGCAGCCTTGAACAGCTCGGCAGGACGTCGCCCGCGTTGCTCTTGTGGGTCTTCTTTTCGGCGTTTGTGAGCGCGATTGCAATGTTGGTGCCGGGGTTAGGCGGTTCTGTAATGATGTTGGCGCTCGGGATTTACCGGGTTTACCTTGATGCGGTTGCGGCGTTTGACCTGCTTGTGTTGGCGGTGTTGGTGCTTGGCGGGGTCGTCGGGACTTTGTCGGGCATTAAGCTTATAAAACGGCTTCTAAAATCATACTCGCAGAAAGTCTACTGCGCGATTTTAGGCTTCATGTGCGGCTCTGTGTTCCTTATCTACCCCGGGTTTACGCTCGATTTTGAGGGAGCAATATCGGTGGTCTTGGCGGTGGTCTTCGGGGTCGGGACGTATTTCTTGACTAAGAAAGACTAACCCTACCACAACCCCACTCCCTTAACATACCGCAACACCGCGCGTTGCTTGACTTCATCGAGCGTCCTGTAGGTCAGGATTAGGTACAACTCGTCCTCGCTCAGGGTGTTCACCTCGTCAATCTCGAGCAGGTAATTCATCGAGACCTCTAAAACGTCGGCAATGGCCCTCATCTTACTCACGCTCGGCTCGTGTTTCCCCATGATATAGCCGTTCAAGGTAGACAAAGGAATTGAGACTTTAGCGGCAAGCTCGGTCTGCGACATGCCGCGTATCTCAAGGGCTTGCTTTATCATCTTCCCTACACTCATGCGCTCTTACCTCCGTATACGAGTTACTCGTATAAATAATCGCCAAAATATGACAAATTCTTCAAAACGTGCATATGAAGTACGCCGCGTACTTCATATGCACGTTTTGTGTAAAGTGGGTTGAAAAATGGCGAAAGATGTTGTATACTTGGAAGATAAGGGTAAAGTGTAATAAGGAGTGTAACGATGAAGTTTAACGAGCGGCTTTACGAGCTTAGAGAAGATAGCCTGATGTCGAAGACCGACTTGGCGGAGGTGCTGGGGACGACGCGGCAGATGATTACGAGGTATGAGGCGGGGATTTCCATACCCGCGATTGACATTCTGCTTGCGGCGGCTAATCACTTCGGCGTGTCTGCCGATTATCTGCTCGGCAGGGACGATTACCTGACATTGCATAGGGACAAAAACCGCCGACACATGGTTTTCCCCGGCGAGTTGACCGACACGGATATTGAGTTTGTGAAGGACGTGGTGGGGGTTATGCGGAAAAGGCGGCAGAGGGCGTAATCGTGCTGAAATATTGACATAGGTGATTGCGAAACTCACTACATACAGCAAAATTTTTGCGAGTATGGGGTGGCAGTCGGGGCAGAGGGGGGTAGTAGGGGTCTATGTCTGCGCCGCCGCTTTGAAACTGCACGACCCGCGTTTACACTTGCTCAGACTTAACTCTCTCGTCCCTAAGATTTTGTAGATAGAAGAACCCTTTATGAGGGTAGACTTTTAATGTATTGCGAACCCATAAGTCGCCAAGGGGAAAACTCGCTGTCGATGTTGCGGGGATTGAACGGTTTGTGTGGCGGGCGTGCGTTTCAAAGCGGCGGCGCAGACATAGACCCCTACTACCCCCCTCTGCCCCCCCTAACTCCATGAAACTTTCTGCCGCACAACATGTAGATAAAATATAAAATCAAATCGCCATATGTAGGGGCGGGCATTGCCCGCCCGTGAAATAGCGGGTCTTGCAACCGACCAAATTATCAACAAGAAAGGGGGATGTTCTTCGTGAAGACGGATTTTATCGAGACGCTTTATGCGGGGGCGGAGTATTACGACACCGTGAAAAACTCGATACTTTATGTGATGAAGACACGCGGCGGGATTAGCGAACACGACTTGCAGGATTGCATCAACGAAGTCTTTCTAATCGCGATGAACAAGCGGCGCATACTCGAAGGACACCCCTCGATAAAAGGCTGGCTGAGTGTTACGGCGCAGAACGTGGC
>WRMK01000162.1 GCA_009777155.1 Oscillospiraceae bacterium
ACTCACCCCCGAGCAGGTCGAAATCCAGCGCAAAGCCCAAACCAAAGCCTGTATGCAGTCGGACATTGTAATTACAACCGCAAAAGTCTTCGGCCGAAAAGCCCCCGTCTTGGTCACAAAAGAAATGACGGCGCAGATGAAGCCGGGCTCGATTATAATCGACATGGCGGTGAAAACGGGCGGCAACGTAGAAGGCTCAAACCCCGAAAAGGAAGTCCTCACCGACAACGGCGTGCTAATCCTCGGCGGCGACAGCTTAGAGCGGTACATTCCCAAAGACGCATCAGACATGTTCTCAGGCAACATAACCGCATTCCTAACGCATTTCTTCAACACCGAAACAAAATCGCTCGTACTTGACACAACCGACGAAATTATCAATGGTTGTCTAATTACCAACGATTTCAAAATAATTCATGAGAAATTCCTGTAGGGTCAACCGCGGTGTGTCGGCAGGGGGCAGGGGGTCTGTGTCTGAGCCGCCGCAAAGGACTGCACGCCCGCGTTCTACGCTTGATAAAGTTTAACTTTCACGAGCCGAACCGTTAGTAAGTAGCACAAGCCCTTATGCGAGTGCAGACTATTTATGCAGATGATACCCGTCAAGTCGTGAACTTGTAAGTTTGCAATCGAGAAAGTGGAGTCTGAACAGCCTGTGTGGCGGGCTGGCAGTCCTTTGCGGCGGCGCAGACACAGACCCCCTGCCCCCTGCCGACACACCGCCCACAAACCCCCACAAAAACAAATAATTATTCAAAAAAGGAGAAAAAAATGGAAATTATCCTATTAGTATTCATTTTCGTAATCGCCGCATTCTTAGGGGTAGAGCTGATTTCAAAAGTCCCATCCCAGTTGCACACCCCGCTAATGTCAGGCACAAACGCCATCTCGGGCATAACCATCGTCGGCGCGTTGGCAATCTGCGCCATTCAAGCCACGGGAACCCTCGGCATGATTCTGTCCTTCTTGGCAATCGTCTTCGCCGCAATAAACGTGGTAGGCGGCTACTTAATCACCGACCGAATGTTGGGCATGTTCACTGCGAAGAATGATAAAAAGAAAGAGGGTAAAGAGTCTTGATTATAAACTTAGCTTATATAGTCGCCTGTGTTTTCTTTATATTAGGTATAAAAAAATTAGGTAAAGTTAAAACCGCACGGCAAGGGAACTTCCTGTCCGCGCTCGGTATGCTGATTGCGGTAATCGCGGTCTTCTGCGAAAAAGAAGTCCTCGGCACATGGACCACCGACTGGTACCAAAACGGCTACTTATGGTGCGGCTTGGCAATCGCAGTCGGCTCTGTAATCGGCATTGTCTGGGCGAAGAAGGTCAAGATGACCGGTATGCCCGAACTCGTCGCATTATTCAACGGCTTCGGCGGCCTTGCTTCACTGTTGCTTGCTTTCTCGGAATTCCTCAAGAATCCGACCGGCGAAGAACTTGTCACCTCAACCGCAACAGGCTTAACAATCCTCATAGGCGCGATAACTTTTACAGGCTCGGTCTTGGCGTGGGGCAAGCTCTCGGAAAAAATCACAGGGCGAGCAATTCTTTTCAAGGGCCAAAAAGCCATAAACCTGTTTCTGCTCTTGGTTGCAGTCGCGGGGGCGGCGATTTACGTAATCCCCGGCATTGACGAGGGGACAAAGCTAATCGCAGTCCTTGCATTGACCGCAATCGCGTTGATTCTTGGTATAACCGTAGTACTCCCAATCGGCGGCGGCGATATGCCTGTTGTAATCTCGCTGCTGAACAGCTTTTCGGGGCTTGCGGCATCAATGGCGGGCTTTATAATCTCGAACACTGTGCTAATCGTCGCGGGTTGTTTAGTCGGCGCGTCGGGCGTGGTGCTTACCCTCATAATGTGCAAAGCCATGAACCGCTCAATCGGCAATCTGCTGTTCAGCGGGTTCGGCGCGACTTCTTCGTCAAAAAAAGGCACAGGCGAAGAACCCAAAGCCATTGCGGTCGAAGATGCTTATTTGATACTCGAGGCCGCCGCTTCCGTGGTGTTCATACCCGGCTACGGAATGGCAGTGGCGCAGGCGCAACACGCGGTCAAGGAGCTTGCGGCACGCCTTGAGGAAAACGGCGCGGAAGTCAGCTTTGCAGTGCACCCGGTTGCAGGGCGCATGCCCGGCCACATGAACGTGCTGTTGGCGGAAGCCGATATTCCCTACGAGCAACTTAAAACCATGGAAGAAGTCAACCCCACAATGCCCACCCAAGACGTAGCAATCGTGGTAGGGGCAAACGACGTAGTAAACCCCGCCGCCGAAACCGACACGACCTCGCCAATTTACGGCATGCCGATAATTAAGGCGCACGAGGCCAAGACGGTTTTCGTGCTGAAACGCGGCAAGGGCAAAGGCTTTTCGGGCATCGAAAACGAGCTGTTCACCATGAAAAACAACCTGATGATTTACGGCGACGCAAAGGCGACGATTACGGCGCTTGCGAGTGAGTTTGGGAGTGAGTGATGATTGCGGGGCGTGGTCTGAACTTTGCGTTCAGCCCCTGCCCTGCTCCAATATTCGGTGAAAATAATGAACGAAAAACACAAAATCTCAACAGATTACTACATAATACTCGCCATCTGCGCCGTGCTAATAATTGCGGCGTTTGTGTTTCAAGATGCCCGTGATATTTTTTACGGATACGCGCTGATAGCGTTTTCGAGGAGCGTTTTAGTCACCGATTACGTAGCATTGGCGGGGCTTGGCGCGGCGTTGGTTAACGCCGCGGCTTCCACGTTATTCTTCCTGATACTGCTCATCTGTTGCAAGCGAAAACCCGACGGCAAGGTCATCGCCGCGCTTTTCTTGACAATCGGCTTTTCGCTTTTCGGCAAAAACATTTTCAACTCCCTGCCGATTTGCCTTGGCGTGCTGATTTACGCAAAAAGCCGCAAGGAAAGCTTCGGCGAGTACCTTCCGCTGGCAATGTTCGGAGCGGCAATTGCGCCCATAGTCAGCGAAATCGTCTTCTACGACGAGAATTACAGCGCGTGGAGGTTCATCGCGGCGTACGCCGTCGGGATTTTCATCGGCTTCATCTTCCCCGTTATTTGCGACGTGTCCAGAAGAATACATAACGGCTACTGCCTGTATAACAGCGGTATTGCCGCGGGTTTAATCTCGTTGTTCGTGGCGGGATTGATGAAAAGTGTGGGGCTTGAAATTCTGCCGGAAAGTCTCTGGGACACCTCTCATACTGCGGAATTAGTCGCCTTGACCTTGATAATCTCGGTCGGGCTGATTGTCTTCGGCTTGGTCGCGGACAAGCCTCGCAATGCCTTCAAAAAACTTCACAAACTCGTCAAGCTCGGTGACATTCGCGACGAGGATTTTTTGGCAATATGCCGAAATTCATGCTATATAAACATAGGAATTATGTGCATAATATCCATGTGTGTCATGCTCCTGCTCGGTACGCCGATTAACGGGCCGATTCTGGGGGCGACTTTTACTGTCGCGGGGTTCGCCGCCGCCGGGAAAAATTTGAAGAACACCATTCCGATTATGGTGGGGAGCGTGATTGCGGCTCACTTCAACCACCTTGAAGCGACCGCACCGTCAAACGTCTTGGCAATCCTTTTCTCGACCTGCCTTGCCCCGATTGCAAGCAAATACGGGGCGGTGAGCGGGATTATCGCGGGATTCATGCACGTTTCGTTGGCAATTTTCATCGGGAGCGTTTACGACGGCTTGAACCTTTACAGCAACGGCTTTGCGGGCGGCTTTGTCGCGATTACGCTCGTCCCGCTCATCGTCTGCTTCAAAGGAATGTTGAGTAAGCGCAAACGGGGCGAGGGGGATTCGGAATGAACAGCATAATAATTTCTCGACAAAATCCGAAAGTCGCGCTGTTCCGTAATTTGTTACAGAGCAAGAAAGCCCGTGACGGCGCGGGTTTGTTCGTGGCGGAAGGCGAAAAATTATTTTTTGAAGCGGTAAATTCCGCACTTTCCCCAAAAGAAATATTGATAACTGAAAAATTTTCCAAAAACAATAGTAAATTTCACGAATTTGCAATAAATTTGTGCAATATAGACATAATAAGCGACGATTTAGCCCATTATATTTCAGATACCAAGACTCCGCAGGGTGTTTTTTTCACCCTTGCCCTGCTTGACAAATCCGTAAATATGACTACAATATATAATAGTGGGTCAAGAATCGTCGCATTGGATAATGTGCAAGACCCCGGAAACGTCGGCGCAATCATTAGGAACTGCGATGCGTTCGGAGTCGATGCGGTTTTGCTCGGCGATACCTGTGCGGATATTCACGCGCCGAAAGTAGTCCGGAGCGCGATGGGCTCTGCCTTTCGCCTGCCAATCCACCGCGCCGACCTGCCGGAACAGCTACTGCAATTGAAACAACACGGCTTTGCGATTATCGGCGCGGCATTGAGTGAGGCGGCGAAAGACCTCGCAAGCTTCAAATTCCCGCAGAAATCCGCAGTAATCATCGGCAGTGAGGGCGCGGGAATCAGCGGAGGAGTTGCGGAGATTTGCGACGAAAAAATTTATATACCCGTGAAAAATGTCGAGTCGCTTAATGCGGCGGTTGCGGCGGGGATAATTCTGTTTGTAATGGAAGAACGAAGGTGAAAAATTTGTCTGATTTAGTTATAGTGGAATCGCCGGCAAAGGCGAAAACAATCGGGAAATATCTCGGAAAAAACTTCACGGTCATGGCTTCTGTCGGGCATATTCGGGACC
>WRMK01000163.1 GCA_009777155.1 Oscillospiraceae bacterium
TCTCCGAGAGAGGTTTTGAACGCTTTTCTTATATCGGGTGAAGTTTTTTGAAAAAATTTGTAACATATCATTGACAAACGTACAGATTTTGCGGACACCATATATGGTGTCCCTACAATCGGCTAAGACTAACCTCGCCCGAAGTCAGCATTACCACCTCGCCGCCGTCCCTTTGCGATTTTTTCACAACCAACCCGCAATTCTCGTCAATGTCCATTGCCACAGCCTCGAACGGCTCTCCCGCACCCGACACCGTGATTCTTTGTCCGAGCGTGACAAGGCGTTTCCGGTACTGCTCAAGCAGAAAAGCCTTATCGCAGTCGCCGAAGTTCATAATGCGCCTGTAAACCTCGGCGGCAAGCCGATTTCGTGTGACAGACGGCGATTCCTCACGGTCAAAGATTGCCCCCGCAATCTCCCTGATATTTTCGGGGAAGCCGCCGTCAGGCTCGATAAAATTAATCCCCACCCCGACGACCAAACACTGCACGCAACCGCTCTCGTAATCGGTAATCGCCTCGGTCAAAATCCCGCAGAGCTTCCTATTATATAATAGTATATCGTTGACCCATTTTATTTGCGGCATTTTCCCGGTCAATTCCTCAATCGCCAAGCAAACCGACAACGCGGCATAGGAGGTAATCAGTGTCGGCGGGCGGGTTTGCGGCGGCTGTAGAATCACCGTCATGTAAATCCCGCACCCCGCCTTGGTGAAAAAGCTCCTGCCGTACCGCCCCCGCGCCCCCGAAAGGTAGTCGGCGACAATCAGCGTCCCATGACCCGCCCCCGCAACAGCCAACTCCTTAGCAGTCGTATTGGTTGACTCCAAAGTATCATAAAGCCGTATGTCCACAGGGTTTGCCAAGTCGGGCAAGTACTTTTTAATACCCTCAACCGACATTAGGTCACAATCCTCGGCAAGGCAATATCCCTTATTCGTCACGGCGGAAATCCTGTAGCCGTCCCGCTCCAAGCCCTTGACGGCCTTCCAGACCGCACTCCGCGAAACATTCAGCCGGGCGGCTATTTTCCCCCCCGAAATACTCACTCCCCGACTGCCCTCAAGCAGTTCAAGGACGTATTTTTTTGTGCTCATGAAATACCTCTTGACTTATGGAAATTTTTGTGGTATACTATTTTTTGGCTACATATTGAATTTTTTCGATATGTGGGGCGGCAGGGGGTAGGGGTAGGGGGGTCTATGTCTGCGCCGAGTGCGGTGTCGCCAGCCCGCCACACAGGCTGTTCAGACTCCACTTCCTCGATTGCGACCTTATAAGTTCACGACTTAATAGGTTTTATATACTTGAAAAGTCTGCACTCGCATTAGGCAAGTGCTACTTACTAACGGTTCGGCTCGAGAAAGTTAAGCTTTATCAATCGCAAAAAGCGGGCCTGCGACACCGCACTCGGCGCAGACATAGACCCCCCTACCCCTACCCCCGCGCCGCTTCAAGCGACCGCAAAACCTACAGATTGCTAACCTCCGCACCCGGCAAAGTCTTCCGAACCAACCCCGCCAAAACCTTCCCCGGCCCAAGCTCCACGAAACTGCCGAAGCCGTCCCGCTCCATCGCGTAGAGCTGTTCGCAAAACCGAACAGGCGAGCAGATGTGCCGCGCCAAGTAAGACGGCATTTCCGAAAAATCGGCGAGAATTTCCCCGGTGACATTGGAATAAAATGGGACTGTAGCGGGTTTGAAGTCTATATGTTGTATGAGCGGCTCGTATTCTGCCGCCGCGTCCCGCATGAACTTCGAGTGGAACGCCGCCGCAACACTCAAGCGGGCGATACGCTTTGCACCTTTAGATTTAAGCGCAATTTCGGCCTTAGCCAAACCCTCGTCGCTCCCCGCGATTACGGTTTGAAGCGGCGAGTTGTAATTAACAGGCTCGACATCGGCGATTTCGGCAAGTGTAGCCTCGATTACCGCGCTATCCAAGCCCAAAACCGCCGCCATGCCGCCGATTGTCGCCCGTGACATGACCTCGCCCCTGATTTTAAGCAGTCTGAACCCACTTTCAAGGGTAATCACACCGCAAGCATACAGCGCGGCGTACTCGCCGAGCGAGTGGCCCGCAACCCCGTGAAACTCAATGCCCGACTGCCTTGCGGCCTCCAACGCCGCGATTGAAACTGCAAACACCGCAGGTTGCACGACCTCGGTACTCTGAAAGTCGCCGTCGTTGATTTTCTGCTGTAAATTAAAGCCGAGAATTTCGTTCGCTGAGGTGAAAAAGTCGGGCCGAGACTGCAAAAGGGCGGCGAAAAGCTCCTTACCCATTTCGGCATATTGTGAGCCTTGTCCCGAAAATAAAAGCGCGGTTTTGGTTAAATTCATTGTTTTGCTCCTAATCCCTTGACAAATTCAAGAATTGCGGTTAAAATAGATATACTTAATTAATTATACATGGTTTTGGAAATAAATGCAAGGGGTGAATACTTAAAAAGTGTTCGCGCATTAATGCAGGGTGCGAAACTTTCGGGTGTTGTGCTTGTGTGAAAGGGGCTTGATGAAAAATTAACGGTATTAGAATTGTCGGGACGGGGAGTTTCGCGCCCGATTTAACGGTCACGAACGACGACTTAGCGGCAATCCTCGACACAAGCGACGACTGGATTTACAGCCGCACAGGCATAAAATCGCGGCACTACAACCAAGGCAAGCCGAATTACACAATGGCTGTGCAAGCCGCCGAAAACGCCCTTGAGAGCGCAGGGGTGGCCGCCGCCGACATAGACTACATCATAGTTTCAACCTGCACGCCCGACTTTTTCTACCCCATAACCGCTTGCCTCGTGCAGGGGTTACTCGGCGCGGAAAATGCCGCTTGCCTTGACATTAACGCGGCGTGTACCGGCTTTGTGTCGGGGCTGGAATTGGCGCGGGGACTGCTTTACAGCGGGGATTCCTACAAGCGCGTGTTGCTCATTGCGGCCGAGTGCATGACCAAGCACCTCGACTTCACCGACAGAGCGTCCTGCGTTCTGTTCGGGGACGAAGCGGGCGCGGTTGTCCTCGAACGTGCAAAAAGCGACAAGATTTTCGCGGTGGGCATACGGGCGAAGGGCGTAAGCCCCCAAAATCCAATGCTGCACAACAAAATCCAATACGCGGAGAACATGCCGTTCAAAGATATTAACTATACCCCTTTTGAGTACAAACCGCACTTTCAAATGGACGGTAAAGAGGTCTACAAATTCGCCGTGGAAGCCTTGCCCGAAGCGGCGAGAATAGCCTGTGATAAAGCGGGTTTACAGCTATCCGAAATAGATTTGTTCATACCCCACCAAGCCAATCTGCGGATTATCCAAACCGCGATAAAGGCGTTAGGAATACCGCCCGAAAAGGTCTACACCAACATCGAAAACCACGGCAACACTTCAAGCGCCTGCATGGCGGTCTGCCTTGACGAGTTGAATCGGGCGGGTCGGCTCAAAAGCGGCATGAAACTGTGTCTCGCGGGGTTCGGCGCGGGGTTGACGTATGGCGCGGCGGTCATTGAAATTTAATGCAGAAATAATAATGCAGAATGCAGAAACTATCTCTAATGCAGAAATGATAATGCAGAATGCAGAAATGGATAAAATTACAAGGCGCATAGCCGTTGAAAACTACTTTATAATCAAATTATTTCTGCATTTTGCATTATTATTTCTGCATTAATACAGGGGGGGAGAAGAAACATGATAAAACTTACCGATTTACTGGGGATTAAGTACCCCATTCTGCAAGGCGGGATGGCGTGGATTTCCGAGCATAAATTAGCGGCGGCGGTCTCCAATGCGGGCGGCGCGGGCATAATCGCGGGCGGTAACGCCCCGCCGGAAATTATCCGCGAGGAAATACGAAAGGCGCGTGAATTGACCGACAAGCCGTTTGGTGTGAATATTATGCTGATGTCGCCCAATTCCGAGGAGTTGGCGCAGGTTGTCATTGACGAAAAAGTCGCCTTCGTAACCACAGGCGCGGGCAACCCGGGCAGGTTCATGGAGCAGTGGAAGGCGGCGGGTATAAAGGTCATTCCGGTGATACCGAGCGTGGGTCTGGCGAAACGCATGGAGCGTTCGGGCGCAGACGCGGTCGTAGCCGAGGGCATGGAAGCGGGCGGTCACATCGGCGAAACTACCACGATGTGCTTAGTGCCGCAGGTCGTTGACGCTGTGAGTATTCCTGTAATCGCCGCCGGAGGTATCGCGGACAGCAGGGGAATAGCCGCGGCGTTCGCGCTCGGTGCTTCGGGAATACAGGCGGGGACGGTGTTTTTGGCGGCCGCTGAGTGCATTGCACACCAAAATTACAAGGACTTAGTGTTAAAAGCCAAGGACAGGGACACAATTGTAACAGGCGCGATTGCGACAAAGCACCCGTGCAGAGGGCTTGAAACGCGGTTCGCGAAACGGCTTTTGGAGCTTGAAAAGTCGGGTTGCACAAGCGACGAATTCGACAAGATGACAATCGGCTCATACCAGAAAGCAGTCATAGACGGCGACTTAGAACAAGGCAGTTTCTACTGCGGCGCAATCGCGGGGTTGGTTGGCGAAATCAGGACTTGCGAGGAGATTATCCGGCGCATG
>WRMK01000164.1 GCA_009777155.1 Oscillospiraceae bacterium
GAGCGACAAATCCTCCCGCGTTTCAAGCGGGACACGGCTAATCATCTCGATTTTCCCGCCCCACTCGTGATGTTTTTTTAGGGATTCGGCTGAATAATTCATAAGTCTTCACCATTTTCACTATAATTTTGTTGTTGTTGAAAAATCTTATTGTAGGGAACGGTTCTTAACCGTTCCGCTTATAATCGCGGAAACTTTCGACCGTTCCGCTTATAAATCGCGGAGACTTTCGGAACGGTTAGGAACCGTTCCCTACAATAAAAAATTTCATGTTCGGGGAGATTTGCGGGCGGGCGTGGAAACCCGCCCCTACATACGATAATATTTTTATGTGGTTAAAAATTTGTACTGTAGGGTCGGGCTTCCACGCCCGACCGTGGGTTCTTCAACGGTTCGGCGGGCTTGCTATACGCCGCTGATAGTGATGTTCCGCATGAGTTCCGCGCCCCCACAATCAACCGCAACCACAAGCGGCATATCGCGCACAGTCAGCTTGTAAACCGCCTCCGCGCCTAAGTCCTCGAATGCAATCAATTCAGCCCGCTCGACACAAAGCGACAGCAACGCCCCCGCCCCGCCGACAGCCGCCAAGTAGAGCCCTTTATGCTCCCGAATCGCCGAAACGACAGCAGAATTTCTCGCGCCCTTGCCAATCATAACGCGCAGTCCCGCCCGAATTAATCGCGGTGCATAAGCGTCCATTCGCGCGCTCGTAGTCGGCCCGACAGAGCCGATAATCTTATCCGGCGGCGCAGGACACGGCCCCGTGTAATAAACGACCTGCCCGCTAATTTCAAACGGCAAAGGCAAGCCGCAGTCGAGCATTTCGCAAACCCGCTTATGCGCGGCATCACGCGCCGTAAAAATCTCACCCGACAGCAAAATTTCCTCGCCGACTTGCAAATTTTCAATCGTTTCTGTGGTAAAAGGCGTTGTAATTTTTTTCATGGCTACCTCTGAAAACCACGGTCGTCTCAGCGTGGTGCAGATTTGTTCGTGCTTTTGCACAAAAAGCGCAGTTAATACTTTGTGTATTAACGAGCATTTTTGGGTAAAATGACGGATAAAGCTGTGCCGCGCTGGGGCGGCAGGGGTTTTCGGAGGTTGCCTAAAGTATCACCGTTTTATGGCGGGTCGCGTGACACCCGATGTTCACCGCGACAGGCAACCCCGCAATGTGTGTCGGGTAGGCGAGAACCCGCACAGCAAGCGCGGTTGTGTGGCCGCCGAACCCCGACGGGCCTATGCCGAGTGCGTTAATTCGCGCGAGTAACCGCGCCTCAAATTCCGCCCAAAAGGGGTCAGAGTGCACCTCGCCGATTTCCCGCAGTAACGCCTGCTTCGACAACAGCGCGGCCTTTTCCAAAGTCCCGCCAATTCCCACGCCGACTATTACAGGCGGGCAGGGATTTGCGCCCGCGCTTTGAACCGTCTCGACTACGAAATTTTCCGCGCCCGAAATTCCGTCGGACAGTTTGAGCATTCTCACCGCGCTCATGTTCTCGCTCCCGAAGCCTTTCGGCATTACTGCAAGCTTTACAGAATCGCCCTCGACAAAGTCGTAGTGAATCACGGCAGGGGAATTATCGCCTGTATTAATGCGGCTTTGCGGGTCGGCAACCACGCTGTTCCTGAAATAGCCGTCCCTGTAACCCCGCCGCACGCCCTCATTAATCGCCGCGGTAATATTTCCGCTCACGTGAACCCGCGTACCGAGCCACGCGAACACCACAACCATCCCTGTATCTTGGCAAATCGGCAGTCTCTCACGCTCTGCAATGTCGGCGTTTTCGAGCAAGGTTTTCAGCACTGATTTCGCAAGCGGCGCAGTCTCAAAGTCATGCGCGTTCGACAAGGCTTGCTTTATGTCCACGCCAATGCTGATGTTCGCGGAAATGCACAATTCCGCAACGGCATCGGTAATTTTCGCGGCTTCAATTACTCGAATTTCACTCATCTTTTTTACCCTTATTAATGACCTGCGAACGCACGGCAATTGGCAGTCCCAAAAGGTTTATGAAGCCCTCAGCATCTTTGTGGTCGTAGGATTCGCCGGTCGCGAAACTCGCCAAGTTTTCGTCATAAAGCGAGTAGGGCGAAGTCGCGCCGTTCGGGATTATATTGCCCTTGTAAAGCTTCAGTTTCACAGTGCCGGTGACATGCTCTTGCGTCTTGTCCGCAAAGGCAAATAGCGATTCACACAGCGGCGTGAACCACTCGCCCTCGTAAATAATTTCGGACAATTTCTGGCTTATAATCCCGCGAAAAGCCGTCGTCTTGCGGTCGAGGCAGAGCCGCTCTAACTCTCTGTGGGCGTAGTACAAAACGCTGCCGCCGGGCGTTTCGTAGACCCCGCGCGACTTCATGCCGACGACGCGATTTTCCACCATATCGGCGATACCGATACCGTTTCTGCCGCCGATTTGATTGAGAGAATCCATGAGTTCAACAGGCGGCAAAGCCTTTCCGTCAAGCTTCACGGGTACGCCTTTTTCAAACTCAAGCTCTAAGTATTCGGGCGCGTCGGGGGCGGTCTCGGGGCTTACCGATAATTGCAGAATATGCTCGTAATTCGGCGCGGTTGCAGGGTCTTCAAGCTCCAACCCCTCGTGGCTGATGTGCCAAATATTCTGGTCGCGGCTGTAACTCTGGTCTTTTTTTGCAGGGGCTTCAATCCCGCGTGCCTTGAGAAATTC
The DNA here is from genome assembly GCA_009777155.1 of Oscillospiraceae bacterium. GTDB lineage: Bacteria > Bacillota > Clostridia > Oscillospirales > Ruminococcaceae > Ruminiclostridium_E. The sequence goes on from WRMK01000164.1 coordinate 2,697, forward strand.
CATGCAATCTTCGCGCGAAGTCAAGCTCCAAATTCGCCACGGCGCAATAATTTTCAACTGCGGCGCGAACGCCTTAAACGTAAGCTCAAAGCGGATTTGGTCGTTGCCCTTGCCGGTTGCGCCGTGGCAGATTGCGGTCGCGTTTTCGGCGAGTGCAACGTCCACCAACTTCTTCGCAATCAGCGGCCGCGCCGCCGCCGTGCCGAGCAGATATTTATCCTCATAGATGACATTTGCCTTGGTCATCGGGAAGATATAATCGGTGAGAAATTCCTCACGAGCATTGATGATTACTGCCTTTGCCGCGCCTGTCCTGACGGCTTTTTCCTCAATCTCGCCGTAATTCTCACACTGGCCCACATCGACACAGCAAGCAATAACTTCCGCGCCTGTGTAATTCTCTTTCAGCCACGGAATAATCACGGTGGTATCCAAACCGCCGGAATACGCCAGCACTATCTTCTCTGTCATTAGTTTTCTCCTTGTACTATAAAATTTTGGGTGCAATGAAAGTTTCACCATCCCGATTCGGGGCGTTTTGCAGAATCAACTCGCGTTCGAGCGAGGGCTTCGCGACGTCCTCCCGAAAGGCGTTGACGTTGTCGAAAGGATGGCTTTGCTCCGCGACGTTCCCCGTATCAAGCTCGCCGAGCCGCGCCATGTTCGCCAAGATTTTTTCGAGGTCGCGGCCAAGCTGCGCCTTCTCCGAATCGGCGAAATTCAAGCAAGACAAATCCTCAAGATAGGCTATTAAATCAGCGTTTATCTGCATAAAACCTCCAGTACTTGGTGGCGCGAGCAGAGCTCACGCCACTAACTTTCATTGCTACTATATACATTATAGCACATTTTCCGAGCCTGTCAAGGTCACATCGCTGTTGCCCCTGTCCCAATTCATGTTGAAAACCTCGCCGTTCATGGCGACATTCACGCGATTGAGCAAAATTTTCTGGCACATCATCGCGGCAGTCCCCGCTACGCAAGCGGCTTCGGCGGTGAATTTGGTTTGCGGCGCGTCCTTTTGCCACAGGCGCACTTTGATGTTCTCTCTGTCTAAAACCTGCACGAAGACGATACTCGCGCCTTGCGGGAACAGTACATGATTTCCGAGCGCAGAGCCGATTGTCGCCACATCAACGCTGTCAACATCGTCCACGAAAACCGCACCGTGCGGCGTGCCGAAAGACATCGCGGTAACGCGGAAGCACTCGCCGTTCACCATAAACGGGTTGTTAATGCACATCGGCGTTGACCTGTGCTCAACAGGCACCAACACAGGCGCAGTAATCGGCGAGCCAAGCGAGACGGTAGTTTTCCCGGTCTCAACCGCCTGCTTTTGCGGAGCCTCGTGAATAATCACCGGAATCGCAAAAGGCCGAGCCAAACTTTTCATAGAAATTGCGTTTGCTGTAGTAGTCATAGTATTTACCTCCATTAAAATTTTATGTTTGTTTTAATAACTAACCAATTTTTTATCTACCTCGTAAGGCGGGGGTCGGGGGTGGGGGTATGGCAGGTGCGGCTGAACGCCAGCCCGCCACACAAGCTGTTTAAGCCCCGCTTCCTCGATTGCAACCTTATAAGTTCACGACTTAATAGGTTTCATCTGCATAAATAGTCTGCTCTCGAATAAGGGTTTGTGCTACTTACTAAGGTTCGGCTCGAGAAAGTTAAGCTTAAACAAGCGTAGAACGCGGGCATGCGGTCAGCCGCACCTGCCATACCCCCACCCCCGACCCCTGCCGACCTTCTCCTGGCGCCCGCCACTTGCCCCCCCCCCTTCTAAAAATTTTTCCCCCCCAAAAAAATCCAACTCCCCCCCCCCCC
>WRMK01000165.1 GCA_009777155.1 Oscillospiraceae bacterium
GCGGGTTGCGGCTTAACCGGTTCGACTTTCACGGGTACGGGTGCGGGTTTTGCGGGTACAGGCTCGACCTTAACAGGCGCAGGAGCGGGCGCGGGTTCGGGCTTTGGAGCAGGAGCAGGGGCAGGAGCAGGCACAGCCGCAACCGCGGCTTTCGCGCTTACCTTTGCCGCCTTGACGGCCTCCGCCGCCTCTTTAACGGTAGCGGCAAGCTTTTTCTCGTACTCCTTGGTCTTCTTCTGCAACTCCTCACCGAGCCGCGAAAGCTCTGCCGTGAGCATAGTCGTGACTTCGCGCTCTTTGTCGTAGGCGTCTTTAAGCTTGTCGTAGGCCTCTTTGAGCTTGTCGGACTTTTCCTTGAGCTTGTCGAACTTTCCGTTGGTGTTGTTGAAACGAACTTCGGCCTCTTTCAACTCCTTCTCCAACTTATCGACTTTGTTGGCTTGCTCGTGGTTTATGACGTTATCGTAAGGGTTAATGCCCTCCTCAAGCTTGTCGCAATGGGCTTGCAGCTCCAGATTCTTCTTCCTGAGCTGTGCAATATAAATATTTACTTCGTCCGGGCTGAAACCGTACGCGATTTTTTTGAAGGACGCAGTTTCCGATACAGCGGCGGCGTCGGTCTTGGCGGCTGCGCCTCTTTTAGGTGTATTTAACATAAAAACTCCTATTTACATGAAATTTTAAGAGAGATATTATCCTATATTCTATTATAACAATTTCTAAAGCAATTTGCAATAGGTAATTATTTATAAATAACTTCCTATATTTTTGATATAAATGACAAATTTGTATGAAAAATTGCCAAAAGTTTGGGTTTTCCGATAGGTAAATTGGCGAAAATTTTTGAAAAACCACAAAAAGGGTTGCAAAATCAAAAAAAATACTGTACAATAGTATAAGACAAAAAATTCTGATTATTAAGGAGTACTGATATGATTGATAAAACCATGACATTCTCGGTGCATGATGAGCGGGCAAGCGAAATGAGGGAAATTCTCGGCACTGTTTATCAGGCCTTGCGCGAAAAAGGCTACAACCCGATAAATCAATTGGTAGGCTACATTTTATCGGAAGACCCGACATACATAACCACCTACAACAACGCACGAAGCCTTATTCGCCGCATCGACCGCGACGAACTGCTTCAAGAGTTGGTGCGGAGTTACTTAGTAGAATAGCCAAATTTTTCTTATTATATTCCAATTTTGTGAGTTTATAATACTAATGCACGGTGAAACTTGCCTATGCTCGGCGAAATTTGCCGAATTACAAAGCAGTAAGGAATATAGCCATGAAAAACAAAGCGATTTTTCTGTTCGCGATGATGGGGTTGGTGTTACTTGCGGGGTGTGAGCCGAATGTCTACAACGAGGCGCCCGGGAGTGACGCGTCGCTTGAGACGACGCCGAGGCCGCGCTCCGAGCCGGAAGAACCCCCGCTTAACCCCACGGATGACTTGCAGGATAGCGCGGTGGTCGAGGCTTTTGGTGATAATACGCCGACTGCGCCTGTTGTCACGCCAAAAACGCCCGAAATACCCGCGATTGTACCCGAAACGCCCGCGATTACGCCCGAAACTATTGACGAACCGCCAAGCACTGCGCCCGCCTTTGCGTTTGAGCAGATGCCGCTTTCGTCACTCAGCAGTGAGAAAGTCGGGTGGGGTTTGGGTAGGGCTGTGGATAGCCTAAACCGCCCTGTGGACGCGCTTACAGCCCAGAACAAATACGGTTGGCTCGGCGGGGTGTTCATAGACACCGAGACAGACAACAAGATTTATCTGACCTTCGACGAGGGGTACGAGAACGGGTTGACCCCGAAAATCCTTGATGCACTGCGGGATGCGGGGGTCAAGGCGACCTTTTTCGTGACCTACGATTACTGCAAAAGCGTGCCGGAATTAATCACACGCATGATTAACGAGGGGCATGAGGTCGCCAATCATTCCTATTCTCACCCGTCCTTGCCCGAACAAGATGACGAGCGGGTTACAGCCGAGATTCAAAACCTGCACGATTATGTCAAGGAAAATTTTAACTATGAAATGCGGCTGATTCGCTTTCCGATGGGCGAGTTCTGCGAGCGGACGCTCAAAATCGCGCAGGATTTAGGCTACAGGAGCGTTTTCTGGTCGTTCGCATACGTCGATTGGCAAGTTGACAGCCAGCCAAATCCCACCGAAGCCTTGAATAAAATCACGGCGGCGACACACCCCGGCGCGGTCTATCTATTGCATGCGGTGTCGGAAACTAACGCGGAGATTCTGCCGCAAGTCTTGGAATTTTGGTTGGATTCGGGGTTCATTCCGGCTTTATTTGATTAAAAGAACCCGTCTCCACAAGCAACGCACCGCTAAATCGGCGAATTTTTCGCCATACTGCGTTAAAAATTTCCGCAATGCACAAAGCATTACGAAAATTTTTGCCTTGTCTGACAAAAAATATCGCTCGATTTATCGGCACGTTGCTTGTGAAGACGAGTTCTAATTCCCGAGGAGATTCATTTACAAATTGCGTGGAGATTCATTCGGGCGGGCAATGCCCGCCCCTACATATCACAAAAACAAACAAAAACGGGCTGTTATTAACAGCCCGATATTCTTTTCATAACAATTTACCCCCTATGTAATGGATTTTTGTATTGTGGTTCAGATGTTGCAAACATCGTCCCTTAATTGCATTATAAACCATGAAAACACAGGTGTCAAGCGAATATCCGGATTGTAACCGCCTTGTAATCGTTTTGTAATAATTCGCGGCGAGGGTTGAACCCTCGCCGCGAATTTTATAGGTCAAAGGGCGTACTTCGCCATAGCTAAGTACAAGGCTTTTGCCTGCCCTGCGAAGCAAATCCGCAAGGATTTGCGGAGTTAAGAACCATAGTTCTCGAAATACCCCTGTATAAACACAATCGGCGTGCCTTTGTCGCCGCTCCCGGACGTGAGGTCGGCCAAGGAGCCGAGCAGGTCGGGCAGGCGGCGCGGGGTCGTGCCTTGGGAGGCCATGTCGCCTTTTAGGTCGGCCTTTTTGGTTTTGATTTTGTTGAGAATTGCGGCTTTTAATTCTTCGCCGCTCAAGTCGGGAAATTCGTTGTCTGCTATGTATTTTAGTTTGATTTCGTTGGGTGTGCCACTCAAACCGTTAGTATACCCGGGGGAGACTACGGGGTCTGCGAGTTCCCAGATAAAGCCCGCGGGGTCTTTGAACGCGCCGTCTCCGTAGACCATGACCTCGATTTGCTTGCCTGTTGCGGTGAACAATTTCGCGGCTACGTCTGCGACAAAGACGTCGCAGTCTTTCGGGAAAAGTTTGAGCCGTTCGCCGCTTGCCAAATTCGCGCCGAGTAGGCCGTAGTCGGGGTTGAAGCCGCTACCACCACGCGATTTGTTCATAATTTCGTCCAAGCCATAGACAATTTCCGCGCCGTTTTTGAGTAGGCGGCTTTTTGTTAGTTTTCGTGTGTGAATGTCGGCGGCTATTACATTTTTGGTGTAATTCAGAATCGCAGTCGGATTATTCGCAAAGATAATCTCGACCTCCGCACCGCTGTTTTTCACGGTTTCCTTGTACAACTCGATGTAGTCTACGCCTGTGAATATGTGCTTTTCGTACCCGAAAAGCTCGCGGAATTTCGCCTCCGACAAGACGTCTGTGTATGGGTTCACGCCGCTGTCTTCGAGCTGTTCGGGGGTAATCAGGCGGTTGCCGACCTCGTCCGAGGGGTAACTAAGCATGACGTAGACCTTGCTCAACGCCCGCGCAATGCCCGCCAAACACGCAAAGCGATTGCGGGACATTATCGGGAAAATTACCGCCGCCTCGCCACTTGGAAACTTTTCGCGGACATCGTCGGCGACGTCGCTGAGTGTCACGTAGTTCCCTTGAGCCCGCGCCACGACTGCTTCCGTGACGGCGACGACGTCTCTGTCGCGGAAGGTGAAATTGTGGGCCTTCGCGGCCTCGAGCAGGCTGTTTACGACGATTTCGGGGAGGTTGTCGCCCTCTTTGATTATGGGGGCTTTGACGCCCCGTGAGATTACGCCGAGTGAGTTTGGCATGGGATTTCTCCTTTCAGTTAATGCAGAAATGATAATGCAGAATGCAGAAATGATTAAATTTTTCTGTTGTTTGTATTGTTTTTCAGCGTAGGGGCGGGATTGCCACGGTTCGCCCGTGGGGTTCTTGCGGTTGTGCGGTATTTCCCGCCGTTCGTAAATTTTATTGTAGGGAACGGTTCTTAACCGTTCCGTATGTTTTTGCGGCTTTGTAATCGTTCCGTTATAATGCCGTGCAGACTTGCGGAACGGTTACGAACCGTTCCCTACAAAACACCGCGCCGTGTTGCGGGGATTTTGCGGCGATTGCGTGTATTTGCGGACGCGCAATGCGCGCCCCTACATTCTGCGATAATATCGCGTTCTGGGTATTTTCTGTTGTGGAAAAATTTTATTGTAGGGTCGGGGGTTCCTTGCCGCCCCCCAAAGAAGCGCCGGTTGTGGGGGGGCGGG
>WRMK01000166.1 GCA_009777155.1 Oscillospiraceae bacterium
CGGCGCAGTACAGGTTTATTAATTGAAGTTGTTTGGTCATGATTTCAATTATACCATATTTTGTGCCGTTTGTCTATTTTTTTGGGGTTTGACTTGTGATTGGGATTGACAGTTGACAATTGGTGTGGTGAGGAAGGTTTTTGCTATGGTAAGGACGACCGCCCTCGGTCGTCCGTTAAATACCGCAAACGCGGCGCGGTGTTGTGTAGGGGCGCGCATTGCGCGTCCGTAAATATTGCAATTGTTAAAAATCGTTCATGTCGTAGGGGCGAACTGCGTTTGCCCGTGGGTTTTGCGCGTTTCCGTGGGTTTTGCGCGCTTCCGTGGGTTTTGCGGGCGAGCAATGCCCGCCCGCCCCACACCCCACACCCACAAAAGACCTCGTAGAGTCACAAATTATTCAATCGAAAAAACCACCGCAAAGCGACCCCACAATAGCCCATTATCAATTATCCATCATCAACTGCGCGTTAAGCGCAGTAACCAACGCCGCAATCCCCGACTTCACCACGTCCGTACGCAACCCCGCGCCCCAATGCGCCCTGCCGTTGCCGTCGGTGATTTCGACGTAGCTCATTGCCCGCGATTTCGAGCCGACCTCGGTTGCGTGCTGTGAGTAGTGGGTGATATTAAACTTGAGATTCAAACATTTTCTGAACGCATCGCAAACCGCGTCAAGGCGGCCGTTGCCTGTTCCGGTGATTGAAGTCTCCTTGCCATTAACTTTCAGTGTCACCAAAACCGTGACCTCGTCGTTGTTGTGCTCGTATTTCATGTGGACATCGCGGATTTTGCCGCTCGTGTTGACAAACTGCTCTTGGAATACCGCGTAAACCTCCTCGGGTTGCAGCTCCTTGTGCAACTTGTCCGACACGTCCTTGACCGTATAGCCGACCTGCTCACGGAATTTCGGCGGCAGATTTATGCCGTATTTTGTGTGTAGAAGGAAGCCTATGCCGCCTTTGCCGCTCTGGCTGTTGATGCGGATAATGTCGCCGTCATACTCCCGCCCGACGTCCTTGGGGTCGAGCGGTAAATACGGCACAGACCAGCTCTGCACCTGCTTTTCCTCCCGCCACGCCATGCCTTTTGCGATTGCATCCTGATGTGAACCCGAAAACGCCGCAAAGACCAACTCGCCGCAGTAAGGGTGTCGCTTGCCGACCTGCATGTCGGTTAATTTTTCATACTGCTCTGCAATTTTAGGCAATTCGGTAAAGTCTAAGCCGGGGTTAATTCCGTGCGAGTATAAATTCAATGCAAGCGTGATTATATCTGCGTTTCCGGTCCGCTCACCGTTGCCGAACAGCGTGCCCTCTACCCTATCCGCACCCGCAAGTAAGCCTAACTCGGTATCCGCAACGGCGCAACCCCTGTCGTTATGCGGGTGGAGCGAGACAATGATGTTTTCGCGGTTGTGCAAATTCTCGCACATGTACTCAATCTGAGCCGCGTAAACATGCGGCATCGAGACCTCAACAGTCCCGGGCAGATTTATTATAAGCTTGTTGTCGGCGGTCGGGCTGAATACGTCTATCACGGCGTTGCAGATTTCAAGCGCGAATTCCGGCTCGGTACCGGTGAAACTTTCCGGCGAGTATTCAAAGCGATAGTTGCCGGAAAACTCCGCGGCAAGTTTCTTCGCAATCTCCGCGCCTTGCACAGCTATCGCGGTAATCTCCGCCTTGCTTTTCTTGAAGACCTGCTCCCGTTGCGCCACCGACGTGGAGTTATACAAATGCACGACCGCATTTTTTGCCCCCTCCAACGCCTCGAAAGTCTTGCGTATAATATGCTCCCTCGATTGAGTAAGCACCTGCACCGAGACGTCGTCCGGGATTAGATTGCGCTCAATCAAGGCGCGGCAGAAATTAAACTCGGTCTCGCTTGCGGCGGGGAATCCGATTTCGATTTCCTTGAAGCCGATTTTCACCAACAGCTTGAAGAAGTCCAACTTCTCCTCAAAGCTCATCGGCACAATCAAGGCTTGGTTGCCGTCGCGCAGGTCAACGCTGCACCAAATCGGCGCGCTGTCAACATAGTCGCGGCTCGCCCATTTCATGTACCGCTCCGGGTTCGGGGGCATGAAGTAGGATTTTTGATACTTCTGTGGGTTTTGCATGGTTTTAGTCCTCCTGAAATTATTATTTATAGTTGAAAGGCAAAGAAAGTTGTGGATTTGCGGACGCGCAATGCGCGCCCCTACATGCGCGATTTATTTTTATGTTTCACCTACATATTGTAGGGGCGCGCATTGCACGTCCGTAATTTTCACCTTTTCGGCAAAATAAACAAACCGCCCCTACATGCGCGATTTATTCGGCAAAACAAACAAACCGCCCCTCTACTGCAAGTAAAGAGACGGGCTTTGAAAGCACCGCGGTACCACTCTTTTTGGGCGAAACGCCCCGCTCTGCGCCATGCGGCAATTTGCGACACGGCTACTCTGTAACGGGAGAACCCGGTCAAGCCTAATCTCGCGCCGCGTTTGCGGGCAATTTCAACCGACTGCTCGAGGAGGAGTTATGACGGGGGCGCAATATCGCCTTCCACCAACCGGCGACTCTCTGTAAAAGCGCGTACCGCTTTGTTTCCTGTCATCACATTTTTTTATTATCGTCCAACTCTAAGTCGGCGGGGAATGGACTGTGCGTTTTCCCCGATTCCGTAGAGCTGATTACTACGTTTTCGCTATCGTCCAACTCCAAGTCGGCGGGGAATGGTATGTGCGTTTTCCCCGATTCCGTAGAGTAAATTACTACGTTTTCGCTATTAATGGTACTATTATAACACACCTTTTCCGGTTTGTCAAGGGGTATTATTCAAATTGTCTGCCAATTTGTCGAAACTGAGGGAATTATTTTTGTCGCTTATCTCCTTGACTGCCCTCAAAAGCGTATTCAGCGCGGTCTCGACCGATGGTGCTTCGTCGATTTCATCTCGCTCGTCTTGGATAATCATGTGCTCGGTTTTTTGTTGGATTTTAACCAAATCCTCTCGGATTTCGTCTATTGCCGTAATAGTATCTGTGATTTCGTTGAAAAGTTTGTAATAAAGTTTTTTGTAATTCGCCATTTTTCTCACCTCTTTCTTATTTTTCGACACCCTTCTGTATATTATAACGCATATCGCACTATATGTCAATACTTCAATTCGCACTATGATATAATTTTTATCGGGGTGAAAATTGTGAATTTGACGAGGTTGAGGGAATCGAGGGAAGAAAAAAACATGTACCAACAGCAGATAGCTGATGTGATAAATGTTTCACAAACTACATATTCGGGTTACGAGAGGGGTTACAGGTCGATTTCTGTCGATATGCTTGAAAAACTCGCCGATTTCTACGGTACAAGCGTGGATTATCTGCTGTTCAGAACCGATGTGAAGGCGCCTTACCCGAAGTCGAGGAAGCTGGAGCTTTTGTTGAAGTTGGAGGAGTAGGCTATTTGGTATGCAATGGGCAATATGCACAATATATATATATATATATATTGTGCATATTGCCCATTGACATTGGTGTGTGGTTTGTGTTACAATTAATTATTAATTGGTAATTTTTGTAAAAGGGGGTGTTATTTTGGCAGATGTGAGGGATATTCACGGAAATATTGTCAACAGATTAGACGGCGACAATATAAGAAACGTTCACGGCGACCTAACCGGGCGAGTAGACGGAAACACGGTAAGGGACATTCACGGCAACATAACCCACAGGCTCGACGGCAATACAGTCAGGGACATTCACGGAAACATGACCCATAGGGTTGATGGGGGTGTTTTGAGGGATGTTTATGGGGGGATTGTTGGGAGGTTGGATTAAACATTTAGGGAGATTGAAAAATGGATTTAGCTAAATTAGCAGAAATGGCAGAAGAAAGCCAAAATAAATTTAACGATAAAATTTTACATATTTGCGACCCAAATAAAATTGCCGCCGAACTTATGAAGAGCCTTGAACGGGCGGCAGTCAAAGCGGCAAATAACGGCGAGTATACGGCTACTGCTTCATATGAGCTTAGTTTTTGGGAGGCTGATGAAGACCCCGATAGCCATCGCTATTTCAATGAGGTAAAACGCGGATTTTTATCAAAAGTAAAATCCGGAGATGAGAAAAGGTTTTGCGCCACACTGATTGAGATGCTTGAGGAGTGTATAGTAAATAAAAACATACACCTCGAACTAAAAAAATATGACAAACAGTCCGCTACTCATTTTAAATTTTCTACCTCAATACAAGCAACCTTGTCTTGGGCGGAAAATGCGTATGAGGGAAACCCTTTTGAAACAATTGAGAAATTCAAAAAGGCAACTCCGGAATCTAATGAAGATGAGAAACAGAAACTCGCTGTTAAGCGAGAGCGGATTTCAAAGTATCAAGGGTGCGTTTCTGTTGGCGCAGGTTACACTTTCGGATTAAAAACAGATGGTACAATTGTAGTGAGGAAAGAGCGACAAAGCGACCATTGTAACGTATCTGATTGGCGTGATATT
>WRMK01000167.1 GCA_009777155.1 Oscillospiraceae bacterium
GGACAAAATCAGATACAAAAAAAGGCTTGATTTTAATATCAAGCCTTTTTTATTTTTCCGTTCGTCCGTTTGCACATAAAAATGTTGATGATTACTGGGTTTGTCGTTGTATTCTTATGTCGGGTCGCCCAAAAGCGACCGTTCCCATTAATCCACACGCCGAACACACTCTACTCCCCAACCCACCAATCAGCAGGGTCAAGACGATACTCGCCATCCTCGTTCATATACTGAACATCGCCGAGAAAACCATGCAAGTCATAAGATACGCGAGTGAACGGCTGTATGCGGATTTCCTCCCGCTCGTCCACGCTCCAAATCGGCAAATCAGCGATAATCGCGGCTTGAGCGGGGTCAGCCTCTAAATCAGCAGCGGTTAATTTACCACCTTGCTCAAAAGACACTCCCATGTCGCCATCATAGATTACAACAGTATCGGGTTGCATCCAAAGCGGCAAAAATTCGTCTTCCGCTTGGTAAACCTCGTCGAGTATGCTCTGTACATCTCCTGCGTCCGCGCCCGCATCATTAGCAGGAGCAGTAACGCCGCTAACCGTGAAGGTCACTTCGATAAGCTCTACGCCAATCCAAGAATCCACAGCCATTACTAAGTCGTTCTCGTCGTTCCAAGGGTTGGCAACGCCGATTCTTGCTCTGCCCTCGGCCGCTTCAAGCACGCCGCCGTCTAACAGCTTGTTAACGCCGTCAACTTGGAGCGAGGTCAGTGTAGCTTGCAGGTCGGGTTGCTCGTCAAAGTTTGTGAAGAAGTCCACCCAGATAAAGTCCATGCCGTCCATGAAGTTTTCGGTAACAATTTCAACCGATACGGTGTAAGTGCCGTTACCGACGACAGTCGCCTCATGAGTAACATAGTTTACCGTGCCGTCTTCTTCAACCGCGCCTGTTTCGTCCCATGTGTTGAAAGACCAGCCGCCGCCATTGTTTGCGATACCTAAGAGAACGCGGATTTCCGCGCCGACGTCTTCGTTTTCAACAACGGTAGGTGCGGGTTCGCTTGCGGGTTCACTCGGCTCAGGCTCTGTTGCGGGTTCACTTGCAGGCTCACCTGCGGGCTCGGTGGGTGCAACGGGCTCGCCGCCACCCGGAGTTGCGGGGGTGTCATTAGTCTCGGTACACGCCGCAAATGTCATAAGCATTGCGAAACATGCAATCACGCATAAAAATTTCCTAAGTGTCATGGTTAATTCCTCCAAAAAGTAATTTGTTTTTTACAGAAATTTCTTTCCTTACCGAAAGTATACCACAAAAATTTCAGCTTGTCAAGGTAATTTGAATTACAATTTGGTTACAATTAAATTTCAGCGGGGTGCGGGGGTAGGGGCGGGCATTGCCCGCCCGTGGGTTCTCGGCGGTTTGCCGTGTTTTTGTTGTGAAAAAGGTTTGTTGTAGGGAACGGTTCTTAACCGTTCCGCTATAAAATCGTACAGACTTTCGGAACGGTTCTTAACCGTTCCGCTATAAAATCGTACAGACTTTCGGAACGGTTACGAACCGTTCCGCTATAAAATCGTACAGACTTTCGGAACGGTTACGAACCGTTCCCTACAAAACACCGCGCCGTGTTTCTGCGGGATTACGGGCGGGCAATGCCCGCCCCTACAAAACACCGCGCCATGTATGCGCGGGATTACGGGCGAACGCAGTTCGCCCCTACGCTGAAAAAATTTTCATGTCGTTAATAATTATCAATGTGGTAGGGGCGAACTGTGTTCGCCCGTAAATTTATGCGTTCCGTTAATTTTCTGCGTTTGCATGGATTTACCGGACGACCGAGGGCGGTCGTCCCTACATTTTCACAACAATATTCACAAGTTTCCCCGGCACAACAATCTCCTTCACAACCTCTTTCCCCGCGATTGCTGCGGTAACTGCCTCATCGGCGTGGGCGGCGGCGAGTAAGGCGTCTTTGTCGGTGTCGCTTGCCGTCATAAGGCGGGATTTGATTTTGCCGTTGACTTGCAGGACTATTTCAATCTCGTCGAAGACGCAAAGCTCGGGGTCGAAGTCGGGCCATGTTTCTTCGTGAATCGCGCCTATGTCAAGTTTTTCGTACATTTCGGAAGCAATGTGCGGCGCGAAGGGCGAGAGCAGAATCAGCAGGTCGCGTAGCTCGGCGCGGTTGATTTTGCCCTTGCTGTAGACCTCGTTTAAGAAGCTCATCATGGCGGCGATGGCGGTGTTGAATTTGAGTTGCTCGATGTCCTCGCTGACTTTCTTGATTGTCCTGTGCATGAGATTGCAGAGGTCGGCGGAGTAATGCCCGTCGTCTTCAGCTTCAAGCATGTCTTCAAGGGCGAAGATTCTGTCTAAGAACCGCTTACAGCCCTTGATGCCGTCCTTGCTCCACTTTGCCGTCTTCTCAAAGTCGCCGATGAACATTTCATAAAGCCTTAGGCTATCCGCGCCGAAATTCTCGATTAATTCAAGCGGGTTGACTACGTTTCCGCGTGACTTCGACATTTTCTGCCCGTCTTCGCCGAGAATCATGCCGTGGGCGGTGCGTTTCAAGTACGGCTCGGGGGTGTTGACTTTGTCTGTGCCGAACAGGAACTTGTGCCAAAAGCGGGAGTAGAGCAGGTGCAAGGTGGTATGCTCCATGCCGCCGTTGTACCAGTCAACCGGCAGCCAGTATTCTAAGGCTTCTTTTGAGACGAATTCGGCGGCGTTCTGCGGGTCGGCGTACCTTAAATAGTACCATGATGAACCCGCCCACTGCGGCATTGTGTCGGTCTCGCGCTTTGCAGGGGCGTTGCAGGTGGGGCAGGTGGTGTTTATGAAACTTTCGAGAGTTGACAAGGGCGATTCGCCTGTGTCGGTCGGCATGTAGTTGTCAATTTCGGGGAGCATGAGGGGCAGTTGCTCCTCCGGTACAGCCACCCAGCCGCACTTTTCGCACCATATTACCGGTATCGGCTCGCCCCAGTAACGCTGACGGCTGAAAACCCAGTCGCGCAATTTGTAATTAATCTTCTTCTCGCCTTTGTTATTTTCCTTGAGCCACGCGGTAATCGCGGACTTGGCCTCGGACACGCTCAACTCATTCAGGAACGCCGAATTAACCATGACGCCCTCGTCGATGTCCTCGTAGGCCTCGGTCTCGACATTGCCGCCCGAAACTACCTCGATTATGGGCAGGCCGAACATCTTCGCAAACTCGTGGTCGCGCTTATCATGCCCGGGGACGGCCATTATCGCGCCCGTGCCGTAACTCATCAAGACATAGTCGGATATGAATATGGGGATTTCCGCGTTGTTCACGGGGTTAATCGCGGTCACGCCGTCGAGTTTTACGCCCGACTTTTCTTTTATTATTTCGCTTCTCTCAAAGTCGGACTTGCGGGCGGCTTTTTCGGCGTATGCGCGGATTTCGTCGATGTTTTTCAAGGAACTTTGCCACTTGTCAATGTAGGGGTGTTCGGGGGCGATAACCATGTAGGTCGCGCCGAAAAGGGTGTCGGGGCGGGTGGTAAATACACGCAGAATGTCGCCCTCGGAAGTATCGAAATTTACTTCTGCGCCTGTTGAACGACCTATCCAGTTTATTTGCGACTGCTTGACGCGTTCGGGGTATTCGACGTCTGCAAGGCCGTCGATTAAGTCCTGCGCGAACTCGGTAATTTTCAGCATCCACTGGCTTTTCTCCTTACGCACAACCGCCCCCGAACACCGCTCGCACTCGCCCGCTACGACTTCCTCGTTCGCAAGCACAACCTTGCACTCGGTACACCAGTTGACCGCCATTTCCTTTTTGTACGCCAAGCCGTGCTTGAATAATTGCAGGAAAATCCACTGTGTCCACTTGTAATAATCGGGGTTGGTGGTATCTACTTCCCTGCCCCAATCGAACGACCAGCCGAAGCTTTTGCACTGCCGCGTGAACATTGCGATGTTGCTTTCGGTGACGGTTTTGGGGTGGATTTGGTTCTTAATTGCGTAGTTTTCAGTAGGCAAACCGAACGCATCCCAGCCGATTGGGAACAGTACATTATACCCCTGCATGCGGCGTTTGCGGGCGATAATATCCATCGCGGTATAGGGCCGCGGATGCCCTGCGTGAAGCCCTTGCCCGGATGGGTAGGGGAATTCAATCAAGGCGTAAAATTTAGGGCGGCTTTTGTCGATTTCGGCATGGAAGGTCTGATTTTCCTCCCAATATTTCTGCCATTTTTGCTCGATAGTTTTGAAGTCGTATTTGTCCATTGTAATCTCCTGTTAAATTTATTGGGTTTGTAGGGACACGATATATCGTGTCCGAAAAATACCGAGGTTGCGTGTTTTTGCGAGTGGGGGGGTAATCGGGGCAGAGGGGGGTAGTAGGGGTCTATGTCTGCGCCGCCGCAAAGTAGCCGCCAGCCCGCCACACAGGCTGTTCAGACTCCACTTCCTCGACATGAGACTTA
>WRMK01000168.1 GCA_009777155.1 Oscillospiraceae bacterium
CATGTGCTACTTACTAACGGTTCGGCTCGAGAAAGTTAAACTTTATCAATTGCAAAAAGCGGGCCTGCGAAACCGCACTCGGCGCGGACATAGACCCCCTGCCCCCTGCCGACCCACCGCCCCCGGTCGCCCCTACAGAAAATTTCCCACAACAGCAAACACACAGCAACAAAAAAATTACGGAAGGCACGCCCCCTAATGCCCGGTAATCCTACGGATTACTACGAGCATGGGCGGCACGGCATTAAAAATATGACCAAAGACATGACAAAAGGCAAACCCCTGCCAATATTAATCCGCTTTGCGATTCCGGTCTTCCTCGGCATGTTGTTTCAGCAGTTTTACAACGTGACCGACACCGCAATCGTCGGGCATTTGTTAGGGTCGCACGCGCTTGCGGCGGTCGGGACTACGGGGTCGCTGAACTTTTTGATTCTCGGGTTCGTAATAGGCATTACGAACGGCTTTTGTATACCCGTGGCTCGGCAATTCGGGGCGGGCGATGTGAAAGAAATGCGGCGTTTCGCGGCGAATGCCGTCTATCTCTGCGCCTTCTTTGCGGTCATACTCACGACTTTCACCATGCTGTTCACCCGCAATATGCTGCGAATGATTGACGTACCCGACGATATTATTGACATCTCGTATTCCTACATAATCCTCATATTTGCGGGGATTCCCGTGGCTATGGCGTACAATCTGCTTGCCTGCCTGCTCCGTGCGCTCGGCAACAGCAAGTCGCCGCTGTATTTTCTTGGAGTGGCGTCGGTGGTGAACATCGCGCTCGACCTGCTTTTCATCGTTGTGTGGGGTTTGGGTGTACGCGGGGCGGGTATCGCGACGGTTTTGTCACAAGCGGTTGCCGCCACTTTGTGTTACATGCACATACGCAAAAATTTCCCGGTGTTGCAATTCGCAAAGGAAGACTTGCGGTATTCTTTCGGGCATATTAAGAAATTATTCGCGGCGGGTGTGCCTATGGGGTTGCAATTTTCGATTACCGCAGTCGGCATATTAATCCTGCAACGTGCGGTCAACGGGCTTGGCACTGTCTATATTGCTTCGATGACCTCGGGTAATCGGGTGGCGATGATTTTCTTTCAACCGATGGAGGCACTCGGGCTTACAATGGCGACTTACTGTGGGCAGAATTTGGGCGCGAAAAAGCTCGGGCGTATCAAGCGCGGAATCCGCCTTGCACTCGCTATTCAGTTTGTCTACTGCATTTGTGCGGGGTTGATACTGTTCTTCTTTGGGCGGTATTTAGCCATGATGTTCATCAAGCCGGAGGAGACCGAAATTCTCAACAACGTGCAATTTCTACTGCGGGTGAGCGGCTCGTTTTTTGTGTCAATCGGCGTGCTGTTGGTAATGCGTAATTCCCTGCAAGGGTTAGGGTACAGCGTTTTGGCGATGTCGGCGGGGGTCAGCGAATTGGTTGTGCGGGCGACTGTGGCGTTTACGCTGGTCGGGCGGTTCGGCTTTAGGGGCGCGGTCTTCGCGAGTCCGCTGTCGTGGGTGTTGGCGGATATTGTGTTGGTGATTAGTTATTTTGTGGTTATGAGAGGAATCAAAGCGAAATTGAAAATGCAGAAATGAGAATGCAGTGCGATAATGCAGAAATAATAATGCAGAATGCAGAAATAAGTGAAACTATTTCTGTATTCTGCATTATTTATGGGTAGAAATATCTTTAGGAACGATTCCTTACTGCAAAAAGTGAAAACTCAAAACCAACGCCGCGAATACAATCGACACCATCGAGCTTAGTTTGAGCAGGATGTCAATAGACGGGCCGCAGGTGTCTTTCAGCGGGTCGCCTACGGTGTCGCCTACTACTGCGGCTTTGTGGGCGTCGGAGCCTTTGCCGCCGTGATGCCCGGCCTCGATGTACTTCTTTGCATTGTCCCACGCGCCGCCCGAATTGGCGGTCATAATCGCCATCATGAAGCCGCTCACCGTACAGCCGATTAGCAAGCCGACGACGCCGTTCGGGCCTAATATAAGTCCGGTTGCAATGGGTGAGGCTATTGCGAGGATTGTCGGGAGTACCATTTCGCGGAGGGCAGAGCGTGTGCAGAGGTCAACGCAGGTTGCATAGTCAGCTTCGGCTGTGCCTTCCATGAGGCCTTTAATTTCGCGGAATTGGCGGCGAACTTCTACGACGATTTTCTGTGCCGCACGCCCCACCGATTTCATTGTCAGCGCAGTGAACACGAACGGCAACATGCCGCCGATGAACAGCCCAACCAAAACCGTGGGTGTGTCTATCGCAAGGTTGAAGTTGAAGGTTGCGGCACGCGATATTTCCGCGCCGACGATTTCTGCATGTTCGCGCAATGCGGCGACTTGCTCGTTTACGGTAAGGCTCGCGAGGTTGAGGTTTTCGCGCAGTGTCGCTACGTCCATATTTGTAACTTTCGTGATGGCGTTTTCGAGGGCGGTGACTGTGAGTACTGCCACTCTGTCTATGTAGGCGGCGATTAGCGCGAGGGCGGTCAGCGCGCCTGCGCCTATGCAGAAGCCTTTGCCGACGGCGGCGGTGGTATTACCGAGCGAGTCAAGCGCGTCTGTCCGCTTGCGTACTTCGGGTTCAAGGCCTGCCATTTCGGCGATACCGCCCGCGTTGTCGGCGACCGGCCCGTATGAATCGTTCGCCAGTGTAAGCCCGAGCGTCGAGAGCATACCGACCGCTGAAATGCCGATTCCGTACAGCCCGAGAGCGGGATTGCCCGCGCCGCCCGCCACGAAATATGACACTAAAATTGAGGCGCAGACTATTAGTAGCGGGATTGCAGTGGATAGCATGCCGAGCGACAAGCCGCCGATTATGAGAGTTGCAGAGCCTGTTTTCGTGGACTCGGCCAAGTCTCGTGTCGGTTTATAGTTATCTGATGTGTAATACTCGGTGAAAAACGCAATCCCCACACCCGCGAACAACCCCGAAAGCACCGCGCCGTATACCCCAATGTTGTCCGGGAGCATGACCTTGACGAGCGGGAACGCAAGTATTGCGATTGCGAACGCCGAGAAATTAGTGCCGCGCCTAAGTGCCGCCAAAAGTGCCTTCTGAGTGGCGTTTTCTTTGGTACGAATCAGGAACGAGCCGATTATGGTGATAATAACGCCGATTCCCGCCATTGCCATTGGAATGGTAACTGCGGGGCTGCCTTGTGTTGCGTTGAATTGCGGGAAGGCGGCGACACCGAGCGCGCAGGACGCGACGATTGCGCCTACGTAAGACTCGTATAAATCCGCGCCCATGCCCGCTACATCGCCGACGTTATCGCCTACGTTGTCCGCGATTACAGCGGGGTTGCGCGGGTCGTCTTCGGGTATACCCGCCTCGACCTTACCGACTAAGTCCGCGCCGACGTCGGCGGCCTTGGTGAAAATCCCGCCGCCCACACGCGCAAACAACGCCATGCAGGACGCGCCCATGCCGAAAGTCAGCATTGCGGCGGTGGTCTCGGCGATACCGCGCCCGAAGACGTAGTGGAGAAGGTAGTACCAGATTGCAAGGTCGAACAAACCTAAGCCAACCACGGTGAACCCCATGACCGAGCCCGCCGAAAAGGCAACGCGAAGCCCTTTGTTAAGGCTTTCTTTGGAGGCGGTGGCGGTGCGCGAGTTTGCATAGGTGGCAAGTTTCATGCCGACAAAACCCGAAAGCCCCGAAAAAAACCCGCCCGTGACGAACGCGAACGGCACGAACCAGGTCAGAAATCCGAACCCCGCCATAACGCACAGTACCACCAGCATTAGGGCGAAAAAGACCGCTACGACGGTGTACTGCCGCCGCAAAAACGCGTTCGCGCCTTTGCGTATTTTTTCGGAGATTGACTGAACCTGCGCGCTCCCTTCCGGGTACTTCATTACTTTCATGCCGTTGTAGACGGCAAAGCCGAGTGCGAGGACTGCACCGATTGGGGTGAGTAGCATGAGGATGTCGCTGATTTCCATAGTGTTTACGCTCCTTTTCTTGGAGCATATCCAACAATAGTCCGCGCACATCTTGTCGGCGCATTTTCCGCCATACTGCGTTAAATTTTTTCGCAATGCACAAAGCATTACGAAAAAATTTGCCTTGTCTGACGAAAAATTCGCTCGACAATCTGTACACGCCCTATTGTTGGATAGGCTCTTGGTTGTGGGGATTTATTTGAACTGGTGGATGGATTTACTAACCACTTTTGCCCCCGTCAGCCAAACGAGTTTTGGATGCTCGGTTGGTTGGGGGCTGGCGGTATTGGCGGCGGCAACATGCCGCTTGGGGCGGAAGGATTTGAACCCTCGAATGACGGAGTCAGAGTCCGTTGCCTTACCGCTTGGCGACGCCCCAAAGTTTTCCATATACTTTTCCTTATACCATGATACCACAAATAAAAGACTTTGTCAAGCCATAAATCC
>WRMK01000169.1 GCA_009777155.1 Oscillospiraceae bacterium
GACATAGACCCCTACTACCCCCCTCTGCCCCGACTGCCATTAAGCAGGCTCTGCGCCCTTTGTCCCCATAAAAATTATGTTGTTTTTCCAGACCCCGACCTCGATGTAGGCCTTTTTCTCGACCCTGAACTTGCCTTTGAGCGGGTTCGAGCCTAACGCCTTTATCAGCACCTCGACCTCGGGGTCTTCAACGGTGATTACGACCGACTTCCCCGCCTTTAGCTTGCCTTGATTCATGCCGTTTATGATTACGTCCAAGTCGTTCCCGCCCGCAAACCGCACGGCCCTACCGACTTCCACGAGAAATTTCGGCTTCGCTTTCCACTGAAATCGCTGTTTCCGCTCGAATTTAACCTTAATTTCCTCGAAAATATTGTCCAAAGCTTCCTCGGTAACTTGCGTAGTATTAGGTTGGTTTTTGTCTGTTGTCATTGGTTAATCCTCTCAATTGTTTCTACTAAGTAGACATATTCACTAAATTCTTTCTCGATGCGGCTTGCACATCTGCGGTTGAAACGCTCCGCACTTTGCGGGTCGTCGCGCATTCTCTGTTTCTCCCCCCAAAGGTGTGTGCAGACTTTTTGCGGCTCGAAAACCCTGTCCTTGTCAAGCAAAGTCCGCACTTGCACCTTCAAATAATCGGCGCACATCGCCAGCATGCGCTGTTCGGCGTAGACCATGTAACACAAGCAATCATCAATATCTTGCGCCGATTTCATGAATTCGATTGCCATGTTTGTATAATATTGCTTGAAAGTCTCGTCGGGCAGGTACAAAAACGCTGTGTTCAATGGCAAAGCCGCGTAATTAAAGGCGGGATTGAAGCTGTAGCCCGGGTTCATGCGGAAATAATCGGGCGGCGGATACACGTCGGGGTATAAGTCTTCGCGGTGGGCGGCGATTACGGCGTTGTTGAATTTCAACTTCTTCCATACTATGAAGTCGGTGTCGAGTATGACAACGGGCGCGGGTGTATCGCGCAGTGCGAGCAGTTTCGCCGCCGCCCAGAACATTGCCGGGTTTATGCCCTCTAAGTCGGCGGGAATTGTCGGGCGGATTGCGCTGTAGACTTCGGTGATGCCTGTGCGGGTGAAGTATTCTAAGGCGGCGGTGTCGCAGATTAGGTCAATCTCGCCGTTGTATTTGCGCCATGTCAACGCCGATAGGACTGTGTTGTAGAGCTCGAACTTGTCGAGTGGGTTTTTCAACTCCGCAAATTCATACTGAATTTGCTCCGCAGGGCAGGCGCAGCCTGCCCTTTGGCGTTCTGCTCCCCGCGCTATTAAAGGCGCGAATGAAGTTACATGTATTGCTCTCATATTAAATCCAACCCGTACCCTAACTGCCCTGAACTTGACCCCGAACCCGACCTTGAACCCGAACCCGAACCTGAACTTGTGAAAGACCCGCTGTATGAAGTCGTGAAAGAGCCACTTCTGCTGTGGATTGCGGGGATTTGCGCGGTGTTTACGGCGATTGCGACTTCCTCAAGTATCTCTGTAACCCCGAAAACCTCCCTCAATCTTCTATTCACCCCACCGCAATACTCCCCCTCAAGCTTTGCCGCGTAACCCGCACCGCCATTGGCTTTCAGCCACGGGATAAGACTGCCGCCCAAATAATAACCGCGCAGGTTGGCAGGGTCAAAATTATTCTTAATTTCATCGGCGTGCCGAATCAAGACCCCGTTTAAGCACAAGCAGCAACAGTACATTTCATTATCCTCGTGTGTTATTTAGTAGTTTCTCGGCGGCATTCATCAGCCGCATGCGCGTATTGAAGGCGGGCGCGTCGGTCACCATGTCCAAAAGTTTTTCCAAGATTACCCGCGCCTGTTCGTCGGATTTGACCATACCTTTCTGCATTAAATCGTAACGATTTACCGCAAGCTGTTGCACCGTGTAGCACTCTTTTGCAGTGACAATCTCGTTCAGCGTGTCCACCTGTCGCTTGCAAATCATCGCCGCGCCCTCAAACTCGGGCGACTTTGCCCGCAGGTCGGCGTACTTGAACTGCAAGAGCATTTTCAGGCGTTCGGGGGGCATTTCGCGCAGTTTGAGTTTCAGCGAACGCTTGTCGGAGGCGACTTCGATACCTTGGTTCTTGATTAAAAAGCCGACTTCTCTGATTTGGTCGTCCGAAAAGCTCCACCGTCGCATGATCTTGCGGGCGTAGAGCCACGAACGCTCGGCGTGGCCGTGGAAATTGCCCTTGCCGTCCTCGTCCTCGGAGAAGCAGTCGGGGATACCGAGCGCGTGAAACAGCAACGCATACCGCAACAGCAGTATCGGCGAGGCATAGCCCACGCTTTTGAAAGTGTGCGTAAGTGCGTCAAAGCTGTGTTCGGGGCGTTTCAAGTCAAAGCCTTTGAGCGTTTCAAATTCGGGGAACAAGACCGTGATAACTTCGCTGTATTCCTCCAAAACCGCGCTGACTTTTTTCCCGCGCAGTACCCAACTCAGCTCGGTTCGCAGGTCGGTTTGCGAGATTTCACTCAGACATTCCTTGTGGCGGTTCATGAGATTTTTGGTACGTTCAGAAATGAGGTACTCGCCCGACGAGTAATACCCGAGTGCCTGCAAAATCGACACGGGATTGCGCTCGAACGCGGTAATCGGCTCGGCATCGGGGTCTTCACTGTCTCCGGAATTGTCCGCGATTACCTCGACCACGCCGAGCTCGCCGCTTAACGCGGTTATGCCGCCGAACGGGTCTACGAAGCCCTCGCGCGGGTTGTAGGCGATTGCGTTGAACGAAAAGTCCCGCCGCCTTAAATCCTCCTCCAAAACATCGGTGTAAATCGGCTTGCCGTCGGGCTTTATGGCTTTTTTGTAGGGCGCGATTAACACAGGCACGCCGGCCACGTTGACAATGACCTCGCCGTTCTCGATGTTGTCGATGTTGAGGCTGTATATCTCAAATATCGCGTGAACCCTGTCTATATCGGCGTTTGTGATAATATCGTAGTCCACCGAATTTTCGTTGCCGCCCTGCCCGCTCAACAGCTCCCGCACGCACCGCCCGGCGATGTACGCCTTGTAAGAGTAGGCGTTGAGCCTGTTGAGCAGTTCGGTGACTTGGCTCGGCAGGTTTATGTTAATATTTGTCAATCTTCTCACCCCACCCGTCAATTCCGCTTCTTCGTAACGCCCCGAAAATCCTTTGCTTGAACCCGTTGTCTTCTTGTTCTTTCTGCTCCAAAAACTCTTTCACCCGCTGCCTTTCGGTGGCTTTGTCAACAGGGCAGAGCGACTTTATAACCTCGAATTTATTCTGCACACAACAGCCGATTACCTTGCTTTCCGGGGCGAAAACCAACGGCCGTATCATAGTCAAATCCTTCCTCGAAAGGTAGCTTTTAGGCGAAAAACAGCCTACCCGCCCCTCACGGAAAAGGTTCATCATGAAGGTCTCGATGACGTCGTCGTTGCTGTGTCCGAGGGCGATTTTGTTACAACCCTGCTCCTTTGCGGCGTCGTGCAAGGCTCCGCGGCGCATCTTCGCGCAGAGGGCGCAGGGGTTTTTCTCGCGGCGTATCTGAAAAATTATTTCGTAAATGTTGGTTTTTATTAGTGTGAACGGCACTTGCAACTCGTCACAGAGCCTTTCGACGGGGGAGAAGTCGCCGTCGCGGTTGCCGAAGCGCGGGTCGAGGCTGATGGCGTGCAATTGGTAGGTTTTCTCGAAGAAAACCCGCATTTTCGCTAACGCCGCCAGCATTACGAGGCTATCTTTCCCGCCCGAAACGCCGACCGCGATTTTGTCGCCGTCGTCAATCAAATCGAACTCCTGACAGGCTTTCCGCACATATCCTAATATTTTTTGAATCTTTATTTCCATTTCCCCTCCATGCCGCCCCAACATAGCTAAATTTTAACAATCTTTTGCGGCATGGGACACGCCTTCCGCGAATTTTCCCCTCCATGCCGCCCCAACATAGCTGATTTTTAACAATCTTTTGCGGCATGGGACACGCCTTCCGCGAATTTTTTCACTCGTTTGCGCCCTTTTGCAGCCTGAAATTTTTACACGCACATAATCATTATAACAGTTTTCTAATAATTTTTCAACCTTTTTTTGAGAAAAATGCAAAAAAATAGCGGGCGGGCAATGCCCGCCCCTACAATATGTCGATGTACTTAATAAGTGCGCTGTATGTAGGGGCGCGCAGTGCGCGTCCGTAAGGTTTTGCGGGGGTTTATTAACCCGCTGTTATTGAGAATTTTTCACGTAGGGACGACCGCCCTCGGTCGTCCGTCTGCACGGTTTTATAGACGGAACGGTTACGAACCGTTCCCTACATAACACCGCGCCGTGTTTCGGAGACGGGCGGGCAATGCCCCCCCCTCCAATATGTCGGTGTACTTAATAAATGCGCTGTATGTAGGGGGGCGCAGGGCCGGCCCC
>WRMK01000170.1 GCA_009777155.1 Oscillospiraceae bacterium
ATCCCGGTGCGCTGTTGAAGCTGGTCTTTCACCTTTGACACCACCCGAGCGACCTGGCGTATATCCTCGATTTGCCCGTCAATCATGGCGCGTTTGGGGTGCGCCTCGACAACATAGTCGAGCATATTAAACCCGCCGTCACCGGAAGGCTCGTCGGCTTGACTGCCAACGATACCCACAACGGTGCGGGTTCCGATGTCAAGGGCAAATACGGTGTCGTTTTGTGGGGTTAGGGTTGTGTTTTGCATATAGTTAGTTCTCCCTATACTCTATACCTAATTGCTCATGGTTTCCTGTGCTTGATTTTTCCGCTTTCTTGAGCGGGTTTACGGCGAGGGGGACGTTAAGCCTTTCGCCGTCCAAAATTGCCTTAACGGTTACAATTTTAATCTTCTCAATGGACTGCATAAACTCGTTGACGTAGGTCCCCGCTGATGCGGCTTCCTTGAGCATATCTTTAGTTGGGGGGTATAATGTAATGAAAATTGCCGCGGCGGCACCTTCGCGTTCAACGACACCGCGCAGGTCGCGGAGCATTGCCGTGCCGACCTTGCCCGATTTCACCGAGAATAAAATGTCCCTGCTTTGGTCTTTGCTTTGGAGAATCCTCAAATAACCGTCAATTCCCCGGTCTTTCCCCTTCTTGTCGTTGAGCATGGCTTTATTGTTTGAATAGGTAATGATTGCCCACTTTTCAAATTCCTTGCGGAGGCGGTCGTCTTGCTTGTTTGCCAAGGCGCGGGCGCTTTCCATGTCTGATGGTATGCCGTCGGTTGTGATTTTACTTTTAATTTCCTCGCCGTAAGTTTCCGAAAGGCGTTTTAGTATCAGGGAAATACTTTGATAGGTTATGTCAATGCCTATCCAGTTTCTGCCAAGCCGCTCTGCGACTGCGACTGTAGTTCCGCAACCGCAAAAGGCGTCAAGCACGGTGTCGCCCTCGTTGCTGGAGGCTTTTATGATGCGTTCTAAGAGGGCTTCGGGTTTTTGGGTGGGGTAGCCGAGGCGTTCTTTGGCGGATTGATTTATTATATCAATTTGCCACCAATCTTCCGAAACAACGCCGATTTTCTCGTCAAGATAATCGCGTATAACCAATTCCGGATTGGTAATTTCCCACTTTTGTTCGACGTCTTTTGCGGAACGAATCGGGCTGCCTGTTATGCCCCGCCCTTGAAGTCTGTAAAGTCTGCCGTCCTCGTCGCGCAGTTTGTATTTTTTTATAGTTGCATCCGATAAGGGGCGGACAGTGTCTTGCCAGTTGAAAGTGTACTTGTCGCTTTTGGTGTAAAAGAAAATGACGTCGTGTTTTCTGCCGAAATGTTTTCGGGATTGCGGACGGGAACGGTAACACCACGCAATCTCATTCCTGAAATCCCCACCCGCCCCGCAAAACACCGCGTCAAGCACAATCTTCAAGTAATGCCCGACTGTGGGGTCGCAGTGTAGGTAGAAACTTCCGGTGGGTTTTAGGACGCGGTGGATTTCGTTTATGCGGAGTGTCATTGAAACAAGGTACGACAACAGACTGCCGCGCCCGAGGATTTTCCCTAAGCCGATGATTAAGTCGGAGGTTTGCAGGGTGAACACGCCGTTTTGGTTTAGGCAGATTTCTTCGTATTCTTTTTCTGCCAAAATGTTCCACTCCCAAGTATCCACGAACGCCATCGCCTGCGCCTTGTCTTCGGTGCCGATGTTGTTGTAGATTTGGTTGTAGTCGCGCTTTGAGTTGAAAGGCGGGTCGATATAGCAGAGGTCTATCGAATTGTCGGGTATGTGCTTACGCATTACTTCGATGTTATCACCGTAAAAGAGTTTATTCATCAATTTTTGTCAACTCCTTTAAGTAATTCTTTCGCCAATCTGTTAGTCTCGGTGAGGTTGCGCTTTGACGGGCAGATATACGAGCAGGAGCCGCACTCCATACAGCTTGTGACTTTCAGTTTTTGCAATAATTTTAAGTCTTTTGTGGCGTGTGCGCGCTCGATTTCGGTTGGGAGCAGCCTCATGAAACAGGCGCGGAAACATTTCCCGCAACGTATACAAACAGTCTGCTTATTGTACGGTAAATCCTTGAAAAACAGCACTGCGCCTGTTGTTTTCAGCACGGGTGTGTCAAAATCGTAGACACTGCGCCCCATCATCGGCCCGCCGAAAACTATTCTGTCGGGCTGTTTGCGTAAGTCTACTTTTTTTATTAGGTCGCCGAGGGTCATGCCCACCGGTGTCATTAAATTTGCGGGCTTGTTTACTATGTTTCCGTCGATTGTGACACGGCGGGAAATCAGCGGGATTCCTGTCTGCACGTACCGCGCAATGAACGCCGCGCTCGATATATTTACAATTAGGCAACCCGCCGAAAGCGGCAGTTGACCCTCCTTGACAACTCGTCCGGTTACGCTTTTTATTAGTACCTTTTCCGCACCTTGGGGATAGTTGGTTTTTAGTATGCTGACGTTGATATTTGTGTCATTTGCCGAGTGTTCCCGCATTAGTTTTATTGCAATCGGGTTGCTTTTTTCGATGGCTATGAACGCGTTCGGGATTGAGCAGTACTGCATAATCAGCTTTGTGCCTTTGATAATATCGGCGGGGTTTTCCATGATTTCGCAGTGGTCGGTCGTGACGTAGGGTTCACATTCGGCGGCGTTGATTATCAAGGTGTCGATGTTGAATTTCTCGCGGTCGAAGCCTAATTTCACGTGTGACGGGAACCCCGCACCGCCTAAGCCTACAAGCCCGCTTTTCCTGACTGCCTTCAAAAAATCTGCGCGGTCGGCGATTTTCGGGGGTGCGATTTCGGGGCAGTATTCGTGGTTAATTTCCGTCTCGATTACCACGGCTTTGTTCAGCGTGCCGTTGATTTCGCGGAGTTGCCGTTTTTCGGTTACAATCCCGGTCGCGCTCGAGTAAATCGGCGCGCTTACAAAGGCCTCACTGTCGCCGATTAGCTGACCGGTCTTGACCCTTTCGCCGATTTTGACCTTGGTCTCACACGGCGCACCCATTCCCTGCCCCATGCAGATTACAACGGTTCGGGGAGTTTCTAATTTCTTGGTGCGGGAATCGGCCGCTTCTTTCCTGTGCGGTAAGTAAAAGTTTTTTGCGGAAATGAGAATCACCCCTTTTTGGCGTATTGAGCGTATTGTAATTATTGTACTATAATTTTGCAAATAAGTCAAGCATTTTTGTGTAAAAAAGATAGATAAATAATTAACAAGTATCGGATAAATAATCAAGCGCAGTCGGTTGAATCCGATTGCGCTTGTTAATTATTTAACTTATGCTAATTGCTCACCATTGAAGCGACTTCTTCGGCGAAATTGTCGGCTTTCTTCTCGATTCCCTCGCCTTTTTCGTATCTGACGAAACTTGCGACTTTCATGCCTTTGCCGACCGATTCGATATACTTTTCAACCGTCATGTCGGGGTTTTTGACGTACGGTTGGTCGAGCAGGCAGATTTCCTCGAGGAACTTGCGAAGTCTGCCCTCGACGATTTTTTCAAGTACGTTTTGGGGCTTGGGCTTGGCTTCGTTTTCGTTCTGTACAATGCCCATTTGAGTGGCTTTTTCGGTGTCAATCACCGACTGCGGAACGTCGTCCCTGCTGACGAATTGCGGTGCGCTTGCGGTGATTTGCAGGAGCAGGTTCTTTGCGGCTTCGGCAATCGCGGGGTCGGCCGCGTCATCGGCTTCGACTTTCAGGAGCGTGCCTATGATGCTGCCGCCGCCGTCATGAACGTACGAAAACAAGTCGCCATC
Organism: Oscillospiraceae bacterium; assembly: GCA_009777155.1. Taxonomy (GTDB): domain Bacteria; phylum Bacillota; class Clostridia; order Oscillospirales; family Ruminococcaceae; genus Ruminiclostridium_E. Next base: position 3,764 of record WRMK01000170.1, read on the forward strand.
GAGCTTTGCGAAACGTCTGATTTGAATATTCTCGCCGATTGTGGCGACTTTTTCAATGCGGACTTCCTCGATTTTTTCAGTCGCGCCAAATGCGATAATCTCTTTCAGGGCCTCGACATCGGCGACGTCGTTCGCAAGAATAGTGTCCGCCACTTGCTCGACAAATTCCACGAACCGGTCCGACTTCGCCGCGAAGTCGGTCTCGCTGTTGATTTCAACCACGACACCGATTTTTTTCATACTGTCGATTTTTGTGAACACCAAGCCCTCAGCGGCGATTCTGCCTGCTTTTTTAGTAGCTTTTGCGAGGCCTTTCTCGCGTAAATACTTAACAGCCGCGTCCATGTCGCCGCCGGTTTCTTCGAGTGCGCGTTTGCAGTCCATCATACCGCAGTTTGTCATTTCTTTTAGTTGTTTTACGTCTTGCGCTGTAATAGCCATTTTATTCCTCCATAAATAAGTTGATTATTGTTGGTTTTAGTTGGAGACTTCTTCGGTGACTGACCGCGAGTGGATTTGCGTGCAGATTTTTCGTCATACAAGGCAAAAATTTTCGTAATGCTTTGTGCATTGCGGAAATTTTTAACGCAGTATGGCGGAAAATATGTGCGGAA
>WRMK01000171.1 GCA_009777155.1 Oscillospiraceae bacterium
AGAATCTAACACATATTCAAAGTTAATCAGCGGTTCATTGTAGGTAAACGCAACGCCGATATTGCCGTCAGGGACGAGCTTTGCGGCCTTTTCCGCCAATTCGTCGGGGGAAATATAAGTGTAAGTTTTATCGCGGCAACTTGACAAATCGGAACTTGAAATGTGATGATTTTGACAGAATCCACACCGAAAATTGCACCCGAAACTACCAACAGAAAGTATTAATTTCCCCGGGTGAAATCGCCGCAAAGGCTTCTTCTCAATAGGGTCGAGAGCGATTGCGGAAATTTTTCCGTAAGCATCACGGCCGCCGCAAAAACTTATTCCAAGTTTGCAATTATGCGGACAGATTCTACAAGTCTCACTGCTCATAACGAACCACCTCAAACCGCTCCAACTCTACGTTTTCGCCCTCACGAATACCCGCCTTATTCGAGGCGATGTCAACTTGGTCTTGCGGTGTGTCAATACCGTCCAAATTCGGCAGGAGCAGCCCGCGTTTTTTGCCGTTACTTGAAGTCACAATCACGCCGTAACGCTTAGTGTCAAGTTGCGAAATATCGCTGATTTTTTCGGGCGGAGAAAGAACATCGACCGTGTAAACCAACTCCGGCAATTCAAAAATCGTAACAGGCGGAAAACGCGGGTCTTGACAGGCCGCGCTGACCGCGTTCTGCATAATTTCACGCGCAATATTCTCAGTCGTAGGCGCGATAGTTCCGATGCAACCGCGAAGATTTCCCTGCATTTTTATGCAGACAAAAACCCCCGCTTTTCGCCCCAGAATCTCCGCCGAAACGTCCCCCGGTAACTCCGCAAATTTACCGTTCCTAACGAAATATTCAAGTGAATATTTCGCTAACTTTACATACTCGTTCATGTGATTTCTCCTCGTTTTTCAAATTGCGTTTTTGAGGACGTGAAGTCCTCAAAACTGCTATACATTAAATTCCGCGACCGCATAACCCACGCCGAAAGGTCCTTCGTATGACAGCAATCTCGCCGAAAAGTCTAATCCGTGCAAAACTCCCGCCATTATACAAAGCGGGCGCAACCCGCACTCCGCGCCGTTTTCAATGACCTCAGGCGGGATTTGAAGCAGTTGTGTCAAGTTCCCGCTTTTCAGCAACTTGACAATTTTAGTGTCTAATTTCACGCCTTGTTCTTCGGGCAAAACGTGCGACAAATCGCCACTCGCGATGAAAACTATTCGCCTACTGAGCAATTTTGCAGAAGCCGCAATTGTCTTACCGAAGTCGTGATGAGTTTCGAGCGACAGCCCCGAAACGCCGATTCTCACTAACTTAAAGCCATCAAGTAACTCACTCACGAACGCAAGCGGAACCAAAACCCCGTGGTCCAATTGCGGCGATTGCTCACCTTGACACCCCGCAAAATCGGCGGCGTTTTTGCTAATTTCAGCCGCCAATTCAACGTCATACTCGGCGGAAAAACCGACTTCCGGCGCGCCGAAACGCGCCAAATTTCCACTCGCGGAATCCCCCGGCGAGATGTGAAAATAGTCGCTGTAACAAGTGCTGTGCGGCGAGGCCACGACGATTGTGTCGGGCTTCAAGCCCGCAATTTTTTTCGCGACTTCTTGACAAGAGGTGATAGTTGCGGCGATTTCGCGCTCCCGCCCTTTGCCGATTTGCGGCAGAATAATCGGCGGGTGAGGGAGCAGAAAAGTTGAAGTAATCATATAGTTTCAAACCCTTTTACTTGTTTTCTTTAATTGTACTACAAAAAAACGGCCTTGTCAAGTTACAAAAAAATATTTACACCGCTATTGACATTTGTGTTTTTAATTGGTACAATGGAAGTACCAAAATTCGACAAATTAACGAAAGCATGGTATTAAATAATGAAAACTGCCGTATTCTACGACCTCGAAAACTTATGCTTGATTAATAAAAACGGCGTGTTCGCCAAAAATCTTGGTGCCTTGCAAAAAAAGATTGAAGCAAGCGAAATTGTCGGCGAAATTATCCTGCAAAAGGCCTACATAAGCAAGTCGAACGCCTCGCTTGCCAACATAAAAACCGCGCTGAAAGACACCAAGATTGAGCTTGTTGAAGTCGAGCCGTTGCTTGACGTCGGGCAGAAACGGAAGAATTTAGTTGACTTCAAAATGGCGGTGGACGTCACCGCGACAATTACGACAAAAAGGAGCATTTCAACCGTCGCAATCGCAAGCGGGGACAGCGATTTCGGGTTTTTGTGTGAGCAAGTCAAGCGGCTGCGGAAAAATCTGCTGGTGATTTCGCGCTATGTTTCCACCGGCAACGCCCTGCTAAACCTGTGTGACGACTGGATTGACGTCACCGAGCAAGCACTTTCGCACAAGTTTATTATCAAGGCAATCAACCACCGAATCACCGCTGATTATTCAAAGATGGATTTTTTCGCCGCACTGAACAGCTTTCTGAACGCAATCGAGCAGGACCTTTTTCTGAACCGCTGTATGATTAGCACCGGGCTGCCTTTGGGGAACTTTGTGGGCCTGTTGAACGACCGAAAAATCTCCTATAATTACCTCGCACTTGGCTTTTCGACCATGGCACAATTTCTGAATGTCTACTTGTTAAATTCAAAATTCGCGGTTAATTCTCTCGGTCAAATAAAATTATCGCCGAATAAAAAACCGGTCTCCGAGAGCAGTTTCATCAACTATTTTTTGCGCTTGCCGCAGGGTTACTCGCGGGAAAAACTGCTGAAAATTTACGACATCGTCGCACAAACCGACGACATCGACGAGTTGATGAAATACATAATGTTCATGCGCCGAAACGGCATGATTAATGAGAATAAACTCTGCAATAAACGCACTTTCAGGGCGACAATCCGCAAACATATCCGTGCGGTGATGGAGAAGGCGGGGATTGCGCTGAGTGATGAGACAGTACGGGAAATTGACAAGTTGATATAAAAATAGACTATATTTTCAAACACGCTCATACTATATTAATGAGGTGAGTGAGACCTGATAATACATCTACATAATCGGGGCAAACGAGACTTCACAATTCCCACTTGTGAAGGAAGGACAATGGTGAATTTATGGTATGCCGTTTTGAGGATTTGCGTTGCAAGGAAGTCATAAACATCAGAACAGGCTGTAAAATCGGCTATCCCGACGACGTCGAGTTTGAGCGTTGCACGGCGAAAATTATCAAGCTGATTGTCTACGGGCGGCCGCGGTGCTTCGGGCTGTTGGGCAGGGAAGACGATTTCATAATCCCATGGTGTGACATCGAAATCATAGGCGAGGACACGATTTTAGTCACCTGCGACATACCGCTGAGAGGAAAAAAGCTCGGTTTTATAAAAAGTTTTCTAAATTAGATTGACAAGCAGGAAAATTTATGATATAATGTTACGGTGACTGTTGTGCGTTTCCTCGTCAGCAGTCGCCAAATTCGCATGCCGTGCGTGTTTAGGTGCGTAATTCATTACGTTAGCATGGTACAGGATTAAACTAAAACAAAGGAGAAAATTTACACATGGCAGTAGTATCAATGAAACAGCTTCTCGAAGCGGGTGTCCATTTCGGGCATCAAACGAGGCGCTGGAACCCCAAAATGGCGCCGTATATCTTCACCGAGAGGAACGGGATATACATCATCGACCTGCAAAAAACCGTCAAAAAGCTCGATGAAGCCTACAATTTTATCCACAGCGTAGCCGCAGACGGCGGCGAAATCTTGTTCGTAGGGACGAAAAAGCAAGCTGTAGACTCGATTCGCGAAGAAGCCGAACGTGCGGGCGCACACTTCGTCAACGCGAGATGGCTCGGCGGCATGATGACCAATTTCAAGACCATTCAAAGGCGCATCAGAAGGCTCGAACAACTGCTTGAAATGCAGGGCGACGGCACTTTTGATCTGCTCCCGAAAAAGGAAGTCATCAAGCTCAACCTCGAAATCGAGCGGCTCGAAAAATTCTTAGGCGGCATCAGGAAAATGAACGATTTGCCGGGCGCACTGTTCATAGTGGACCCGCGCAAGGAAAAAATCGCAGTCGCCGAGGCAAAAAAGCTGGGAATCCCTGTGGTAGCCATAGTTGACACCAACTGTGACCCCGACGAAATCGACTATGTAATCCCCGGCAACGACGATGCAATCAGAGCCGTAAAGCTAATCGCGGGCGCAATCGCCGATGCAATTATAGCGACAAAAGGCGGCGCAATGGGCGAGCCGGAGCCGCCGGCACAAGCCGTCGGAGCCTACGTTGAAGCCCCCGAAGCCCCCGTCGAAGAATACCGCCCCGATGCAAGCGGCGTAGCGTATTCGGCAGACCCCGATGAAGACTAAAAGACATCTTCGGCAACTAACGCGCGGCGGCTTTCCGCACATATTT
>WRMK01000172.1 GCA_009777155.1 Oscillospiraceae bacterium
GGGTTTGGGTGGCGGCCGGGCGTTTTTTTGCCCCCGCCGTACCCCTACTCCCCCCCTCTGCCCCGACTGCCCCTTACACCCAAAACCATTTCTGCATTAAATTCAAAAGGAGACTACCCTCATGCCCTTAATCACCCAAGCCCCCAAAGGCACCAAAGACAAACTCCCCGCCGAGATATACAAGTGGCACACCGTCGAGAAAATCACCAAGGCAGTCGCGGAGACTTACGGCTGTAAGGAAATCCGCACGCCGACTTTCGAGCATACCGAGCTGTTTGAGCGCGGTATGGGCGGTACTACAGATGTTGTGCAAAAAGAGATGTACACCTTTATCGACAAGGGCGAGCGGAGCATTACCCTCAAGCCCGAAGGCACGGCGGGAGCGGCGCGCGCCGCCCTCGAACACGGACTTTTAGGGTTGGCGTTGCCGTTGAAATTGTTCTATTTCACGAGCTGTTTTCGGTACGAGGCCCCGCAAAGCGGCCGCCTGCGTGAGCATAAGCAGTTCGGCGTGGAGTTTTACGGTGCGAAAAAGCCGTTGGCGGACGCGGAGGTCATCAGCCTTGCCGCTGACGTTTTTGCACGGTTGGGGCTGAGGGGAGTTCGGCTTGAAATTAACAGCATCGGTTGTCCGGATTGCCGCGGTGAGTACAAGCGGGAGTTAATCGGCTTTTACGCCGATAAAGACCTGTGCAACCTCTGCAAAGACCGCCTCGAACGCAATCCCCTGCGCCTTTTGGACTGCAAAAACCCGCATTGCCGCGAAATCAGCCACTCTGCGCCTGTAATCACGCGGCATGTCTGCGAGAGTTGCGGGGGGCACTTCAGCGCGGTGAAGTCTGCGCTGTCCGCCCTCGGGATTGCCTATACCGAAAACCCGCGCTTGGTGCGGGGTTTGGACTATTACACCAACACTGTCTTCGAGTTCAAGTCGGATAGTCTCGGCGCGCAGGATACGATTTGCGCGGGCGGGCGTTACGACGGTTTGATTGAGGAGTTGGGCGGGAATCCCGTTTCGGGGTTGGGCTTCGGCATGGGTTTGGAGCGGCTGATTTTGGTAATGCAGAGCCAAGACGCGGCGTTTGAGCCTGCAAAAACCTGCGATATTTATATCGCGCCGCTCGACACGCCCGCCGAATTGCTCGGCGCGAAATTAGTCAAGAACCTGCGCGAATCGGGCTTTTGGGCGGAAATCGACCTCGCCGGTCGGGGCCTGAACGCCCAGATGAAGTACGCCGATAAATTGGGCGCACGGTTCAGCATGGTTCTCGGCAGTAACGAGGTCGAGGGCGGTAAGGCGGTAATCAAAAACATGCAGAGCGGCGAGAAGTTTGAGGTGGATTTGGGCGGGGATTTTGTTGGGAAATTCGGCGGGGTTTTGTTGGACATTTGACTGAAAATATTAGGAAGGGCATGCCCCATGCCGCAATTTTCGTTGAAATTTATGCAGGTGCGGGCGGCATGGTATTAAAAATGTTAGAAAAAATTCTAACCGAAAACGACTGCGCCGACTGCAAATTGTGTTGCGGGTTTTTCGAGAGTGAGATTTGGGAAGTGCCGGTTGACCGCGGCGGTGAGCCGCTGTATGACATTAGTTACAACGAAAAAGGGTTGTACATCTGCCCCGAATTGTCCAATACAGGATGCAAACTCGGGGCTGATAAGCCGTTCGACTGCAAGATTTGGCCGTTTCGTGTCATGAAACTTGGCGAGTTTACCGCGATTGCGTTGTCGCCGCTCTGCAAAAAGGTCAACAACCTGCCGTTGTCGCGACTTACCCAATTCGTGAACGAGCACCTTGCCGACAAAGTTAATGCGCGGATTGCAAAAGAACCCGCGCATTTGAAGGACTATGTTTTTGGGTATACGATTTTGAAAATACTTTGAAAATACTTTGAAAAACTTTTAGCAAATCCCTCTGAACGAAACGTCGTCTACGAAGATATACAGCCCCAACGACGGCGGCGAAGTTTCTGCGCGGAACTCTATTTTCGCTTGGACCGCATCCGGCGGCGAACGGTGGAGTGTTCGCTTGTAAAAATTAAACACACGCGGCGAAATCGGAAGACTTCCGGCTTCTATGAATACATAGTTTGCCTGCCACTCTGTTCCGTCAGCATGAATGTAGCTTACGATTGCGACAAGCTTGGCGATGGGGGTATTTGAACGTGCGGAAAACGAAAATTCAAAAAGACAATCGCCCCTGATGTCTACCGTTTGGTATATACTTGCGTTTTTGATTCCTACCGAAGCACCTCCGCTGAGTACATTATCCGCGTCTGTCGTTTCAAACGCACCGCTTGTCAGTCCGTTGCCGGTGTGATTCCAATAGGTTGGAGTGCTTCTGTCAATCCAACTTTCAAAACCGCCGTCCATAATTAACTCGCCGCGTTCGGAGCATCTGCACGGGGGTTCAAACGGCGGACATTCGGGGCAGTTGCAGTCGGGTTTGCACTTGCATTTGCAGTGATTATTGCATTTGTTGCATTTGTTACACTTTTGACATCTGTTGCACTTGTTGCATAAACAGCACATAATGTTTCCTCCTTGGTTTTGGTTTTACTGTACATTATATGTGGTTTGTCGGATTTTGTTACAATTTATCAGAATTAATAGAAAACTGCCGCCCAATGGCGGTCTGACATAAGAATACAACGACAAACCCAGTAATCATCAACATTTTTATGTGCAAGCGGGCGAACGGAAAGATAAAAAAGGCTTGATTTTAAAATCAAGCCTTTTTTTGTGTCTTATTTTTCCCCCTCGTGTACATCTGATATAATAGTACAAGCCCACCCCCTCTTTTTTGAAGTGGGGGTTTTGTGTTGTAAATCATTTTAGGTTCACACCGCCCCACAAGGCGGTGAAATAAAAATTATAAGGAGAAAAATTATGCAAAATCAAATTCATGTGTTTAAAAACACAGAGTTCGGCGAAATCAGAGTAGTCGAAATCAAAGGCGAGCCGTGGTGGATATTAAAAGACGTCTGCCGGGTTTTAGGGTTAAGCAATTCTCGCAAGGTTTCCGAGCGATTGGACGATGACGAAAAGGGGGTAACTTTGAGTGACACCCCCGGGGGAAAGCAGTCTATGACTGTGATTAACGAATCGGGATTGTACGGTGTTATTATCCGCTCCGACAAGCCTAACGCGCGGGCGTTTCGCAAATGGATTACCTCTCACGTTCTTCCGTGCATAAGAAAACATGGCGGTTACGTTGCCGATGAAGTCCTCGACAAACTCGTGGAAAATCCCGAAGAAGCCGCCGATTTTTTCAATGCGCTGAATGATGAGCGTAGCAAGCGGTTGAAGTTGCAACGGCAGGTTGAGGTGCTTGCGCCGAAAGCGCGTTACTGCGACGTTATTATGGGCTGTAGTGATGCGATTCCCATTTCGATTATCGCAAAAGATTACGGAATGACCGCCGCCAAGTTTAATTTGCTCTTGCGTGAAGCGGAAATTCAGTACAAAATTCGCGGGACGTGGCTTCTGCGGAAAAATTTTTCCAACATGGGGTTCACGGTCTCGAAAACAATTTACCTTGGCAACGGCAAAACTGCAATTCATACTTATTGGACACAGCGCGGGCGCAGGTTTATCTATGATTTTCTTCGGTTGTGTGATATTTTGCCTGAAATTGAGAGGTAGTTTCAAAAATTTAAGCAAAGGGGGGAGTTGATAAATGGATTTACAACATGATTTGGAAGCAAAAACAGAACAGGCGGCAAAAGAAGCGGCTCTAAAAAGCAAGCAACTTTTTGTGTTTATTGTTAAAGCCGAGGCAGAGATTCTAAAAGGCGTATTCAATGTTGCTACGTTTTTTCCGAAGCAGATTATTAACGGATTCGCTGAAAAAAGCGAGGAAGTTTACAAGGGAAAACAGACGATTAAACAGCTTGTCGGTAGCGGCGCGAAGCTCGATAATATCCCGATTGATAAAGACAAAATGGGGCTTTTCGATAGCGTTGCTCGGAGTTATGGCGTTGATTATTCTATAAAGAAATCTGCGGAAGTTAGCGGCGAAAGTAAGCCGAGATGTTATGTTTTTTTCAAGGCAAAAGACATGCAGGTTCTGCAATCTGCTTTCAAAGAGTTCGCCGCAAAAGTGGTGGACAATGAACGGAAAAAGTCTGTTAAGGAGCGGATTAAGGAGGATAGGGCGCAGGCGAAAACTCAAAATCGTGAACGCTCGCGCGAGAAAAAGAGGAGTAGGGAGGCGGAATTATGATGACATTTATTGACTTTTTCGCAGGTATCGGCGGCTTCACCGCGGGTCTTACGCAAGCGGGAATGGAATGTGTCGGGTACTGTGAATGTGACAAATTTGCGGTAAAAAGCTATGCGG
>WRMK01000173.1 GCA_009777155.1 Oscillospiraceae bacterium
GGGCTTGCCGCCATCGCCCGGCTTACCCGACATATCGGAATTACCGGAAATGCCCGACTTGCCACCCGAACCGCCGCAGTTCGCGGTCAAACCCGAAGACGACGAAAAGGCACAAGCACTGCTCACCTCGTCGAAAAATTCACACGAGTTGTATATCGGCATGGTGAAAAGTTTCGGGCAGAAAAAAGGTCGGGAGATGTATCGGAATTATAAAAGTAAGTTTAGAAAAGCATAGAAAGGTAATTTGTAAATAATTATAGAGAGGTGTGTCCCCATGCCGCAAAATTGTTTTAATGTTTTGCGATTGTGGGCGGCATGGTATCGAAAATATGAACTCATTTGCAGAATTATTTGAAGATATTAAACAAAATTTGGGACTTACCGAGACCGCTATGCGGCTTTGGATTGAGCCTATTCAGCCGTTGAAAATGCACGGTAATAAAGTCGTGCTGTACGTCAAGTCGCCCTATGGGCGGCAGATTGTCGCCGAGAATTATACCCCCATATTCGAGAATAAATTTATGGAGGCACTCGGCTTTGCGGTGCAGGTCGAGTTTCTTTCGGAAGATGATATTACCCCCGAACAAAAGGTCAAAATAGAAGGGCCAATCCCCGAGCTTGCCGACGATGAAATAATGGTAAACAAACTTGAGGAAGCCGTTGCGGGCAGTATCTATCAGCATACTTTTGATACTTTTATCGTCGGTGAAAGTAATAAGTTGGCATACTCGGCGTGCAAGGCGGCGGCACAGGGCGGAGATGCGGTCTATAACCCGCTGTACATATACAGCGAACCGGGTTTGGGCAAGACACACCTGCTGAGTGCGGTCAGTCACGAGCTTACGAAAACCCGCCCCGAGCTGAATATAATCTATGTACACGCCGAAACTTTTGTCAACGAGTTTGTGGATTCGGTCAAGTATTTCACGAGCGACAGTTTCAAAAAGAAATACCGCGCCGCCGATATTTTGTTAGTTGATGATGTGCAGTTTTTTGCAAGTAAAAAAGAATCCCAAGCAGAGCTTTTCCACACTTTCAATGATTTGCACAGCAAGCATAAGCAGATTATTTTGACATCCGACCGCGCACCTAAAGAAATTATCAACATTGAGACCCGCCTGCGAACCCGCTTTGAGTGGGGGCTTTTGGCGGATATTGCAATACCCGAGTTTGAAACGCGGCTTGCAATTATCAAACGCAAGGCGGAATTACTCGGCCTTGAAATCCCGAATAATGTCATGGAATACATGGCGGATAAACTCCGCAATAATATCCGTCAACTTGAAGGCGCAATACTAAAGATGAATGCCTTGAAAGTCGTTACCGAGTTCCCGCCGACAATTATAATGGCGCAAAACGTAATCAAAGATGTCCTATCCGACCACCAACCCGTGCCGGTTACGGTCGAGAAAATCATCAATGAAGTTGCGGGAATCTACAATGTTACAAACGATGAAATCCGCTCACAAAGCCGCTCCGCACAAATATCCACCGCCCGCCAAGTAGCGATTTACGTAATCCACAGAATCACAGGTTTGAGCTATTCGGCAATCGGAAAAGAGTTCGGCGGCCGCGACCATTCAACCATAGTCTACGCAATAAACAAAGTAAAAGCCGTCCTAAAAAGAGACAGCAACTACCGCGACACCATAGAAGACATCATCAGAAACATGGGTAGTGTATAATTAAAATTGTGTAATTAAAATGCAGTAAATTTTCCACAGATTTTTAAGTTTCAACAGTTGAATGTTTTTGGGTTTGTTGAAAGGTTGAAATTTTTAACATTTCAACAAGTTTTGAAATTTTCAATGTTAAATATTTATGGGTCTTAGGGCTTGTACAGGACAAGTTTTATGAAACTTTCAACATTCTAACTGCTACTACTAATACTACTATAAACTATTTATTATTTTTATATTAAATTTATAGGAGGTAAAATAATAATTGTGACTACTTTTACAAAAGAATTATCTTATAGTGAAAAATGGGAACAGATTGAAAATGTTTTTCAAAAATTCAAAGAAGGTGCAGAAGAAGCGACAATTACAAATTTACGCAATGACCTTGAACAATATGGCGGCACAAATGATATAACTTTTATTTTAGGGGACAGTAAAAAAGGAATAATACATATTGAAAAAAGGCATGGAAAAGATGCAATTAATAAAGTTATTGATGCGGTTATTATTGGAAAAATAAATAAATTTGTGCAAGGTAAAAAGACAGTACATATAGTGCATGAGGGTTATGAAGCTGTTTTATCTCTCGATATGTATGGAGAGAAAAAGACATGGCTTTTAACCGGATGGGATATAAAATAAAAAAATACCGGGTGGAGGCGGCGAGGTTTGTACTCAACCGCCCCTACACAACACATGCCTACGTTTAGTCGTCATGTGTCGGGAGCCAGTATTTCTATTTATATTATACAACTTTATTTAATATTTGTCAATATAATTAATAAAAATATTTTTGGAAAATTAAAACTTTGAAATTAAATCCATTTAATGTGGATAAAAAAATTTCAAAGGCACATTTTGTGCAGAAAGGGCTTGGTAAAAAAATGAAATTCTCAGCTGACAAAGCCATATTATCAGAAGCCGTCATAAACGCTTCAAAAGCCTGCGCCGCCAAAGCCGCATTCAGCGCGCAGGACGGTGTCCTACTGTCGCTCAAAGGCAACAGCTTGACTATCACGGGCTATGATTTGGAGACCGGTATCCGCGTGAATATCGCGGTGAGCGGCGATATGGACGGTGAAATCATCGTCGAGTCGCGGCTTTTTTCGGACATTATAAGAAAAATGCCCGATAATTCCAAGATTACTGTTGAGGTTCGTGAAAATGAGAAAATCAGCGTCTATTATGGGAAAATAAAGCTGAATATTCAAGGTATAAAGGGCGAAAGTTTTCCGAAAATTATCGAGCTTAGTCAGAATATGAGCATAAAAATTAAGGAAAAACTGCTGAAAAATATGTTGTCGCAGATTGACCACGCGATTGCAAAAAAAGAAATAAACCCCGCGCTTATGGGCGCGAGATTTGATGTTGATGAGAATATGTTGTACATAATCGCGTCGGATGCGGTGCGGCTTGCGCTGCGGAAAGAGAAATTGGATTGCGCGGATATGGGGTTCACTGTGCCTGAAAAAACAGTGTCGGAGCTGATTCGCAACTTGTCTGATGATGAGGACAGCGAGATTGAAATTATCATCGACCGTAACCAAATTTGTTTTTCAAAGGAAAACTATGCGATTTTCTCGCGGCTGTTAGACGGCAATTTCATCAAGTATAAGCAACTGATTGAGTCGCAGGCCAACCGCAAGCTTACTATAAATACCCGCGAATTTTCCGAGTCGCTCGAACGCTCGTTGCTGTTCATCAACGAGAAATTTAAGAACCCGGTAATCTGCGAAATTGATAATAAAAATTGCTGTGTGTATCTTTCGTGTAAGACCGGGCTGGGCGAATTTAATGAGGAGCTTGCAATTGCGACGCCTGAGTTAAGTCAAAATGTTGAGGAGGCGCAGGACAAAAATTTCAGCATCGCGTTTAACCCGCGGTTTATGATTGACGCGCTGAAAAATTCGGGGACTGACGAGGTTAGGTTGGAGTTTTTGACCGAGCTCGCGCCGATTAAAATTACGCCGCTTTACAAGGCCGAGGACGGCGAGGAGGTTGTCGCGAGTGAGAATGTGTTGTTTATTGTGGTGCCGGTGAGGTTGAAATAAAATTAAACAGGTGGGTTTTTGCCCGCCTGTTTTTTTGTTGTTGTGGGAATTTTTTCTGTAGGGTCGGGCATTGCGCGTCCGTATAATTAAATGGTTGTTTGCCGATTTTCTGTTGTGAAAATATTTTATTGTAGGGAACGGTTCATAACCGTTCCGCAAATCCGCACGACATTAAAACGGAACGGTTATGAACCGTTCCCTACATTACACCGCGCCATGTTTCGGGGGTTTTTTGCGGGCGTGGGATATTGCGGGCGTGGGGTATTGCGGGCGAACTGTGTTCGCCCGCGATACCCCGCGTCCGCAAATCCGCAAAAAAACACGGGCGCGATATATCGCGCCCCTACGGTTGATGATGTTTTGTAGGGACGCCATATATGGCGTCCGACCGTGAATTAATGCGGCGTTTGTGGGGGTTTACGGACGACCGAGGGCGGTCGCCCCTACAGCAAAAATTTTCAACCACATAAAAATATTATTGAACGTAGGGGCGAACTGTGTTCGCCCGCAATTATGGCGGTTGCGGGTGGTTCGCCGGCGGGCATGGGAACGCGGCCCTACCAAACACCGCACCGCGTGTCGGGGGTTTTTTCGGACAGG
>WRMK01000174.1 GCA_009777155.1 Oscillospiraceae bacterium
AGGAACAGGTCGGGCGTGAGCCTTTCCAAAAGCTCCTCCAAAATCTCCGGTTGCGGCAGTGTATAAACCTTGAACTGGGCGTCCAAAGCGTGGTTAATCGACTGCAAAATGCTGGGATTATCGTCCACAGCAAGCACGATTGGCTTTTCGTGCACCTTTGCTTTGGGGTTCAACTGCCTTTCAATGCAATCCACCAACGCGGCATCGGTGAACGGCTTGATGACATAGTCAACCGCGCCGAGCGACAACCCTTTCGCAACGCTCTCCTTGTCCGCCTTAGCCGACAAAAACACCACGGGGATTTCCTTCAATCGGGGTGTACTTTTCAGCTGCGTAATGACCTTGTACCCGTCAACATCGGGCATGTTTATGTCGAGCAGTATGAGGTCGATGGGGGTTTTGCTGAGGATTTCAAACAATATATCGGCAGACTGCGCCGTGTAGACCTCGTAGCTGTCTTTGAGCCGTTCTTTGGTTGACAACAAGTGGAATTTCAAGTCGTCAACCAAAACTATTTTCTTGCGGGTTACTTCTGCTTTGTCGGTCTCGTTCATTTTTTCACCAAGCCCTTTCCGCACAACTGTGCTGTTAAAAGTTTATTTTTCCCGCAATTATGCGGTTAGATTTAAGAGGTTTTTGCATCCTCTATTGATTTTAGAAACTCGCTACATACAGCAAAGTTTTTGCGAGTGCGGGGTGGCAGTCGGGGCTGAGGGGGTAGTAGGGGTCTATGTCTGCGCCGCCGCAAAGTAGCCGCACGCCCGCGTTCTACGATTGATAAAGCTTAAACAACTCGAGCCGAACCGTTATCACGTAGCACATGCCCTATGCGAGTGCAGACTTTTCAAGTAGATGAAACCTGTCAAGTCGTGAACTTGTAAACTCGCAATCGAGAAAGTGGAGTCTAAACGGTTTGTGTGGCGGGCTGGCGGCTACTTTGCGGCGGCGCAGACATAGACCCCTACTACCCCCCTCGGCCCCCACTCAAGTCCATGAAACCCTCTAACCGACGAGTTTCGCAATCATCTATGTTTTTAATCTATCGGTAATCTCCGAGAATTTTATTAAATCGACCTTCTCACGCAACCACTGCGCCAATCCGTCGTCCGCTGTGTAATCATACTGTTCGATTTCCTCCATTGCGGCGTCGGCTTGGTCCATTGAGTACATCTCACAAGCGGCGTAAAGCCGCGCTAACACGTCCGAATCGGGCTTGTCTTTCGAGGGCTTAGGATGGCGGGATTCGTACGCGGAGACCGCTGTGTCAATCTCGTCCGCCAACCTGCCAAGCTCCTCGAGCAAGGCCGCGTTGTGGGCGGCTATAAAATCCGTGTCGCTCGTTTTGGCGGCTTGTTCGAGAGACTTTGCTTTTTCACCGACACTATCGGCGTAAATATCAAAGCTCGAACCTTTAATGCCATGTACCGAAATCTCGTAAGGCCGCAAGTTATCAACATCTACAGCACCCAACTCGTCAAGCTGTTTGCGTATATTTGCGGCATAGACCCGCAAAACTTTCAAGTAAATTTTCTCATCGCCGCCGAACTTTTCAAGGCCTTTCGCCGAGTCCACCCCGGGTATTTGCAAGTCGAGCGAGGTTGTTATTTGCGGCTCTGACACAAGGTTTTCACTCAGTTGTATTTCCGAATCAAGATTATCGGCAGCACGTGCCGCCTCGATAATTTCAATCGGCTGTTTGTCGCGGATATACTTGTTCAAAATGGTATTCAAACGGCGAATATCTATCGGCTTTGAAAGAAAATCGTCGAACCCGTTGTGCAAAAATATATCGGCTTGCCCCGCAATGGCATTGGCGGTGAGGGCGACAATTGTCCCCGAATAATTCAGCTCACGCAAAGTCTTGGTCGTGGCAATGCCGTCAGGTTCGGGCATCATGTGGTCCATGAAAACTATGTCGTAGACCTTGCCGCTCCTTACTTTTTCAATGGCTTCATTCCCGCCCCGTGCGGTGTCAATCTGCAATTTGTACAGCTTCATCAAGCCCGCCGCAACGTAAATATTCGTCTCGACATCGTCCACCACCAAGACTTTTCCGTACGGCATGGGTTCACGGGTGAAATTGTTTTTGGCGTGGCTGTTCAAGCTATTTGTTTGGAAATCCCGCAGATTCTCCGCCGCTTCCCTGCCTAATACAGCCGAGTTCGCGGTTGTTTTTTGCGGTAAGCAGACCGTGAAAGTCGTGCCTTTGCCTAATTCACTTTCGACAATAATTTCGCCGCCCATGAGTTTCACCAACCTGCGCGTAATCGACATGCCGAGGCCGGTTCCTTGAATGGTATTCTGCGCGCTTTTGTTGAATCGGGAATACTCGTCGAACAGCTTTTTCAACTGCTCGTTCGACATGCCCGGGCCGGTGTCCTTCACGCTCAACACGAGAGTTACGCAGTCGGCGGTATTTGCAGTAATCGCGGAATTAGCGCAGACCGACATGATTATTTTGCCCGCCTCGGTATACTTGAAGGCGTTCGACAGGAGATTATTCAGTATCTGCTTAATCCGCAGTTCGTCCCCGACAAGCAGTGCGGGAATATTCTCGTCCACCTGCAACTCAAACGCAATCGGCTTGTCCTCAAGGCGCATTATATTCATGTTGACCGAATCGTTGATAAGGCTTGCTACTCCATATTGCTCGGGGATTATATCCAACTTGCCCGCCTCAATTTTCGAGAAGTCCAAAATATCGTTGATGATGCCGAGCAGTAAATTGCACGCGGCATAAATTTTCTCTAAGCCATCGGTCACATCGTTTGAAAGGCGGTGATTTTGCCGCTGATTTTGCAACAGTATTTCGGTGACGCCGAGAATGGTGTTCATGGGGGTGCGGATTTCGTGGCTCATGTTGGCAAGGAAGGTGGACTTGGCGCGGTTTGCCATGTCGGCTTCGGCTTGCTGTTTGGCTAACTTTTCAGTCGCTTTCTTCTCGGTGATGTCGATAATTGCACCCGCGGTTCGGCGCGGCACGCCGTCCTTGCCCCTCAAAGTATCACCGAATGCGCGGAAATGCCTGTACTCGCCCGACTTGACCCGCATGCGAAACTCCACGTCATAGGGGGTTTTGCCGGTGTAATCGTTAATGTGGGCGGCGAAAGAATGTATGGTTTTTTCGACATCATCAATATGCAATCGGTCCGACCAACTGCCGAGCCGATTCGGGAAGTCGCTCTCATGCTCAAAGCCCGCCATTGCGCGAAATTCGGGCGAGTATAATATCTGATTACTGCGATTGACGGGGTCACTCGCGACGACGCTCGTGTCCATGTCCCACAGTGCGACATTCAGCGCGTTGCTCATCAGGCGGTATTTCATCAGGTCGTATTCGGTCAATCGCTGGCTGATAATTTTAATTTGATTTTGCAACCGCAACTTAACCACAGCGGGCGAAAACGGCTTTGTTATGTAGTCGGCGGCACCGAGTATCAAGCCTTTTTCCTCCGACTCCTCATCGTCCAAACCGCTGATAAAAATCACGGGAATATCTTTAGTTTTTTTGGTATGTTTCAACGCGGCAAGCACTTCATAGCCGTTCATTTCGGGCATAATTATATCGAGCAGAATTACATCGGGTGCAATCTTCTCCGCACTTTCGACCGTGTTACGCCCGTTCTTCTCGACATACACGGTATATTCGGGGCTTAAAATCTGGGTGAGCGCGCGTATGTTCATGGTCTCGTCGTCTACGATAAGTACGCTGTGCTTTTTTTGGTTTGTCATGTTTCAAATTCCATGCCGCCCACATTTGCATAAACCCCAACGAAGATTGCGGCATGGGGTACACCTTCCTGTATTTTTCAAGGTTGTTGCTTTAATTTATAGTATAACATACTTTTTGGCGGGGGTCAAGAGGAAATTTGCAGGTTTTGGGAATTGTGTGTGGGGCGGCGCGGCGGAGCCGCGCATATTTGCGGACGACCGCGCACGGTCGTCCGCAAACAAGGCGTGCACAACCCACGGGCGAACGCAGTTCGCCCCTACACAGATGTCCTCGTAGACGGCAACGTGAACGCGAAGCCCACTCAGAATAGCACGACCCCTGCACTCCCGCAAACCTCATATGCACAGGTAATCCGCACAAACCTTTCAACAAGCAATAAGCCTGTTAATTAGCACCATTGTACGCCGGACGGTCTCGACCGGCCAGCGTGCAATGTAGCCACTCGCGGCGCATGAGCGAGGGTGTTTTTGCCTACTTTTTGCACAAGCAAAAAGTAGGTGGGGGTTTGGGGGCAAAG
>WRMK01000175.1 GCA_009777155.1 Oscillospiraceae bacterium
CAGAAAAATTTTTGCGAGGGTGGGGGGCAGTCGGGGCAGAGGGGGGTAGTAGGGGTCTATGTCTGCGCCGCCGCAAAGTAGCCGCCAGCCCGCCACACAAGCCCTTCTAATTTCACTTCCTCGACATGAAACTTTGCTCCTCACGACCTAATAGGTTTGCTCTCTATTGCAAGTTTTCCCTCGCCTATGGGTTTGTACTTCTTAAAAAGTCTTGAGGGGGAGAAAGTTAAACTTTATCAAGCGTAGAACGCGGGCGTGCGGTTATTTGCGCCCGCCGTACCCCTACTACCCCCCTCTGCCCCTCGTACTCGCAAAAATTTTGCTGTATGTAGTGAGTTTCGCAATCATCTATGAATTTTACACCATATATTTTAACACAAAATCGCACAAAAGTCAACACGAAATTTCCGCGAACCCCGATTTCACAACGAAATCAAGCTCACCCGCAATTTTTTTGCCGTCCGCCGCGCCCGCGAACGCCTTCGCTTTCTTGTATAGCGCGGACTTCGCGTAATCCTCGCCGTTCTTCAAAACCTCGTCGTAGAGCCGCTCGAGCAGTCTGTAATAGGAAAGGCGGTGGGCAATCTTCACGGCGGCATCAAACTCTTTTTCAACGCTCAAAATCAGCTTTGAATAGCTCCGCCCGATGTCGCCCGCCCCGCAGTAGAGCGGGTAATTTCTCTTGATAAGATTATTTAGGCTCAAATTTATCTCGGGCAAGGGCAGATTCTTCAAGACTTCCGCCATTCGGACGGCTCTGCTGTGAATTTCGGCGCGTTCTTCGCCGAAAACGAGGTTGAAGACCTCCGCGCCCGCTAATCGCTTTTTCTCGTCGGCCTCGCGCCCCGCCCCGATTTCCGACTGAATTTCAAGCGAGAAAATCCCGTCGATTGAATAAATGTCGTCAAGTTTCAGACCGTGGAAAGTCATCGCGTAAAGCGCGATGAAACCCATGCGTTCGCGGGGGTCGGAAAGGTTGATAATTTTTGTGTATTTCTCGTCCTCGTAAATCCCGCTGACGGTCTCTTTCGTGAATGTATGGCCCTTTGCGGTGATGTTGTGGTAGAACATTTCCGAATTAAAATGAACAATAAAATCAAAGTCGCGCTTTGCCGAAAGGATTAAATTCCGCGCCGCCTCGCGATTTATCCTCACAAGATAATCGTTCATTTTGAGGCTGTGCCGCTTGCCCAAAACCGCCGCTTTCTGCTTTTTGCTGAACCGTTTTGCGGTTTTTTGCAGTCGCTTGCAGTCCTTTGCGGCGGCTTCCTCAACCGCAAAAGTGATTTGCTCGGGCGGCAGAAATTCAAAGCAGTCGTCGGTCATGGTGATTCTGCTGAAGTAAATCCGCTTGCCTTTTAGTATATTATCTAACAATAATGTGCTTTTGGCTTGGTTTTTATACTCGGATAGGGGCTTCGCGCCGATTAGGATTAGCTCGTGTTGATTCACGCCGTACTTTTGAATAAGGCGGCGTGTTTCCGGGTCTATGATTAGGTTTTCGACGGCCTCGGCATAGGCGGCGTAGGAAAGCTCGTCGTCCAACAAATGCGGGTTGCCTTTGAGTTTTATCTCCATTCACTCACCCCCAAAATATATTATAGCATATAATTGACAAGTTATCAACAGTGTGTTATAATTAAAATAGAATAATGAAAGGATTTTCACAAAAATGAGAGATATGAACATTTACAAGGAGCAGATTATCACCGAGCTTCGCGGGAAAGTCGGCGGTAAAAAGGTACTGCTTGCGTTGTCGGGCGGGGTTGACTGCTCGGTTTGTGCGGCGTTACTGTCGCAGGCGGGCGCGGATTTGACCTGCATCTTCGTAGACCACGGCTGTATGCGGAAGAACGAGGCGGCGGAAGTCAAGGCCGCATTCGCCGACCGCGACTTGAAGTTAGTGCAGATTGATGCCGCGGATAGGTTCTTGGAAAAACTCGCGGGTGTAACCGAACCCGAGCAAAAGCGCAAGCTCATCGGCGCAGAATTCATCAGGGTTTTCGAGGAAGAAGCCCGCAAAATCGGCGCGGTCGATTTCTTGGCGCAGGGGACAATTTATCCCGATGTAATCGAGTCGGACGAGAAAATTAAAAGCCACCACAACGTGGGCGGGCTGCCCGATTGCGTTGACTTTAAGGAGATTGTCGAGCCGGTTCGCGAGTTGTACAAGAACGAGGTGCGCGAATTGGGCAGGCTGCTCGGCTTGCCGGAGTGCATTACCGAGCGGCAGCCGTTCCCCGGGCCGGGCTTGGCAATCCGCGTGATTGGCGAGGTTACGCGGGGTAAGCTCGATATTTTGAGGGAGGCCGATTTTATTTTCCGCGATGAGGTGAAAAACGCGGGGTTGGACAAGAATTTAGACCAGTATTTCGCCGCACTGACCGATATGCGAGCGGTCGGCGTGCGGGACGGCAAGCGGACTTACGGCTATGTCGCGGCTCTGCGGGCGGTCAAGACCGTGGATTTCATGACCGCGGAATTTGCGCGAGTGCCGTACGAGGTATTAGAGAAGGCGGCGGCGCGGATAACGGGGATTGTAGGCGGCGAGGGCTCTGACGGGATTAGTCGGGTGCTTTTCGATGTGACCGATAAGCCGCCGGGGACGGTGGAGTTTGAGTAGGCTACATTGCGCCTTAAAATTATTATAACCAGTTACCTCGTGAAATAAGTACCGCCATTATTGCAAAAAAAGTGACGAGTGCAATACCAAGCAACAGCATTACAAGAGCGGTTATCCCAAAAATCTTAGTTTTTAAGTTTTTTCTCTGAACAAAAAACGCTACCGGAGGGGCGACACAAAAAGTTATCGCAGGCACTATTATATACAGAATGTCGCGCGGCAATGTTGACAAAAAGAAATCATTTGCAAGCATTAAGGATAAAAACAATACAAAATATACAAGACATGCGCCGACTTTGAAGATTTTGCGCCCTATGCCTTTCTGTGCGGATACAAAAAAAGCAATAAACGCAAGAACAAAAAGAAGAATCGCAATAAAAATAACAGTATCCATAATTAACACCCCACCTAATATTTTACGCAATCCTAAGCCTTTTTCGCGCCTACATTCAGTATAGCATATATTTTTACAAAAGTAAACCCGCCATGTTGGAGTTTGAAGAAGCTCAATAGAGACATCTTTGAAAATATTTTAGAAAGGCACGCCCCATGCCGCAATTTATCTTGAAAATTGTGCATGTTTTGGCGGCATGGTAACGAAAATGCACACAAAACAATCATTACATACCAATCTTTCAACCCTCGGCATCGACCCGCGCGGCACTCTCATGGTTCACGTCTCGTACAAGGCTATCGGCGAGGTCGAGGGGCGCGGCGATGCTGTGCTGGACGCACTTTGCGAGTATATGCGCGATGGTTTGTTGGTTCTGCCGAGCCATACTTGGTATGTCAATTGCGAAAATCCGGTCACGGACGTTCTGCACACCCGCTCCTGTGTCGGCGCGCTGACCGAGCTTTTCCGCACCCGCCCGAACGTCCGCCGCTCGTTGCACCCGACACACTCGGTTGCGGCGCTCGGGGCGGACGCCGAGAGCTTTGTTGCGGGCGAGGAGTTGATAAATTCGCCGTGCGGCAAGGGCGGCGTCTATTACAAGCTGTGGGAACGCAATGCTCAAATATTGCTAATCGGCGTAACTTTCGCCCGCAACACTTTCATACACGGGATTGAGGAATGGGATGGTGCGGTGGGGTCACTTTCCGATAAATTAACCGACTTGTATCTCATCAATCACGCCGGCAACAGGCTCCACACCCCGCAGTACCGACACTGCGCCAAGCTCGGCTCAGAGCCGTTTGTCAAGCTTGAGCCGCAAGCGTTGCAAGCGGGCGTGATGACTTTGGGGCGTTTCGGCGACGCTACGACGCGGCTGATGAACGCCGCGCCTTTGAGGGCGTTGGTCGCGGGGATTTTGCAAAAAGAGCCTTCTCATTTATTGCGGTATTAGAAAATTTTTCAAGTTTTTTGAAAATAAAGGTTGACAAGCCCTGCGATTTCTGATATAATTATTTGTGGCTGTGTGTTTATATTTGCAGTAACAGCCCCGCGACCCACTAGCTCAGTCGGCAGAGCACCTGCCTTTTAAGCAGGGTGTCCCGCGTTCGAGTCGCGGGTGGGTCAGAAAAATTTCCGAACGTCCATGTAACCCGCTCTACATGGGCTTTTTCTTTAGGTTGTCAATCGGTGAGAATTTGCTG
>WRMK01000176.1 GCA_009777155.1 Oscillospiraceae bacterium
GGCGGTGTGGTGGGGAGCTCGCGGGTTTGTGTCTCGGTTACTTGCGGGTGGGTTGTTGCTTGTGGTGGGCGTACGCGGTGTGGGCGTAGTGTCGTCGCCACAAGCCGTTAGGGTTAAGGCGATTGCGAGGGTTAGGAGTGTTGCGATAAATTTGTTGAGTTTCATTGTTTAGTGTTCCTTTCGTATTTGAATTATTCTGCGGCTTTCCGCCTGAAAATCGCGATAAAGAACCCATCGCCGCCTGTTATGTGCGGGAAAAGGTTGTAGCGTGGGGCGTCGTTCATGCCGGGGATTCCTATGGGGACGGTGTAGGGGGAGAACTCGGGGTGTTCGCGCTGAAAGGCTTCGACTACGTTCTCATTTTCGTCGGGGTTCAAGGTGCAAGTCGAGTAGACCAACCTACCGTTCGGTTTTACGTAGGAAGCGGCACGAGCGAGGATTAGGCTTTGTGTTTCGGGCAAAGTTTCTAAAGTCTTCATGGGTTTATACTTAATTTCCGGCTTTCTGCGAATTACCCCCAACCCCGAACACGGCACGTCGCAAAGGACGGTGTCGGCTTGCGGGAGGTTGAGGTTATGCAGGGTTGCGTCGTTTTCCATTGTCGTAATCACGTCCAAGCCAAGGCGTTTTGCGCCCGATTCCACCAAGGAAAGTTTCCCGGTGTAGAGGTCACAGGCGATTAGCTTGCCGCGATTGTTCATCATTTGCGCCAATGTGAACGATTTGCCACCCGGGGCGGCGCAAAGGTCGATGACAGTTTGGTTAAAGCCCGGCTTTGTTAATTTACAGCAAAGTTGTGACGATATATCTTGCACATGGAACATGCCTTTTCGGTAGGCATCGGACAATTCAATGCTGCCCGCGCTCGTCCCCGCAAGCCGTTCAAGCTCAAGGCAGTCGTCCAAGAGCGGGTTCTCCTTGACGGTGAAATTTTCCTTTAGTAATGCGGCTTTGACGTCGCCGATTTGAAACTTCAAGCTGTTGACCCGCAGATAAATCGGCGGCCTGCCGAAGCTGTTTTTGAGTACATTAAGAGCTGCGTCCTCCCCGAACGCCGCCGTCCACTTCTTAATCAGCCATTTCGGGCAGGAGTATTCAATCGAGAGTTTCCCCTCGTCGGTAAGTAAATTTCCGGTGTCAATTTTCTTTTCGTCACGTATAAAAGCCCGCAGAATAGCGTTGATAAAGCCTTTCGCGCCGTGGTCGCCGAGCGCGACGGTCTCGCTCACTGCGGCGTTTTCGGGGACGCTATCCATGTACAGAAGTTGGTAAAACCCCATACGCAAAAGCTGCACAGTCTCGCATGAAAGCTTGTCGAATTCGATATCGGAGTAGTGCCGTGTCAAAAAATCCAAGGTCATTTTCCGCTCTAAAACCCCGTAAAACAATGCGGCGGCGAAGCCCTTGTCACGCGCAGATAGCCCTGCCCGCGAGAAGGCGTTGTCGAGTATTATATTAGAATAAGCCCCGCTCTGCTCCATACGCACGAGCAATTCGTAGACAATTTTCCTTGACTGTGTCATAATTTTTATACCATGCCCTCTGTATCAATTTTTTCTGTATCCGAAAAAGCCTCCAAGCCTTTCGCCGACAAGATTACATGCCCGCTATCCATGATGAAGACGGTGCGGGTTTTCTTACCGCACGACGCATCCACCGCCATATTTTTCTCACGCGCCGCCGTAATCATGCGCTTTGCAGGCGCAGAGTCCGCCCCGACTGCCGCGACTATTCTGTCGGGGTTGATTGCGTTGCCGTAGCCTATGTTTAATAGCTTCATAATTTTCTCCTACCGACTTAAATTGCAGAAAATTGCAAGGGTTTGGGGGGATTTGCGGGCGAACGGAGTTCGCCCCTACATTGTGCAATTATACTATGTGCCGAAAACCCCGGAATGTAGGGGCGAACTCCGTTCGCCCGTAGGTTTACACAGCCTTCAATCCTCAATATTCTTCCCGCAATAAGGGCAGAAATGCTTTTGTGGGTCGGCGGCGTGGCGGTCTTCGCGGGCCTTTTCAAAGAACCCCGACGAGATAATCCCGGTCGGCACGGCAATCAGCCCTATGCTCAGTATTGAGAAACACGCCGCCATAATCTTACCGAGGATAGTAACCGGGTAAATATCGCCGTACCCGACCGTAGAAATTGCCACAACCGACCACCACAAGCCCGATAAAGCATTCGGGAAGACCTCAGGCTGTGCGTGTTTTTCGGCGTTGTACATCAAAACCGAGGCGAAAATCATCATGCCGAATATAATTATCAACGAGAAAAACAACATCGCCGCTTTCCGCTTAAAGACGTCGAAAATACTCGACAACGCCTTGATATACTCCCGCTTAATTCTGAAGAACCATATCATCCTGAACAGGCGGAAAATCCGCAGTATATTTATATCTATGGGGTGTATGAATCGCAGGTAGAACGGCACAATCGCGATAAAATCCATGAGCATTAAAAACGTGAACGCGTATTTAAGGCGCGCCGTAAAAGGATTATCGTGCCTGTAAATCAAGTCGGCAGTCCAGAGCCGCAAAATGTATTCGATGGTGAAAACAATAACTGTGGCGGTCTCGATTACGCCGAGCGCCGACGAAAGTTTCGGCGGTAAATCCAGGGTATCGAAAATAATTATAAGTATATTTATGACTATCAACGATGCGATAAACCAGTCGAAAATCGTGCTGATTACATCGTGGCTTTTATGCGGCTGGATAATTTTGTAGACCCGCTTTTTGACCGCCAATTTCTTAGTCGTCATGATTGCCAACCATGCCTTTCCGGTTATATCGAGCATAGACCCCTTGCGTAATCAAATATGGCGGCTTCACGCACATATTTTTCGCCATACTTCGTTAATTTTTGCTTAAATATCAGCGAATATTCGCGCAAAAATTGCCTTGTATGACAAAAAATCTGCACGCAAATCCACTGATATTTGATTACACAAGGGGTCTAATATCAAACTCCCCGCGTTTAACTTGTTTCGCCTTGAAAATCAGCGCAGTTTCGGGCGGCTTGCCGATTGCACGGCGGCAGTTTCTAACGCAACCGCGCAATCCCCACCCGCCGCAAGTCACGATGAGGTCGTAATTCTTCATGGCGGCGATAGCGGATTTGTGTTCGGCGATGTACATTTTCATTGGTGTGGCGAGTGCGAACGCCCAAACAGGCGCGAGAAGTATCACTCGTTCATATTCCGCCGGATTATGAACAGGGTCAATTGCGCTCATCGTCTGTGTTTTTTCGTCGAATTGCAATTCAACAAAATCACAGCCTTTCGCCGCAACGACAGCCTCCGCAACCCTTTTGGTAGTGCCTGTTTTCGAGTAATAGACTACTAATGTTCTCATGATTATATCCCCTTAAATAAGATTGCTAAACCCACGGACGCGCAATGCGCGCCCCTACAATATGTAGATGGAATATTAAATTTAATCGCCAAATGTAGGGGCGGGCATTGCCCGTCCGCAAAACAATAAGTTTCGCAATCGCCTAACTAAAATAATGCTCCAAAAATATCTTCACACCTATCCCAATCAAAATCACCCCGCCGACTATCTTCGCCTTCCCGCCGAGCAACGCCCCGAATTTCCGCCCTAAATAGACCCCCGCGAAACTGAACGCGAAAGTCGTCGCGCCGATTATGCCCACTGCGCCGAAAATCAGCCCGCCGGTTATTCCCATGGAAATAAAGACTACGCCTGCGATTAGCGCGTCGATACTTGTCGCAATCGCCTGTATAATTAACAGTTTCGCCGAGAGTTTTTCGGGTTTTTCGGGAACTATGTCGGTTTTGGCGGCTTGGATTTCCTTCTTCGAGCCGATTTCGTCAATCAGCATTTTCACCCCGATGAACCCTAAAAAAATCAACGCTATAAAGTGTGCAAAACTATTGATAAATTCCGCGAAGACCGCGCCGAGCAGGAAGCCTAAAAGCGGCATTACCGCCTGAAAAACCCCGAAAGACAGCGCGATTTTCAAGGCGTCGGCGCGGGTGAGGTTCTTGTAGGACAGGCCGTTCGTGATTGACACCGCAAAGGCATCAGCCGACAGCCCTGCGCCTATTAGGAAGATTTGAATTAGTTGAAACATGTTGAATTATATCCTTTTTTGTGGGGGGTGCTTGGGCGGCGGGGGCGGTAGGGGGGGAGTAGGGGGCGGCGGGCGGGGGGCCGGACGCCCGCTTT
>WRMK01000177.1 GCA_009777155.1 Oscillospiraceae bacterium
ATAATGCAGAATGCAAAATGCAGAAATAAATAAAATTAAAAGGCAGTGTTCCGTCGGAATACTGCCTTAAAATTAAATTATTTCTGCATTCTGCATTATTATTTCTGCATTGCGCGTAATGCGCGCCCCTACAGTTTCCGCAGAAACTCCACAATGTCCGCCGTGTTCGGCGGGCAGCCTTTTATGTGGTTTTGAAAACCCGATGTGCAGCTGCCGCAACCCAATCGGCCTGTAAGCCCGCGAAAACCCTGCCCTACTGCGATTTTCTCGCCTTGGGGAGGGGAGTAGCCGGTTCTTTGGAGGGCGTTTATTAACGCCGAGAAGCAGGCGGAGCAGGCTTGGTTTTCGTTGGTTTTTGTCGATAATCGCACTGCCAAATTGCGGTCGTAGTCGGTGACAAGGGGCTTGCGGTCGGTGTTGAGTTCGAGGATTTCTGTGGTGGGGGAGTAGAGCGGGGTATTGCCGCCAACGCCGATTTCGGCGGCAATTGGGATATAGCCGATGTCTTCGGGGCGGTAGCCGAGCAGGGTGGCGCAGTAGGAGTCGAGTAGGAGCGGGTTTTCGCCGCAGATTATCATGTTGCGGGTGACGGGGTTGCCGCCTTCCTCGAAAGTCAGGTCGCCGCAAATGCCGTCTATCACGCAAAAATGGGTCTTAATCGCCATGTTCAGCTCGGCAATCGGGCCGTGCAGTCCGAGGGTGTGGAAATTGCGCTTTTCGCGGTCGGAAATGCAACCTTTCAGGTTTTTGAGGTTGCAAGTCATGCGGGTTTGGCAGTGGGCTTTGAGCACCGGAATGTTTATCAGAAAGTCGGCCGTTAGGGCCTTTTCGCAGATTTCCATGGTGTAATTGGCGGTCTTGACTTTGCGGGTTTTGTCTTTTTTCAAGTCGTAGAGCTTTACGTTGTATTTTTCGGCGAGTGTGTCGTAGCCGCAGACCTTGTAAACCCGCATTGTATCGTCGCCAATCCACGCGCTCTCTATGATTTCAATGTCGGTTACACCGTGGTCTCGCAGGAAAATAATCACGCCCTCGACGACTTCCGCATGGGTCGTTGCCCCCTCGGAAGGGGGCTTGGCGAGCACCATGTTGGGTTTCAGCGCGACTTTGCGGGGTCTCTGCCGTTTCAGCAGACTTGCGAGGTTGCTTGCTTGTAGGGCTTCGATTGTGCCGCTTGTTATGTTCGCGCTGTAATTTACAATTATATCTGCCATAAAACTCCTTATCAATGCAGAATGCAAAATCAATGCAGAATGCAGAATGCAAAATGCAGAAATAATTTGATTTTCAAGTGGTTTTCCGACGGAAAGCAAGCTGTAATTTAATTTTCAAGCAGTTTTCCGACGGAAACCTACCTTGTAATTTTATTTATTTCTGCATTCTGCATTATTATTTCTGCATTAGTTAGCAACCCGGCAACGTGTCAAACCCCTTCTGCAAATCCTCATCAGTCGGCACGTAGTCGGACATTTTGCCTTCGTTGAAGCTTTGATATGCCGACATGTCGAAGTAGCCTGTTCCTGTGAGGCCGAACAGAATCGTCTTCGCCTCGCCTGTTTCCTTGCACTTGAGGGCTTCGTCGAACGCGCCTTTTATTGCGTGGGCGCTTTCGGGGGCGGGGAGTATGCCCTCGCTCCGTGCGAATTTTTGGGCGGCTTCAAAGACGTCGGATTGAACGTAGGACTTGGCCTCAATATACCCGTCGTCGTACAATTTCGAGATTATCGGGCTCATGCCGTGATACCGCAGGCCGCCCGCATGGTTGGGCGAGGGCAGAAAGCCGCTCCCTAAGGTGTACATCTTGATGAGCGGCGTGGTTTGGCCTGTGTCGCCGAAGTCGAGCGCGTATTTTCCGCGGGTAAGACTGGGGCAACTCGCCGGCTCGATTGCTACGAATCTGATGTTGTTTTTGCCGTTAATCTTGTCTGCCATGAAGGGCGAGATTAGGCCGCCTAAATTAGACCCGCCGCCCGCACAGCCGACGATTACGTCGGGTGCAATGCCGTACTTGTCCATTGCGATTTTTGTTTCAAGTCCGACCACAGACTGGTGCAGGAGGACGTGGTTCAGCACGCTCCCGAGTACGTATCTGCAATTTTGTGACTTCACTGCTGTTTCTATCGCTTCCGAAATGGCGCAACCGAGTGAACCTCCGGTGTCGGGGTGTTCGGCGAGAATCTTCTTGCCGACGTCGGTCGTGTCGGACGGCGAGAGAATTACATTTGCGCCGTAGGTCTGCATTAGGACTTTTCTGTAGGGCTTTTGTTCGCCCGAAATTTTTACCATGTAGACGGTCAAATCCACGCCATAATATGCACACGCCATTGACAAGGCACTGCCCCATTGGCCCGCGCCTGTTTCGGTTGTAAGATGAGTCAGGCCCTGCTTTTTCGCGTAGTAAACTTGAGCGGCCGCAGAATTAAGCTTGTGTGAGCCCGAGGTGTTATTGCCCTCAAATTTGTAGTAGATTTTTGCGGGTGTGTCCAATTCTTTTTCAAGGCAGTAGGCCCGCACTAACGGCGACGGGCGGAACATTTTGTAGAAGCTTAGGATTTCGTCGGGGATGGAAATGTACTCATCGGTGACGTTCAGCTCTTGGTCTACCAAGTCTTCGCAGAATACCGGCAGTAGTTCCGCTTTGACACAGGGTTGGCGCGTTCCGGGGTGAATGAACGGCTCCGGTTTTTCTTTCATGGCGGCGCGGACGTTGTGCCAAGATTTCGGCATTTCGTTTTCTTCCAAGTAAATCTTATAAGGTTCTTGTTGCATTTTCAATACCATGCCGCCCATGCTCGCGCAAAATTAACAGCTTTTTGCGGCATGGGTCATGCCTTTCTTAAATTTTCAAGCTTTTGTCTTCATAAAGCTTGGTTTGTTCTAAGTATAGAATAATTTCGCAAATCTGTCAATAGTTTTTGCATTTTTTCCTTGAAATTTCGCGAAATTTATGTTAAAATAAGAGTAGTAACTAAATAATTTACATGAAAGGACTAAAAATTTATGCTCGTATCAGCAAAAGAAATGCTTAATAAGGCGGTTGCAGGCAAGTATGCCATTCCGCAAATCAACATCAACAACTTAGAGTGGACCAAGGCGGCGATTACGACCGCACAGGCTCTTAACTCCCCGATTATACTGGGGGTTACGTCGGGGGCGGCGAGTTACATGGGCGGCTTCAAAACCGTCGTCGGTATGGCGAACGGTATGATGGACGATTTGAGGGTCACTGTGCCTGTCGCGTTGCACCTTGACCACGGCTCGTATGATGCCGCTGTGCAGTGCATTGAGGCGGGGTTTTCCTCGATTATGTACGACGGGAGCCACGAGGATATTGACAAAAATGTCGCGAATACGAAAAAGTTTGTCGAAATCTGCAATTCAAAAGGCTTGTCGCTTGAGGCGGAAGTCGGGGCGATTGGCGGGGAGGAAGACGGCGTAATCGGCTCGGGCGAGAACGCTGACCCCGACGAGTGCAAGGCTATTGCCGACCTCGGTGTCACTATGCTTGCGGCGGGAATCGGAAACATTCACGGCTCTTATCCCCCTGATTGGGCGGGCTTGAATTTCAGTACGCTCAGGAAAATTAAGGAAAAAGTCGGCGACTTGCCGCTTGTTTTGCACGGCGGTACCGGAATACCGGCGGAGATGATTCAAGAGGCGATTTCGCTCGGTGTTGCGAAAATTAATGTCAATACCGAGTGCCAATGGCTGTTCCAAAGCCGCATCCGCGATTATATTATGGCGGGCAAAGACCTGCTCGGCAAACAGCTTGACAAGCGGACTTTGAAGGCCATATACTCGCCGCAATTCCTTGTCGATTACTTCAAGCAAATTGATGAAGTTGAGGCGCAGAAGTACAAACATTCATATCTTGATACTACGAAAGGGCAACGGTTTGTTGACAAGGCGATAAACGGATTCGACCCGCGCAAATTACTGCAACCGGGTATTGACGGCATAAAAGAAGTCGTCACCGCAAAAATGGAGCTGTTCGGCTCGAAAGGTAAGGCGTAAAATTAAATCCACCGACAATATAATCGGGGGATTTATTGCACTTATTAAC
>WRMK01000178.1 GCA_009777155.1 Oscillospiraceae bacterium
GGGTTTCCATGCCCGCCCGCACAACCGCCGAAAAACCCCAACGGGCGCACCGAACGCGCACGCACAACCGCCGAAAAACCCACCGCACGCACCATACGCGCCCGCACAACCGCCAAAAATTTAGACGATTGCGAACCCAACGGGCGCGCAATGCGCGCCCCTACATATGGCGATTTAATTTCATGTTCCACCTACATATTGTAGGGGCGGGCATTGCTCGCCCGCCAAACCCCCGAAAAAATTACAAGGAGAAAAATTCCATGCCAAAGACTAAGCCTAAGTACGGCAAAGACGCCGCCGTCGCCTTGAAATACAACCCCGAGTTGAATTTCGCGCCTGTTGTGGTCGCTTCGGGGTTGGGCGAATTGGCGCAGAAAATTGTCAACATCGCCGACGACAACGGCGTGCCGATTTACCGCGACGACAGCACCGCCGCACTGCTTGTAATGCTCAACAGCGGCTCGATGGTCCCGCCCGAGTTGTACCAAATTGTCGCGTCGATTTATGCGGAAGTTGTGCTACAGACGAAAGAATTATAATGAATAAGGAATAATGAATAATGAATAATTTTGGAGCCGCTTCGCGGCGGTTTTCCGTTTGAAAAATCCACCGTTCGCAATCCGTTTTTTCACGCCTATTAGAGTCTAAAATCGTCGCAAAGCGACACCACCATTGTTCCTTATTCATTATTCCTTATTAATTATCTTCCGTAGTTTCTGCAAAGCCGCGTCACGCCTATGTTTGGTCGCGGTCTCGTCTACCTCGAAAACGCCGTTTATTTCCAATAAAACATCGCCCTCTTTTGCTGTGTTTGGTAAGAGAGTGCGTTTTATTGTGGCGGTTTTTTCGCCTGTTTTGCCTGTTTCTACAACGGCGAAATCTTCTTCAAACCGGTCGATTATCAACATCATGTTCCTTTCTGCACATAGACGTACAACCCCGCGCCGGTGCTGTCGAAGACTATGTTTCCGTGTACGTCTGTGCGTAAAATTTCGTAGTTGCGGTTGGTGATTCGGGCGAGTGTTTCGTCGCGGGGGTGGTTGTACTGGTTGGGCGAGCCGACGCTGATTACGGCGTATTTGCCGCCGACCGCGCCGAGGAATTTCGATGTGCTTGAGGAATTACTGCCGTGGTGTGCAATCGCTAAAACCGTGGCGGTTATGTCTGCACCGCTGTCTGCAATGTCGCTCTCCGCCTCGCTTTCAACGTCGCCCGTGAACAGGAACGAATTGCCCGCATGAGTGAATTTCACGACTACCGAATAATTATTCAGGCCGGTGTACTCGGCATTGTCAATAGGCGCGATTATCTCCATTTCCGCGCCGCTCCCGAGGTCGTAAATCGCGCCGCTTTTTGCGTAGATTAGCTCGACTGAATTGTCGTCAATGCTGCCCAGCAGGCGCATGAACGCGCTCGTCGTCGGGGTTAATTCGTCGGGGATTTTCGGCATGATTATGTAACTCGCGCCGAAATAATCTATAATCTCGCTCATGCCGCCGATGTGGTCGGAGTGCGGGTGTGTGGCGATTATGTAGTCTAATTTTGCAATGTTTTGCGCGATTAAATAATTGAAAACCACGGTCGCGTAATCCCGCTCGCCGCTGTCAATCAGCACGCTCTTTTCGGGGGTGATGATAAGGGCCGAGTCGCCCTGCCCGACGTCGATAAAGTGCACCGAAACGCCCTCGCCCGCCGCGAAATTTACCGTCTCGGATAGCCCGAAAAAGACGTAAATTTTCTGCCAATCCACAAAAAATGTGGCGGCGATTATCACCGCAATCGCGATGAATACGATTAAATTAAATTTATTTTTTGCGTTTATGTTTGTTGATTTTCTTGGCATTTTTCTGATTCTCCTCGTTTTGGAAGTTGTTCTCATAGACGGAAGTATCGGATAAACGAGCGATTTTTTTGTCAGACAAGGCGAATTTTCGCAGTAATGATTTGTTCATTTCAAGAAAATTCAACGCAGTATGGCGGAAAAATCGCCGTTTAGGCGGTGCTTTCGTCTATGGGAACATCTTCCTTATTAAGCAGTTTGCACTGTTGCCGATTAGGTCGCGGCGGTTGATTTTTTGCAGGGCTTTTTGAATAATCGCGCGATTTTCGGGCTTGTAATATTGCAGCAGGGCGCGTTGCATTTCCTTTTCCCGTGCGGTTTTCGCGACGTAGACTTCCTGCATGGTGAACGGGTCTAAGCCGGTGTAAAACATCGCGGTTGAGATTGTGCCGGGCGTAGGGTAGAAGTCCTGAACCTGCTCCGGTCTGATGTTGTTTTTCTTTAGAAATACCGCGAGTTCTACTGCGTTTTCGAGGGTTGCGCCGGGGTGTGACGAAATAAAATAGGGGATTAAATACTGTTCTTTTCGGCAGTTTTTGCACTCGCTGTAAAAATCTTTTGCGAATTTCAAGTACTCGGCAATATGCGGCTTGTTCATCAGGTCGAGGACTTTCGGGACGCAATGTTCGGGTGCGACTTTCAGCTGCCCGCTCGTGTGTTCGGCGACTAATTCGCGCAGGAACGATTTGTCGGGGTCGCGATTGACGTAGTCGAAGCGGATTCCCGAGCGTACGAAAACTTTTTTGACGCCTTTCAACGCCCGCAATTTTCTCAAAAGTGCCAAGTAATCGGCGTGGCTGACTTCGAGATTTTCGCAGGTCATGCACTTTTTATTTTTGCAGAATCCACTCGCGATTTGCTTTGTGCAAGACGGCTTTCTGAAATTGGCGGTCGGGCCGCCGACGTCGTGAATGTAACCTTTGAAGCGGGGATTTTTCGTGAAGTTTACCGCTTCGTCTATGACTGATTCCGCGCTCCGTGTCTGGATTCTGCGGCCTTGGTGCAGGGCGAGTGAGCAAAAGGCGCATGCCCCGAAACAGCCGCGGTTGTGAATAATCGAAAACTCGACTTCTTCAATCGCGGGCACATGGGCATAATCGGGGTGGAAAGTGCGGGCGTACGGCAGTTCGTAGACCTTGTCCATTTCGTCGGTTGTAAGGCTTCGTTGCGGCGGGTTTTGCACCAAAATTTTCTTGCCGTGCCGCTGTATCACAGCCTTTCCCGTGATTTCGTCCTGCTCGTTGTACTGGGTTTTGCAGGCTTTTGCGTAGGCTTTTTTGTTATCGCGGACGACTTCAAAATCGGCGCATTGAGCTATTCTGAAGTCTTCAATCGCGGGGATTTTTTGCGGCTCGGTCAGGTAGCAAGTTCCGCGCAAGTCGTGAATATCAGCGGCTTTTTCGCCGCCTTGCAATCGGCGGGCAAGCTGCACCAAGGTTAATTCTGCCATGCCGTAAATGAGCAAATCCGCGCCGCTGTCCACGAGAATTGACGGCATGACCGTGTCGCTCCAGTAGTCATAATGCGCGAACCGCCGCAGTGATGATTCCAGACCGCCGATGATAATTTCGCGGTCGGGGAAAAGTTTTTTCAGGGTTTTGCAGTAGGTAATTACGGCGCGGTCGGGGCGTTTGCCGCCTGCGCCGTTCTCGCTGTAGGCGTCGTCGTTGCGGCGTTTTCCCGATACCGTGTAATTCGCAACCATGCTGTCGATATTGCCGGCGGTCACCATGAAAGCGAGCGCGGGCGTGCCCAAGCGGGCGTAATCGCAGTCGCCGACGGGTTGCGCGATTACACCCACCGAAAAGCCCAAACTCTCGAGCATGCGCGAAATTATCGCCACGCCGAACGAGGGGTGGTCAACGTAGGCATCGCCGGTGAGGCAGATGAAATCGAGGTTTTTTTGGTGTTTTGTGGGGAGGAAGTTTTTCATGGGGTGTCCTTTTTTGACCTGTGCGTGAAACTTGTTCGCGGGTAGGTCTGTTTAGTATGGTGTAATTAGTATAGCATTTTTGGGGGTGGGAGTCAAGGGGGGCGGCGGTGGTTTATGTTGTTGGTAAAGTTTAATGTAGGGAACGGTTCGTAACCGTTCCGAAAGTCCGCGCAACTTCATAACCGTTCCGAAAGTCTGCACGATTTTATAAGCGGAACGGTTAAGAACCGTTCCCTACAATAAAATTTTCAACGACCGGAAATT
>WRMK01000179.1 GCA_009777155.1 Oscillospiraceae bacterium
ACTTTAGGGTAACTTTCCATGAAGCGCAAACCTTGCAATGCACCGTCCGTGCCGTCATGATAAATCCCCGTGAAATGTGCTGTATGATTGGCTTCGGCGCGTTCGTCGAAAAACTTTTCTAAGCCAAGAAAAATCACCAAACCCATGTTCAAAAACATCGCCGCAATCAGGACGAAAATTAACAAACTAATCGTCTGACTTTTACTTTTGCGAACATTCGCAAGACTTAAAGTTAATATATTTTTCATAAGTAATACTCCTTAATAAATTTAATAAATTGTCAATTATCAATTGTCAATTGTCAATTGTCCGTCACCAGCCCATTTCATTTAAGAAATTATTTAATTTTTCACCGCGATTTTTGTCGCCACTAACATACTTGTCAAGTTTCAATTCCCCGCGAATAACCCCGTCTTGCAGGTACAAAATCCTATTGCCGCGCCGCGCCGAACGCAGGTCGTGCGTGACCATAACTATGCTTTGCCCCTGCTCATTTGTCTCGGAAAGTGCGTCTAAAACCGCCTTACCGTAAGTTGAATTTAACGCGCCTGTAGGCTCATCTGCGAAGATTATTTTGGGGTTGTTAATTAATGCACGAGCGATTCCCGCTCGTTGGGCTTCGCCGCCCGATATTTGCAGCGGAAACTTCCCCCAATCAGCCTCATTAAGATTAAGTTTTCTTAGTAATTCTTTTGCACGTTTGATTACATCTTTGCGGTTTTTACTCACCAAAAACCCGCACGCAAGCACGTTGTCAAGCACGCTCATGTTGTCAAGTAAGTACATCTGCTGAAACACAAATCCGCAGTTGTCGCGCCGAAAAACCGCCAACTTATCATTAGACAATCCCGAAATTTCACGCCCCGAAAAGTTAACTTCGCCGAGCGTGGGCTTATCCATGCCCGAAAGTGCGTAGAGCAAAGTTGACTTTCCCGCGCCTGACGGTCCCATTATGACCGTGAAGTCGCCCTCGTAAATTTCAAGGTCGAGGTTCTTCAAAACGTGCTGTTGAAGCCCTCCGCTTGAAAATGTTTTGCAAAGTTTGTTAGTAGATAAAATTATTTTCGCCATATTTTCCTCCGATTAAATTAAAATTAGGTTGCTTCTCACAACCTAATAATAACACGTAAATTCTTAGCAAGTCTTTAATTATTTCTTAATTAGTCTTAACTAATTCTTAATTCTTTCTTAATTCAACTTGCTAATTTTAAGTATAACTTGACAGTAAATCCGTTCGCACTATTTTCACACTGCAAATCCCCGTCCATCTGCTCTAACAGATACTTTGAGATGTGCAAACCTAATCCGTAACCGCTCTTAGTTTCGGTGTTTTTGCCGCGATAAAATTTGTTTAGTATAAGCGGAAGTTCATCTTCCGCAACGCCCGCGCCGAAGTCGGAAACTTCAATTACGAGATGATTTTCGTCAAATTTTGCAGTCACTGTAATCTCAGTATTTGCGTACTTGTAAGAGTTGCCGATAATGTTGTCGAACACCTGCTGTAACCGCATTAAATCAGCGTTTACAAGGCAGTTCGGAACCCTGAAAAGTCTCACTTTCCTCTCATAATCCGCACTTTTTATTAAGCCCGAAATCGCCGTGCTCGGGACTTCTGCAAGTGTAACCGAAAGTGCCTGCAATTCCTCCAAAGTTGCGTGAAACATGTTAGTAATCAGCGAATTGACTTGCTCGGCTTTTGCGTTAATTATTTCAAGTTGCTGTATTTCTTTGTCAAGTTTCGCGGTGACGAGCATTAATTCCGTCACTGCTTTTATTGAGGCTACGGGCGTTTTTATGTCGTGGCTGAGTGAGGCGACAAGCTCTTTTTTACTGCGGTCGGCGGCGCGTTCATTTTCGCGCGCTTGTTTGAGCTCAACCCGCATTAAATCAAAGCTTTCGGTGAACGCGCCAAAGAGATTACTCTTGTCCATTTCAAGCGGAATGTCTAAATTTCCTGCCGCAATTCTCCGCGCAAAACTCTGCAATTTTCGGAAAGGTTTTAATACACTTTTTTCGCAGTAAACGAACAGCAAAGCCCCTGCCAAAGCGACAAAACCCGTGTACCCATACAAGAAAATCTGTAACTTAAAATCTCTACTTTGCCTTTCGGATTCCATTCGCGCGTGTTCTTGTTGCAACAATTCCGAAAGTGAAATATCGCCGCTCATAAGCGCGTCATTAACCGCAACTGTGTCAACTTCAACGCGCTCAATATTCATGAAAACCGTGAATATGACTGCAATTCCAGCAAGCCACACTGTTATAAAAATAATCAACGCACGAATCATTCAACCACCTCGAATTTGTAGCCGGTTCCCCACACTGTTTTGATAAGTTTCGGTGAATTAGAATCGTCTTCAATTTTCTCGCGAAGGTAGCGTATATGCACGTTCAGCGTGTTGTCACCGACGATAGAATCCTCCCAAACATTACGAAAAAGTTCGTCTTTAGTGACAGTGCGATTTTTATTTTTCGCAAGGTAAGCAAGCAGTTTGTATTCCATCGCTTTGAGTTCGATTTTCGTGCCGCTTACAAATACTTCACGTTTCGCGAAATCAATTGTCAATTTCCCCGACATAAACACAGCTTTATCCGCATGAACAGTGGCGTTTCGGCGTTTTAACACAGCCTTAACTTTTGCAAGTAAAACCGCAAGTGAATACGGTTTTTGCACATAATCATCGCCGCCAATATTCAGCGCGAGCAACATATCATCATCGCTTGTCCGCGCGCTGATAAACAGAATCGGCACATCTGTAGTTCTGCGTAAATTTTTACACAAATCGAACCCCGACGAATCGCCGAGGTTGATGTCAAGTAGAAGCAAATCCGCTTGATTTTCACGCATAAAATCAAGGCATGAGTTATAATCCGCAACCCACGCGGTTTTCACATCGAACATATTAAAATAGTCGCGAGTGCTTTCGGACAATGCCTGCTCGTCATCTATTATTAGGCAGTCGTATTTCATTTTATCCTCCTTGCTCGTATCGGTTATATGCCATTATACCATTTTATTTGGAGTTTGTAAACAATTTTTGCCAAAATATTTAAACGCTCATTTTCCCCGTTCATTCAACAATATTAGCCTTGCTATATTTTACTATAAATTCGGCGAAATGTCAAGAGTTATTTTTGAAATTATAGATGTAGTGCGTGAGGGTCGAGGCAAAAAGTGAAAAGGAGGTAGTTCACGGTGTTTTTGCCAAGTTGCGAATTTGTGTTGATGTTATACCATTATATAAGGGGTAAATATTGAAACAGGCGCTTCAATTTTTAATAGCCAGTCGCGTTCTTGCAGGGGAAGGTGTGTTTATCGTGCTTTTTATATGAGGTGTTTTTGTCGCGATAACATGGGCGTACCATTCCACGTTGTAAAGAGCCTGTCGGTATCTTCCCACTTATCGCCGAGCCGTTCCCGCTCCTCGTCCTGTTCGTTTTTGTATTCCTCTAACAGCAACGCAAGGAATCGAGGTAGCTTAATATGGCGTTTTGACCGCTCTGTTTTGGTTATATCGGTGTATGTGCCTTTTTGCCTTGTGTAGAGCGATGAACGGCTTATTTTTACTGTGTCGTTATTCCAGTCTATGTCTTTCCACTCAACGCCGAGCAGTTCGCCTTTTCGTAATCCCGTATACGTCAGCACCGAGAAAAACAAGCGATACTTTAACGGTTCATCATTTAAGAGGTTCAAAAACTGTTCCGTCTGCTCTTTAGTATAGATTTTCTTTTCCGTTTGCCCTTTTTTCGGCAGGGTAACACGACTACAAGGATTATCCGTCAGCATACCCATTTTGATTGCGTAAGAAAATATACCCGATATAAAGCCGTTATAATTGCGTATGGTCTTAGGTGAAAGCGATTTTCCGGTCTTTTCGTTTATG
>WRMK01000180.1 GCA_009777155.1 Oscillospiraceae bacterium
ACTTAGGGGGGGCAGAGGGGGGTATACGGCGGCGCGGTAAGCACATGAACCGCCAGCCCGCCACACAAGCTGTTTAAGCCCCACTTCCTCGACATGAAACTTTGCTCCTCACGACTTGATAGGCTTGATGTGCTTAAATAGTCTGCACTCGCATAGGGTTTGTGCTATGTGATAACGGTTCGGCTCGAGAAGGTTAAGTTTTATCAATCGTGGAACGCGGGCGTGCGGTTCATGTGCTTACCGCGCCGCCGTATACCCCCCTCTGACCCTATTAACCCCCAAATATCCCCTCAACAATCCCCCCAAAACCTATGAACGACAGCGATACTATTGATGCGGCGATTAGAGTTATCGGCATACCTCGTAGGGCTTCGGGAATGTTGCACCGCTCTATTCTTCCTCTTACGCCCGAGAATAAAAGCAACACAAGCAAGAACCCCAAACCCGCACAAAAGGCGTTGAAGACCGCTTCAAAAAAGTTGAAATCGCCCGAAACATTTATGATTGTCACGCCGAGAATGGCGCAGTTTGTAGTAATCAAAGGCAGATAAATTCCGAGCGACTTGCTGAGTGCGGGGATGTATTTTCGCAGGAGCATTTCGGTGAATTGCACGAAAAGCGCGATGATTAGAATAAATGCGATTGTGTTCATGAATTCGATGTTGAGGGGTATGAGTACGAGAAAGTAAATCGGGTAGGTCAGGGCAGTTGCCGCGACCATTACGAAAGTTATCATAATCCCCATGCCGAGCGAGCTTGATACTTTTTTGGACACACCTAAAAACGGGCAGACTCCAAGAAACTGCGAAAGCACGAAGTTCTCGGTAATCACAGCGGTTATTAAAATTATTATTAAGCTCCTCGAAACTTCCATATTTTCAATTCCATGCCGCCCCATTTTGCACAAACTTCAAAGAAGATTGCGGCATGGGGCATGCCTTTCTATATTTTTCAACCGTTGTTGCTTAAATGTTCATTATTATTCATTGAACGCTTACATAGTTCTTTTCCCGGGCAGTTGTCGCAACTTATGTTGTTGGGGCGTTTGCGTGCAATTTTGTTTACTACCGCGATTACTACGCCGAGCGTGAAGAACCCGCCCGCCGGCATTATGAAAATCATCATGGGGTCAACGAAATCCGGTGTAACACTAAGCCCGAACCATGTCCCGAAGCCGAGAATCTCCCTGATTGAGCCGACTGTAAACAACGCCAAAGTGAACCCTATTCCCATGCCTAAACCGTCGGCGGCCGAGAGCAGAACCTTGTTTTTGCGGGCGAAGGCTTCGGCGCGGCCGAGAATTATGCAGTTGCATGCAATTAAACTTAAGAAAATCCCGAGTTCGTCGTACAGCCACGGAACAAACTCCTTCAGCAAGAGCGACGTAAGTGTAACAAAACCTGCGATGATTACTATGAAACAGGGCAGTCTCACCGACGGCGGGATTAGGTTTCGCAAGAGTGAGATTACTATGTTTGAGCAGACCAGCACAAAAGTAGTCGCAAGCCCCATGCCGACTGCGTTTTCAGCCGCCGCCGTCAATGCAAGAACCGGACACATTCCGAGTAGCATGAAAAAGACCGGATTTTCTTTTATTATTCCTTTTTTTAGGGTTGTAAGGTAGGTTTTCATGGTGGTTTTCCTTTCGGATAATGACTTATGGTTGTGTTTTAATTGCGATGTTGTTTCGTAGGGACGACCGCCCTCGGTCGTCCGTATTAAAACGATGTTTCATATGATATATAGCGGACGACCGAGGCGGTCGTCCCTACGGTTGATGGCGTTTTACATGTCGTATTAAATTCTCACCCATACAGCACCTCATAAGTCTCAATCGCCAAATTCACCGCGTTTGCCACTGCGTTGCTTGACCTTGTTGCGCCGGTTAGGGCGGCGATTTCGTTGTCGGCGCGCGGTGTGCCTTTTACGATTCGTACGGGGTCTGCCCTGCCGAGAAAATTGTTCATGAAGGCGGGGTCTTCTACCCTTGTGCCGATTTTTGCAGTTTCTTTGTTTTCGACGACCGTGAGTGCCTCTACGCCGCCATCTTCGTCCATTACAATCAGCATGTTTATGCCGTTTGTGCTGTAGCCATTTACGATAATTTGAAAGGCGATGCCGCCTGTTGTAGTGTTTTTAATCAGCTTCGCGACTTCCGGCGGCTTCTCGATTGGGTAGCCTTCCTCAAGCCAGTCGAGCAGGACTTTGTATTCGCCCTCGCCCATGAGTTCAATGCAACTGTCGGCTAATTTCCCGCTGAGTTGGGTCTCGTCGTACTGCACGCTCCGCTCTGCAATTACCAACAGCGCGGTGACAATGCCCGCGACTAAGGCTAAAACTATTGTAGGTTTGAAGTCAAACTTATCTTTCATCATTACCTCCTTTTCGTGTCAAAAACGGCAACTTGAACGGCTTTGCAACCGCGCCGAAGACCCGCGGGATTGTAATTTTATCTATATAAAATGTGACGATATTCATGATTAAAATTGCGAAAGAAACACCCTCGGGCATTTCCGCGAAGAATCTTATTGCAAGGGTTATCAGCCCGCACCCCACGCCGAAAACGAATTTTCCCGTGAGTGAAATCGGGGTGGTCGGGTAATCGGTCGCCATGTAGACTGCGCCGAGGATTAAGCCGCCCGAAAATACCTGCACGCCGACATCTGCGCCCATTGCGAACGCCCCGACTGCGACCGTGCCGATGAACGCTAACGGCGTAATTGAGCGGATTACACGTGTGCAAACTAAGAATACAAAGCCGATTAAAAGCGCGAACGCGCTCGTTTCGCCGAGACTGCCGCCGTGGAATCCGAGTATTAAATCGACAAGGCCGGGCATAGTTTCGGTGGCGTTAACGCCCTCTGCGGCTATGGCGAGCGGGGTTGCAGAGGTGATTGCGTCGGCGGCGTTTGCAGTCCTGTAATAAAACGGCTCGACCCAGTGTGTCATCTGCACCGAGAACGAGAGCAACAGGACAATTCGCGCTGTAATTGCGGGGTTCGCGAAGTTTTGCCCTAAGCCGCCGAACAGCTGTTTCACCGGGATTATCGCGACAAAACAGCCGATGACTGCTATGTAAATCGGCAGTGTGACGGGTAGATTGAACGCGAGAAGCAGACCTGTCACTGCGGGCGAGAGGTCGAAGTTGGTGTCTTTTCTGAAGATTCGCAGGTACGCGACGTCGAAAACTGTGCAGGATAGCACGCATATCGCGCACATCAGCAACGCACGCGGCCCGAATATGTAAACAGACATAGCGAGAGCCGGCGTAAGCGCGATTAGGACTTTCGCCATGATTCTGTCTGATGTGTTTTTGCTTCTGATATGCGGTGAGGGTTCGACTATCAATTTAATCATGCTCACAATACCGCGCCGCCCTCGCTTGCAAAAATATACTACTCATTTTGCGGCACGGGACACACCTTTCATCGTTATTTTAAGTTTCTTCACAGCTTCATCTGCTCGTTTTCCGTCCCCACAAACTCAGCCTTCTTCACAGAATCCGCAATTATAGGAACACTCAGCAGTTCGCCTTTTATGATTTGTTTTATCGTCACGATTTTAATTTTCTCAACATCGCCCATGAACGGATTCTTGTAAATTCCTGCCGCGGCGGCTTCTTGCTTCATGTCTTTTGTCGGCTCGTTTAGGGTTATAAAAATTCCCGCTACAGCCTTTTCGCGGTCGAGAACGCCTTTCAAGTCGCGAATGTCCTTTGAGCTGACTTTGCCGGACTTTACCGAAAAGATTATGTCTTTGTAGACCGATTTACTTTCGGGGACACGAACCCGCCCCT
>WRMK01000181.1 GCA_009777155.1 Oscillospiraceae bacterium
AGCGGCTTTGGGGGTAAGTCTCAAA
This sequence comes from Oscillospiraceae bacterium, assembly GCA_009777155.1. Lineage (GTDB taxonomy): Bacteria > Bacillota > Clostridia > Oscillospirales > Ruminococcaceae > Ruminiclostridium_E. The sequence continues at coordinate 26 of WRMK01000181.1, forward strand.
GTTGCCATGGCTATATCGCAGGGTTTATTTCTGATTAAATCAAGCACGATTCCGACTTTTCTGGGAGAAATTCGGACGTTTTTGAGTTCTGCTGTAGCTTGCATTGTCTTTGTTCCTCCTTTAATTATTTCTTCGTCGTTTTGCTGCCGGCGTGACCTCTGTAGGTTCTTGTCGGTGCAAACTCGCCTAATTTATGGCCGACCATGTCTTCTGTGACGTAGACGGGGATATGCTTGCGCCCGTCATGCACTGCAAAAGTGTGGCCTACAAAGTCCGGGAAAATTGTGGAAGCGCGACTCCAAGTCTTCAAGACTTTTTTCTCGCCGGATTCGTTCATGGTTTTAACTTTTTTCAGAAGGGATTCTAATACATATGGCCCTTTTTTGACGCTTCTGCTCATTGGTTTATTCCTTTCAAGTTATGCAAGTTAAGGAAGCGGACTGTGTGACAATCATGGGCTTTTCGCCCTGCTTCTTGTTAACAAAACTTGCGGTTATTTTTTGTTGCGGCGTTTTACTATGAATTTATTGCTTGCCTTTTTCTTGGAGCGGGTTTTGTAACCTAAGGTGGGTTTACCCCATGGGGTTACAGGGCTGGGTCTGCCGATTGGAGACTTGCCTTCGCCGCCGCCGTGCGGGTGGTCGCAGGGGTTCATAACCGAACCGCGTACTGTCGGGCGTTTGCCCATGTGCCGAACTCTGCCCGCTTTACCCAAGTTGACGTTGGAGTGGTCGGGGTTGGAGACCGAACCGATTGTGGCGATGCACTTTACGGGGACGTTACGCAATTCGCCGCTCGGCAGTCTGATTAGAGCCAACTTGCCCTCTTTAGCCATTAACTGCGCCGAGTTGCCCGCCGAGCGCACTAACTGCGCGCCTTTGCCGGGGTATAACTCAATCGCGTGAATGACCGTACCGACGGGCATATCGCTCAAAGCCATAGCGTTGCCGGGCTTGATGTCCGCGCCTTTACCGGCGGTTATTGTATCGCCGACTGCGAGTTTATCGGGGGCGAGAATGTATCTCTTTTCGCCGTCCTCGTATTTTACCAAAGCGATAAACGCAGAGCGGTTGGGGTCGTATTCAAGGGTCAACACTTCGGCGTTCATGCCGAATTTGTTACGCTTGAAGTCGATAATTCTGTATTTTACGCGGTTGCCGCCGCCTTTGTGGCGAACGGTGATTCTGCCGTAGCTATTGCGCCCCGAATGTTTTTTAAGGGTCTGCAAAAGGCTTTTCTCCGGCGCGACCTTGGAAAGTCCGCTGTAATCCACCACCGACATACCACGCCTACCCGGCGTTGTGGGCTTATAGAATTTAATAGCCATCTCATATCTCCTAAAACTAATTGTCCATTGTCAATTATCAATTGTCAATTGTTCGTCACACCATGCCGTCGAAGAACTCGATAGTTTTTGAGCCTTCTTTTAAGGTGACGATTGCTTTTTTCCACGCCGCCGTGTACCCCTCGGTTCTGCCTTGGCGTCTTTTCTTGCCCCTTACGTTCATGGTGTTTACTTTTTCAACCTTTACGCCGCCGAAAAGCTCCTCAATTGCCTTTGCAATCTCAATCTTGTTGGCGTCTTTCATGACTCTGAAAGTGTATTTGCGCTGTGTCAGATTATCGGTTGAGCGTTCGGTGATTACCGGACGTATTATTATATCTTGAGCGGTTCTTTTTACAGCAGTCATTAGGCATATACCTCCTCAATCTTCGAGACGGCGTCTTTGACCACGATGAATTTATCGTAATTCAAGATGTCGTAAACATTCAGAGTGTTGACTTGTGTTGTTTTCAAGCCGGGTATATTCGCCGCGCTCTTGATGATTTTTTGATTTTCGCCTACGCCGTCCAAAACCAACAGGGCTTTCTTCTCGACGTTGAGTGCGTTCATGAGCTTTGCCACGGTTTGGGTTTTATACTCGTCCATCTTGAACCCATCGAGAACCAACATATCCCCGTCGATTACTTTTGCGGACAATGCCGATTTCATGGCTATGCGCCGAACTTTTTTATTAAGGGAGTAGCGGTAGCTGCGGGGTTTGGGCGCGAACGCCACGCCGCCGCCTGTCCATTGTGGGGCGTTGGTTGAGCCGTGTCTTGCTCTGCCTGTTCCCTTTTGTCTCCACGGTTTCTTTTTGCCGCCGCGCACTTGTGACCTTGTTAGGGTCGATTGGGTGCCTTGGCGTTGGTTTGCAAGGTAATTTACCACCGATGCGTGCAGGATTGAGGTGTTGGGTTTTATCCCAAATACATCGTCTTTTAATTCAAGGGTGGAAACTTCTTTACCGTTAATATCATACACTGATACCTGTGCCATTCTTTATTTCCTCCCTACTTTATACATTCTTAACCGCATCGGTAATGCAGACCAAGCCGCCTTTCGGGCCGGGGATTGCGCCTTTTACCGCGATTAAGTTGTTTTCCGCGTCAACCTTTACTACTGTGAGGTTTTGCACGGTGACTTTTTCCGCGCCCATGTGGCCCGGCATTTTCTTGCCTTTGAAAATCCTTGACGGGCTGGAACACGCGCCCATTGAGCCTGCGTGACGGTGTGTCGGCCCGGAGCCGTGGGTTTCCTTGATTCGCGAGGTGTTGTACCGCTTGATTGTGCCTTGGAAGCCTTTACCTTTGCTTGTACCGCTGACATCGATTATGTCGCCTTCTGCAAAGACGTCGGCTTTGAGTATGTCGCCCACGTTCATTTCGGCTGAATTATCGAGTTTGAACTCTCGCAAGTGCCGCTTGAACGGGAGGTCGTTTTTCTTGAAGTGCCCTTGCCGCGGTAGGTTCGCGGCTTTCGGCGAGATGTCGCCGTATCCGAGCTGCAAGGCTGTGTAACCGTCGTTCTCGTCCGTTTTCTTTTGGACAACGACGCAAGGCCCCGCCTCGACTACTGTTACGGGAATAACTTTTCCCGCCTCGGAGAAAATCTGTGTCATACCGATTTTCTTTCCGATTAAACCCTTTTTCATATCGGGTTCCTCCTAATATGGTTATTGGTTGCCCGAGTGCCTCGGTTGCCAATACCCGCTACGCGGGGACTGCTCCCCCTTACAGTTGTGCGGGGTTATGCAACCTTTTATAGGTCTCAGCAACATGACCGGTAAAAAAGCTATCACAGCTAATTAGAATTCCATCGAGATTTCAACACCGGCCGGAAGCTCTAAGTTTTGAAGGGCTTCCACTGTTTTGTTTGTAGGACGGATAACGTCAATCAAGCGTTTGTGGGTTCTCATCTCGAACTGCTCTCTGGCGTCTTTGTACTTGTGTACGGCGCGCAGAATGGTGATGATTTCCTTATCGGTGGGGAGCGGAACCGGACCTGCAACCCGCGAGCCTGTGCGTTTCGCCGTGTCAACTATCTTTGCCGAGGCGGCGTCTACTATGCCATGCTCGTAGCCCTTGACTTTAATCCTTACTTTTTCCTTAACTGCCAAGTCGTTTCTCCTTTCTGAAGAAATACTGTTGCCACGTTGCCGTGTGTTTCATCTTGCTCGCTATGACTTCGCAAATTACTGCGAAGCAACACGCAAAATCTATTATACTACATCGAAATGTAGAATGTCAAGACCCTTTTGGGAATTTATGCGTAAAATATTTGGGGCTTTTTTGGGTATTATTTGTGGATGTTGCATAAATTATACATTTTGGGGTGGGGTTTTTGGGGGGGGGTGGGGGTTTCGGGGGTTTTTTATTGTAGGGGGGCGGAGTGCGGGCCCGTGGGGTTTG
>WRMK01000182.1 GCA_009777155.1 Oscillospiraceae bacterium
TATTCTCAACAAGTCCTTGCTACAATGGTAGTAGGGACTTTTGTTTTTAGGGTCGGAAGCAAATCCGCTAAGGATTTGCGGAGTTTTGAATAAATGAAAGGCGGCTTATGCTTTGGAAATAATTAACAAGGGTGAATTTCTCATTGTACTGCTTTCGGGGGAAATCGACCACCACGCTTTGAAGACACTGCGCGGCACTATCGACGCGCAACTTGAGCATTACACGCCGCGGGTTTTGGTGCTGGATTTTGAGAAGGTCGGCTTCATGGATAGCTCCGGGATTGGGCTGATTCTGGGGCGTAAGAGAATCGCCGAGAGTTTCGGCGGCAAGGTCGTCGTCAAGGGGGCATCGGGCAGGGTGGAGAAGATGCTGCACCTTGCGGGGTTGGGGTTTTTGATTTCTAAAAAGGTTACGTCTGCAAATTAGGTTTTGGATTGTAGGGGCGGGATTGCCACGGCGCGTCCGTGTGTTCCGCGGTTCGCTCGTAACCCCCCGAAACATGGCGCGGCGTTATGTAGGGAACGGTTCATAACCGTTCCGCCGAGTTTCTGCGACCATATAAAACGGAACGGTTATGAACCGTTCCCTACATTAAAATGCCAATAAAATTTTTCAACCACATAAAATGTAGGGGCGGGATTGCCACGGTTCGCCCGTGGGATTTTGGCACAGAAAGGGCTTAAAAATTATGAATATCACAAATAATTTCCTGCAAATGAAAATACCCAGCCGTTCGCAGAACGAGGGCTTTGCGCGGGCGGCGGCCTCGGCGTTTGCGGCGCAGTTAGACCCGACTGTTGAGGAGATTAACGACATCAAGGCGGCGGTCAGCGAGGCGGTGACTAACTGCATTGTCCACGGCTACCCCGACTCAATCGGCGTCATCGACATTACCGCAAAAATAATCAACACCGACACCTTCTACATACGAATCAAGGACAAAGGCACAGGTATTGCCGACATCAAACAGGCGATGCTCCCTTTGTTTACAACGTGTGCGGAAGGAGAACGCGCAGGGTTGGGTTTTGCGGTGATGGAGAGCTTTATGGATAAGCTTCGTGTCACCTCAAAGCCGGGCAAAGGGACTACTGTCGCCATGAGCAAGCGCGTAAAATCACGAGATGTATAAGGTAAAAGAAAAAATTGACCTTGATAATACTTTCGCCGAAAAGCATATGGCTTTGGTTCACTCGCTTGCACACCGATTTCGCGGGCGCGGCATCGAGTATGAGGAGCTGTTTTCGGCGGGGTGTGTCGGGCTTGTCAAGGCGGGGAAAGGCTTTGATGAGAGCAGGGGTTTGCAGTTTTCAACCTATGCAGTGCCGGTAATTTTGGGCGAAATAAAACGCCTCTTTCGAGACGGCGGCGCGGTTAAGGTCAGCAGGAGCTTGAAAGAATTGTCGCTGAAAGTTGCGCGAACCCGCGAGATTTTGGCAAGAAGCGGCGCAGAACCGCACTTGTCGGACATTGCAGAGGCGTTGGACGTGACGATTGAGCAGGTCAGCGAGGCGTTGTCGGTCAGTCTGCCGCCGATTTCGCTCACCATAAATGACAACGACAGTGACGAATCATCGGGCAACGAATACGACCTGCCGATTGAGGCCCCGCAAGTGAAACTCACCGAGCTGATTGCCCTCAAACAATCGCTCGGGCAGCTCTCGCCCGACGACCGAAAGTTGATTGTAATGCGCTATTGGGGGGACAAAACACAAGGCGAGACCGGACAGGCACTTGGAATGAGTCAGGTGCAGGTGTCGAGGAGGGAGAGGAAGATTTTGGAGATGTTGAGGAAAGAGTTGGTGTAGGGTTAATCCCCCACGCCCCCACAATCAGGAAACAATATTTTTATGTAATCACGTTTGCCGTGAATAATTCGTTTAATCCCCACGTAATCATCGTTGACTTCATAGAAAACAAGGTAATTCCCGCTGACGATAAAACGCACGGGCGTATCCAAGGTATACCTCATACGCAGAGAAATGCCGATGTATGGCGTATCGGCGAGTTTTGAATATGAGTTGATAATTTTTTTGGTAATGCGTTTTGCGGCGGCGGGATTATCGTATTCGTTCGTGATGTACTCCCCGATATTCTTTAAGTCGTCCAACGCGGCGGGCGCAACCCTAATTTTCAACACCTTCATACCCCAAGCTCTCTCTCAACATCCTCCTGCGACAGCCAACCTCGTTCCTTCACCGATTCATCAGCTTTCATAAGCTCGGATAACAGAGTAATTTCCGCTCGTTGTCTCTCGTATTCCCGCATTTCAATCAGGACATAGCGACCCTTACCGTTTTCGGTGAGGAAAACAGGTTCGCCAAAAGCAATATCGCGAAGCACCTCGTTGTAATTCTTTAGGTCGGTCACAGGTTTGATGTTCGGCATAAAATCACCCTTTATATAAAGTATATTTTTATTATACCCTCTCTGCCACAAAAAGTCAACTGTTTGTTGTTACATCTCCCAATTATGCCAAACCTCCTGCACATCATCATTATCCTCCAACATATCAAGCAAAGTCGTCATCTTTTTGATATGCTCGTCGTCGGTTAGGGCGGTGTAGGTGGACGGGACTTGCTCGGGTTGTGCCGATAAAACAACGTAGCCGAAGTCTTCCATTGCCCTGCCGACCGCGCTTACCGCCTCGGGTTCGGTGAAGATTACCGCGGTGTTTTCCTCGATTATGTAATCATCGCCGCCCGCTTCTACGACCTGCTCCAAAAGCTCATCGCCTACAGTTTCTTCAATTTCAACCGCGACAACCCCCCGCCGTGTGAACATAAAACTCACGCACCCTGCCGCGCCCAAATTGCCGCCGTATTTGTCGAAATAATGGCGCATTTCGCCGGCTGTACGATTGCGATTATCGGTCAAGCACTCAACCATAACCGCCACGCCATTCGGGCCGTAACCCTCATAAACGCAGTTCTCGTAATCGTTTTTTTCGCCGCCGCCCGCCGCTTTTTTGAGCAGTCGGTCAATATTATCATTCGGGATATTATTCGACTTCGCCTTTGCAATCAGGTCGCGCAGTCGGCTGTTATTCGCGGGGTCGGCGTTGCCTGTTTCTTTCACGCAGACGATTATCTCGCGCGAAATTTTCGTGAAAATCTTAGCACGAGCGGCATCGTTCGCGCCTTTTTTGCGTTTGATGTTGTTCCATTTTGAATGGCCTGCCATAATTTCATTACCATGCCGCCCACACTCGCATTAACTTCAATGTTAGTTTGCGGCATGGGGTACACCTTTCTATAATTTTTTCAGTTTTTGGCTCCTTGTGTTTTTATGTGTAGGAATAGACCGCGTCCCGGTCGTCCGTTTTTGCGCCGTGTTTCGGGGGGGTTGCGGCGGTTGCGTGAGGATTGCGGGCGAATGGGGGATTGCGGGCGAACGCAGTTCGCCCCTACATTGTTGATATTGCCATGTTTCGGGGGATTACGGACGACCGGGGGCGGTCGTCCCTACATGGGTATTTTCTGTTGTGAAAAAATTTTGGTGTAGGGAACGGTTCGTAACCGTTCCGTTGCTGAGACCGTGCAAATTTACGCAAATTACAACCTCGCGGAAACTTTGCGGAACGGTTATGAACCGTTCCCTACAAAACACCGCGCCGTGTTTCGGGGGGGTGCGGCGGTTGCGTGGGGGATTACGGGCGAACGCAGTTCGCCCCTACGCCGATGACGTTTTTTATGTGGTGGAAAATTTTTGCTGTAGGGGCGCGCATTGCGCGTCCGTGGGTTTTCGG
>WRMK01000183.1 GCA_009777155.1 Oscillospiraceae bacterium
CTTGTTGACACTATCCGATTTGTGCAGATTTTGAGCGAATTTTTCGTCAGACAAGGCAAATTTTTTCGTAATGCTTTGTGCATTGCGGAAAAATTTAACGCAGTATGGCGGAAAATTAGCCAAAATCTGTGCAATTCGGATAGTGTCAACACGCTCTAAAAAAGGTCGGTTGCAAATACGAACGCATCGTGCCACCATTCCTGCAAGACGTCAATCTCTTTTACAACGTCATCTTCGTGCAGGCAAGCGATAATTTTACCGCCGCCGATGTAAATCCCGCCGAAATGCGGGGTGTCCGCGCTCACATTTTCCACGTGTTCCTCGTTAAAGAACAGTATATCGCCCGGCTCCAAATCCTCCCAATTGGTAATCTGCGTGCCGGTTTGCGCCTCTGCGCCGAGACCGCGCGGGAAATTCTCGAAGCCGTTTTGGGTCATGACGTAGTAGATGAACCCGGAGTTGTCAAAGCCCTCCTCGGGCGACTCGCCGTCCTCCGCAAAGGGCGTCCCGAGCAGGGATTTCGCCGTTTCGACAATGCCCTCGCGGGTGTCGGTGAAGACGAAGTCGGCGGTGGGTTCTTGCGGTGTTTCGGGGTCAATAGGGGGTTCGGGGTCTTGCAGTGATTCGGGAGTTTCGGGTTCTGTCGGGGCTTCGGGTAGTGTCGGGGCCTCGGGTGGTGTCGGGTTTTCGGGGTCTGCCGGGGCTTCGGGTGGTGTCGGGGCTTCGGGTGATGTCGGGAATTCCGGTGGTGTCGCGGGTGAGTCGTCGTTACAGGCGGTCATCGCGAACACGCCGAGTGCAACAATCGCCGCAAGCATAAATACGCTGATTCTTTTCATTTTTTTACTCCTTAAAAAGTATTTTTTATAGCCGATTGCAAAATCTTCTGTTTTGCGGACGGGCAATGCCCGCCCCTACAATATGCAGATGAAACATAAAATCAAGTCGCCACATGTAGGGGCGCGCATTGCGCGTCCGTGAGTTTCGCAATCGACTAAAGTATTTTATACCCTAATTATATACAAAATTTTACAAAAAGTCAAGCTTTTTTTATGATAACCTACCCTTAAAATCCTCGTACCCGAACCGCCTAATCACCTCAACCTCGCCGCCCCGCAACACCGCAATCGACGGTAGGGGCGTGCCGTTGAAGGTGTTATTTTTTACCATCGAATAAATCGCCATGTCGCACAAAAGCAGTCTATCACCGACTTTCAAGGGCGCGCCAAAACTGTAATCGCCGATTACGTCCCCGGCGAGACAAGTATTACCGGCCAAGCGGTAGGTGTGGGGTTTTTCGTGCGGCAATCCCGCGCCGAGTATCGCGGGGCGGTAGGGCTTTTCGAGGACGTCGGGCATGTGGCAGGCGGCGGAAACGTCCATGATTGCAATGTCCATGCCGTTTTGCACGATGTCAAGCACACTCGCGGCAAGCCAGCCCGCATGAAGTGCGACCGCCTCGCCCGGCTCGATGTAGACCTGCAAGCCGTGAGACTTGAGCCGCTCGATACACCGCTCAAGCCGCTCCACATCGTAATCCGCGCGTGTTATATGATGCCCGCCGCCTATGTTGACCCACTTTAACCCCTGCAAAAACCCGCCGAATTTCCGTAGAAACTCGTCGAGGGTAATTTCGAGCGCGTCGGAATTTTGCTCGCAGAGTGTGTGAAAATGCAAGCCGTCAATCCCGCTCAAGTCCTTGCCTTGCAGGCTTTGCACAGTCGCGCCGAGCCGCGAGAATGGCGCGCAGGGGTCGTAGATTGCATGATTCTGCGTAGACTTTTCGGGGTTTACGCGCAGACCCGCGCTGACTTTCTGCGGCAACAAAGCGCGGAATTGCTCCCATTGCCCGAACGAATTGAAAATTATATGGTCGCAGATTTTAACCAACTCGGCGAAATCGGATTCGGTGTATGCGGGCGAAAAAACATGCACCTCGCCGCCCATTTCCTCAAAGCCGAGCCGAGCCTCGAACAGCCCGCTCGCCGTCGTGCCGCTCAAGTACTCCCCCACAAGGGGGTATAGCGCGAACGCCGCGAACGCTTTCTGGGCAAGCAGGACTTTGCAGCCCGTGCGCCTTTCGAGCCCCTGCAAAATTTCAAGATTGCGAACCAAAGCCGCCTCGTGAATGACGTAGCAGGGGGTTTTTAATTTTTTCAACCAGTTTTGCATATTTTCAATACCGTGCCGCCCATGATTGCAAAAATTTCAATGAAAATTGCGGCATGGGGCAAGACTTCCTTAAATATTTTCGGACTTTACCTTTAATTCTGATGTTGTGCGGGGGGGCGGCAGGGGGTAGGGGTACGGGGGTCTATGTCTGCGCCACCGCAAGAATCGCACGCCCGCTTTTGCGATTGATAAAGTCTAACTTTCTCGAGCCGAACCGTTAACAATTAGCACGTACCCATTTGCGAGTGTAGACTTTTCAAGTAAATAAAACCTGTTAAGTCGTGAACTTATAAGTTTGCAATCGAGGAAGTGGGATTTAATCGGTTTGTGTGGCGGGCTGGCGATTCTTGCGGTGGCGCAGACATAGACCCCCGTACCCCTACCCCCTGCCGCCCCTTATCACTAATCGACAATTACCGGCGCGAAACTCTCCCGCCACGGCAACCCCCACTTGTTCAGCGCGGCCATGAACGGGTCGGGGTCAAATTCCTCGGTGTTGAAGACGCCGGGCCGCCGCCACGCGCCGTTCATCACCAACATCGCGCCAATCATCGCGGGCACTCCGGTAGTGTACGAAATCGCCTGCGTGCCGACTTCCTTGTAACATTCCTCGTGGTCGCAGATGTTGTAAACGTAGTAACTGAGCGGCTTCCCGTCCTTCGACTTGCCCTGCATGATACAGCCGATGTTAGTTTTGCCGACAGTGCGCGGGCCGAGCGACGAGGGGTCGGGCAGGACGGCTTTTAGAAATTGTATAGGGACAATCTCGCGGCCGTCGTACAAAATCGGCTTAATCGAGGTCATACCTACGTTTTCAAGGCATTTGAGATGTGTCAAGTAGCTCTGCCCGAAGGTCATGAAAAATCGAATTCGCTTCAAACCTTTGATGTTTTTTGCAAGCGATTCAAGTTCCTCGTGGTAGAGCAAATACATATCTTTTTCGCCGACTTCTTCAAAATTATACTCGCGTTTTATTTCCATCGGCGCAGTTTCAATCCACTCGCCATTCTCCCAAAAACGCCCATTGGCACTGACTTCGCGTATGTTTATTTCGGGGTTAAAATTAGTGGCAAATGGATATCCGTGGTCGCCGCCGTTGCAGTCTAAAATATCAATAAAATTAATCTCGCTGAAATAATGTTTCATGGCGTAAGCGCAGAAAACCCCCGTCACGCCCGGGTCGAACCCGCTGCCGAGAAGTGCGGTTATACCTGCGTTTGCGTACCTTTCACGATAATCCCACTGCCACTTGTACTCGAATTTCGCGGTGTCAAGTGGCTCGTAATTCGCGGTGTCAATATAGTGGGTTTTCGTCGCAAGGCAAGCCTCCATAATTGTCAAGTCCTGATACGGCAATGCAAGGTGCAAAACCGCGCAAGGTTTGAACCGTTCAATTAGAGAAATAAGCTCGGGGACGTTGTCGGCGTCAACCCGCTCACTGTGCAGCTTTGCGGTGGTTTTGTCACGCCATTTTTCTACCAATTCATCGCACTTTTTTTTGGTGCGACTTGCA
>WRMK01000184.1 GCA_009777155.1 Oscillospiraceae bacterium
GTGAGGCAAATGTCATGGGAAATGTTAGTTATCCTCTTTATTATAATAGTATACATGGAATCCCGGCAAAATGGCAGAAAAAAGTAACCGCCCCTACCAAGGTATCGGTTACTTTTACTGAAATCTTCGGCTAACCGTCTATCGGTACACCTTTGTTATACATATTATAACCCATCTCCCCGGCTTTGTCAACACTTTTAAAAAAATTATTTTTCAATTCAGCAAATTATTTTTCAACAGGACTATCCTCCCGAATAACCTCATTAATATCACCAATCCACAACATAATTTCGGGAATTGTCAGCGACAACCAAAACTCAATCCCGGTCTTAGAAGCCCGACTAAGCCTGTAACAGTTTTGCCGCAACCACCGACACGGACTATTCGTCAAGCCGTTGGGCGAACTAAATTCGCCCGTTGGCTCTTGTTTAACTAATCGGTACTCGTCAAAAAACGGCGTGCCGCATTCCTTATCTGACTAAAGTCGTCAATCGACATATTCTCAATCACGTCACCGCCGATTTGCGGAGCAGAAGCCCGTGCCGCTAAAATAATGCAAAATCTCGTGGAAATTGAAGCGGTGAAAACAAGCTCACCGCTGTCGTTGACTTCTTTCTCGATTGACAGAAAATCCCTGCCTTTGAGCTTTGAAAAATCGAACTCGATTTTCTCATAAGTCTTGTCTTCGTACTTGAACGGCTTCTTGAATTCATGTACATATTTGCCGTGATTTGTTGTTTCTTTTTCCATAATAGAATAATCTCCTAATAAATTTAATTTGAGCCGAGTGCTCGTCTGACATCCCGTGAATAATCAACGCCGTTGACTTCATAAATGTTATTCAACACATCAATTTCAAGGACTTTTTCGCCGTCAATGAATGTCTTGATATACGTGACGGCATACTCCCCCGAAAACGGCGGTCAGTGGAGTGCTTGGAGCGAAGAATGGTTTGAAATTGTCCCTTATCAGCCGCTCTTAAATAGAACTACAGGCTCAGGTAAAACAGTGTACGGGGGAGATGATGATATTGGCGAAATAGAAGTTATCGGTGAGTTAGTTGCCGGACAAACTGTAACATTACGTTGGCACGGTACTTTGGATGCAAAATATCGCGTTGTTGCCGCCGGAGCAAACACTACATTCAGAGTTAAACCTAAAGTAGGTCGTCCTGTCGGAACGCACAACTACACTTTTACCGTTAGTGCTTCTTCGGGAACAACACTGGTGAATAGGCAGTTTACACTAAATTTTATGGTGACACCAACAACTGTAAACACCCCAAATGGACACACCGCTAAAAAATCAAGCAACAAGGCGATTTATCAAAAACAGCAGTGCAGAAAACCCTGCACTGCTGTATTTTTTGTATCAATATTCAACCAAGGATTATTTTTCACTCCACCCTCAACCGTTCCACCAAGCTATCCCGTGTCAACCACCCATAGCAAACAATCGGCACAGCCGCACAGATTACAACAAGCGGCGCAAGGCAAATCACAGACGGAATCAACGTGAAGTTCTGCGAGAACATCCACGTCTGCCCTGCAATTACTTTCACAATCAGCCAAGTTATGCCGAGCCCTGCCGTGAACGTGAAACTTGCGGTTAGAATAGTGTAGCAAAAACCCTCGAAAAAGAGCGTTTTTCGTAGCTGCTTACCTGTCATTCCCACGCTTTGAAGCATGGCGAGTTCGCGGCGGCGGGATATTATTGAAGCGATTACGGCGTTGACGAAATTGAGTGTGCCGATTAACGCCAAAATGAACGCCATCGCACCGCCCATGATAATATACATCGACTGCATACCCTCAAACTGCGCTATATACGTGGCGCGCGAAGTGTAGCTCAGGTCGGGGTTTGTGCGGGTTGTGTATTCGTTGAGCCAAGTTTCAATTTCCTCAATTCTGTCTTCGGGAACATTGAAATTCACCTGCATCGCGCCCATATCGGGGAATTCAAAAAAGTCAAGAAAAGCACTGTCTGACATTACAATTGTCTCGCCCGGTATTGCACCGAAAGGCGCGGAAAATTGGAATCCGCTCTCGCTCAAAATTTCGGCAAGCACCGTGAAATCCCTGCTTTCGCCGTTGTTGTTTGTCAATGTTATAGTGTCGCCCTCGTTGAAAACCATGACGTTATCAGCTTGATGTTTGAAAACTAACACGTAATCATCGGACGAAAATTTTTTGTAATCGGCATAGAAAAAATTTGTCGGAAATTCGCTTGCTCCATAAACCTGCAACGGCAGTTCACCACTCTCAATTACCCGTTCAAAGGCGGGAATTGCCAACTTATAATAACGCTCGATAAGTTGCCGTTCCGATTCATATTGCCTGATAAAATTCTCGTGTGCGAGCGGCGAAAGAGAGTGAAGATTATCTTGATAATAAACACTTCCATACTCGACAATTGCGCGTGAATCCAACTCTTGCAAAAACTCATCGGTTACTCCTTGCGTGTTGAAATAACCCGAAGCCAAGTTGTAAAGCGACTTATCGGCGACCGAAAAATCAGTGACCACATACATTTCAAGGTACTTATCCATGTCAAAGCTGTTTGAAGCCGAATACGCGCTGTTGAGCAGTATAAGCGAGAGCGATAACGATAAGACAATCACGCAGAGCTTGCGTTTTTCTCGTGTGATATTTGCCCACGCCATTGACAACGGCGAAACTTTGCGAGTTCTCTTGAATTTACGCTTGACTTGCCCCGAAACGCCGCTGTATTTTACCGCTTCCACAGGCGATACCCGCGCCGCTATTTTCCCCGGTTTACGGCAACTGATGAAGATTGTCAACAGGCTGAAAATTCCCGCAAAAATAAATATTAACGGGTTCGCGGAAGTGACATGGGCGCCGTCAACATTTGTCGTTCTCATTATAACCGGCATCAGGATTATTCCAAAAATATACCCGAAAAAGAGTCCGAGCGGTATGCCGCACAAAGCTAATGATAATGCCTGTCCACGCACTATTCGTTTGAGTTGTTTCCCTGTTGTGCCGATTGTTTTCAAAAGCCCGTAAAAATGTATATCGGCATTTACTGAAATGGCGAAAATCGAGTAGATTATGAAGTATCCCGAAAGCATGATTAAGACGATTACGAGAAGGCAGACGGCAATCAGCGACGGGTCGATTTCGCTCGTCATGTACGCCCAATTTATGCATGTTTTGATTTCGTTGTCCGCATAACCGCGCTCGGTTGTCAAGTTGCTCATTTTGCCCTCAATGTTGAACGAATTTCCAAAAAACACATCGGCAAAAATATAACCCGCGATATTCTCGTCATCGGCAAGTATATTTTCCGCGACTACTGAATTAACGTATTCTTCCGACAGCCAAATGTGCTGTGCGGGCAGGGCGGGGTCGCCTGTCCAGTAGCCTGAGAGCGTGAAAGTTTCGGTGTATTTTCTATCACTTATGGTAAATTCAAGCGGTACTTGAACCCCGATTTCATGCGGTAGACCCAACGCATCCAACACAAGTGTGCTTGTCGAAAGTTCATCTTTGTTTCGCGGCATATTGCCGATTGTCGGGTGCGAAAAATTCCACTTTGCAATCCAATCTTCGGCGTAAGTAATCTCCGAATAAGTCTTTG
>WRMK01000185.1 GCA_009777155.1 Oscillospiraceae bacterium
GGTATATTTTCAAGGGGTCGGCTGGTTGCCCTTTGCCCCCCCCCCCCCGATATACGAGACCGCGTTCAATGAAGCCGAACGCGCCCGCGGTTCAGCCCCCGCCCCGGTGACGACCCCGCGCCCCACCCCACCGCCGACACCCTCCGTCACAAGCCCCCCGGTCACAAGCCCGCCCGTCACAACCCCTGCAACCTCACCGCCGATTACTACACCTCCCGATGATGTTCAAAATCCCGACCTTGAACCCCCCGACCAACCCGAAACGCCGCCGATTGTCGAAAACAAACATAAATCAACACTGCCGTTCCAATTACTAATGATTTTGGTGATACTCATCGTCGTCACAACGCCCATCTGGGCCTCGGTGATGTTCGTCAAGTCGGTAAATTTGAGCGAACGCAAACGCCTTGCCAAGTACGCCGTCCTCGAAGACGACCAAACCGCCCGCGAAGCCTACCGCTTCATACTGCGGCTGTTGCGGCTTGAAGGTTTAACTGCAAACCCGGGCGAGACCCCCGTAAAATTCGCCGAAAGGGTAGACCAAGCGGTTCAGGGACACGGTTTGTCCCCGGTAATCACCGAAATCGAAAAGCTCGAATTCAGCCGCGAGGAGCTTCTCGCCCACGAGTACGAAAAGCTCGCCGACTGCCTCACCGAGCTATACGACCGCATTATAACCGACAAAAAAGCCCTCACGAGATTCGTGCGGCGGGTGATAATATTTGATGTGATAAAATAATTTTAGATGATTGCAAACCCTATTATTTTGCGGACGGGCAATGCCCGCCCCTACAATATGTAGATGAACATTATATCTCAACCTCCACATGTAGGGGCGCGCATTGCGCGTCCGTCCGTTTCGCAATTGTCTGAAAATAATTCGCAAAAACTATTGACAAGAATTTGCAAAAAACTATTGCAAAACAAGTTTATTTTTGTTATAATGAAAGTAGTCGAAACGGCAACGCCGTTTCGGGCAAAATCCAAGATTTTGCCGTAAATCTGAAATTTATTTCAGATTTACACGACTTTCATTGAAATGATGAGGGTAATTTGAGAAAATTTCAATTTTCTCAAATTCGCGGTTTGAAACAAACCGCATGAAATAGCTACGCTATTTCACCCTCAATCATTATAATGGTATTACTTGGACATTTCTACTTGAAAATATGTGAAAAAGAGGTGCGGTATTTTGGCGATGAAACTTATTACCCGTTCGGACTTTGACGGGCTGGCTTGCGGGGCGTTGCTCCTTGAAGCGGGCGTTATAGACAGCTATACTTTTGCACACCCAAAGGATATACAAGACGGGCTTGTCCCCGTGACCGAGAATGACGTGTTGGCGAACGTGCCGTACGCGCCCGGTTGCGGCCTGTGGTTCGACCACCACGCGAGTGAGCTTGAGCGCAATCAGCTCGAGGGCAAGTACAAGGGCGAAAGCCGCCCCGCGCCGAGTTGCGCCCGAATTATCTACGAGTATTACGGCGGCAGGGAGAAATTCCCGCAGTTCGACGACCTGATGATTGCGGTTGACAAGGTGGACTCGGGCGACCTGACCCGCGACGAAATACTTAACCCCGAAGGCTGGATAATGGTCGGCTTTCTCATGGACCCCCGCACCGGATTGGGGCGTTTCCGCAATTTCACAATCAGCAATTATCAGCTGATGGAAAAGCTGCTCATCGCCTGCCGCAACATGACGACGCAGGAGATTTTGGACCTGCCCGACATACAAGAGCGGATAGTGCTTTACAAGGAGCAAGCCGAGTATTTCAAGTGGATGGTCGGGGAATACACGCGGGTTGAGGGCGACGTAATTATTTCAGATTTGCGCGGCCTTGAGACGATTTACACCGGCAACCGTTTCATGATTTACAGCCTGTATCCCGAGCAAAATATCTCCGCATGGATAGTTTCGGGTAGGGGCGGCTTAGGTTGCTCGGTGGCAGTAGGATACTCGATTTTGAACCGCACCAGCAAAGTCAACGTAGGCAGACTAATGCTAAAATACGGCGGCGGCGGCCACCCCATGGTCGGGACTTGCCAGTTTAAGGACGAGGACGTGGAGGAAAAGCTGCCGAAACTGCTTGATGAGTTGGTGAATTATGGGAAGTATTATGATGTGGAGTGAATTTAATCTGTAAGGGCGGAAATCGTATAGTTTGCTACAGTTTTCTTTTTTCACGCCGATATAATTACTGTATGCGCAAATTTTTATAACCTTATAAAACATGAACTTTTGCACACAGTTACACCCATTTTTTGGTTATTTTGCCTATTGTAATAGCTATAATTTTATAGTATAATGGTTTTACAGGGCAAAACAAGCCATTATACTATTCTAATTTAGTTAAAAAACTCGTGCTTTTGTGCAGTTTGCATAAATCGCATAACATTTGATGGGAGGTCAATCGTTATGAACACCAATAATGAATTAATTCCGGTTGCCGGGCATGACCCGAGCAAGTACGGTCGCCGCTCGACATGGAGCGATTGCGATTATAACAGTGCGCCCGACATTGAAGTTGATTGCGTTGAAATTGTAAAAACCCGATTTGACGATATGGTTAAGAGGAGATAAGGGAAAGAGACATGAAACTTAAAAGCATTCTTGATGGCGTTCGAGAAATAGCTGAACAATACAAGTCTTTTTGTGTTAGATGTTATGGCGAGGGCGTTGTCAGTTACAGCCAAGAGGCTTTGGAAAATGCAATTGCAAGCACAGAGAAAATTCACGAGCTTATAATACGAAAACATATGCCTGAAGGTACACAATCATTAGATTTACACAAGACGCAAACGGCTTTTATAGTAGGGTTTACAATGAAGCATAATTGCGCCTTTGCCGCTCCGACAAAGGAAATGTTTCATGCGTGCAGAAATGATACAATTAGCGATACCGCGATATTTGACGATGTTGATTTACAAGACCCCAATACCGAGTTTGTTATTCTTATCCTCCGTCATCTTTCGGTGTTCTTTTCAAGAGCACAAGCGGCAGATGAGGAGTGTTGGAAAAATAAAATACCCGAATATTTATTTGATGTAATTTATCCGGATAATATACGCAAATCCGGAAACACAAGACCTCAAAAATTTATCGGCTCTCTCAGAAAATTGATTTCAAGAATTACCGATGCACAATTAAAGGAAGATTTGATAAATAGCGAAACATGGTTGGAACCGCTGTTTTTCACCCTTTCAACAATGAATTTCCTTACTGAAGTTTCAAGCGATAGTGTCGTTTTTAAACAACCCTACGAATATTACGACCCCGTCACGATTGAGACTTACCGAAGGCTTCTTTGGTCTTCGGAATTCTCGTCAACATCAGAATCAGCACCATGGAATAATGGATAAAGCGGCGTTATAATTACGCCGCTATTTTATTGCTCCGAAAGAAAAGTCTTGCGTTTTAGTACGCAGGACTTTCCTTTCGGAGCAATAATTGTAAAATATATAATTTTTCAAAAAACATTATTTCCAAAAATGTACGTTTGTCAATGATATGTTACAAATTTTTTCAAAAAACTTCACCCGATATAAGAAAAGCGTTCAAAACCTCTCTCGG
>WRMK01000186.1 GCA_009777155.1 Oscillospiraceae bacterium
GAGGTAACAAATGCGACAACACCGCCCGGCGCGACTTTATCCAACGCTTTTCGGAAGAACGCATCGTGAATACGCCAGTCCTGCGCGTAATCGGGGTCGTTGAGGTTATAATCGCCAAAAGGGACAGAATATGTATTGTGGATATGGCGCGGTGATTATCTCAGTCTTGGAGCAGGTGCTGAAATGGGTATTTATCACAGCCCGCAACAAATATCGGGAACACAGCATTGGACGTCAACATCGCTAAACTTCCCTATGACTTTAAATCTTTATAACTATAACAATAAAGATAGTATAGTTCCTATATTCAACTGGTATCCCGATGACCCGCAATGGTGGGTAAACGGATTTAATCCAAACTCCGAGACTACAATCCCCGATAAGGATAAACAAGTTATGATTGGGTCAATTGATTTTTCGGAATCTCAACACAAAAGAGGAATGTATGAAGGATTTGAGGGTTCTGAAGATATTAAAAATATTGATAGTTATGATATACGATTAAAAAGCGAATATATAATTTTTGATGAAATAAATCATAAAGCATGGATTATATGGTGGAGGTAGCGTTATGAAAGAGTTTTTAAAATTAGTAATTCTATGTTTCTTTTTCCCATTTATATTAGGGAGTTGTAGTTTTGAATCACAGCTCAAAAGAAATGAAAAATTACAATTTGGAATAGATGTAGCGCAAGATATAATAGACGCATTTATTGAAAAAGATGAAGAATCTATATATTCACATTTGTCTACAAAGAAAAAAAATATTATTTGATAGATGAACAAATACAAAAAGCATTTGAATTTATTGACGGTGAGATTATTTCTTATGAGCTTCCTACTAGTACTGGAGGAGGGGGGAGAGTCGTAGAAGAAGGAAAGTTAATGTCAGAAAATATAAGCCCTCAAATAAAGAATATAGAAACAGATATAGGAAAAATATATCGCATAAGTTTTCAATATTTTTTAACTTTTGAATATGATGAAGATGTGGTCGGCGTAAGATTTATACATATTAGTATAATTAATGAAAACAACTTAAGTCTTGAAAGCTTAACAATAGGGTATTCACCTTAATTAAAGATTACTTAATTTTCGATGACGATAACCACATGGTATGGATTATGCGGGACGGAAAGGAGACGGTTCGACGAGAAACTATAAACACATCTTTTTCCTAATATTTTTATTTCTATCAGTGTTAATTTCCGGTCGCTTCTCTGAATCGGGAGTTATACAGATGAGTAAAATTGACATGGCGCGGTCGACTGATATTGAGGAGTTAGCAAAGGCAGTAGCTTTTGCAGAGAAAAACCCCACCGGAAGTTAATTCCGGCGGGGTTTATTTTTGATTACATAAAAAAACGCGAACCGCTTTAAGCTCCCATCGGCCAAACAACCCTCAACATTCAACTAACTTTTGGGCTGGCGGAAGTGGGGGCGGCCCGCCGCTCGAGACAACATCACCCCGAACCCCGCAGGTTCAAGAATTTTCACACAACATCGAGACGACAGGACTCGAACCTGCGGCATCTTGGTCCCAAACCAAGCACTCTACCAAACTGAGCTACGTCTCGTAATCGCACCGATTCCTTTCAAGGCGGGGTTAGCGCGCGACACTTTCATCATTATAGCACGCTTTAACGCAATTGTCAATAGAAATTTGAGAAGTTATTCTCATAGCCGAAAGCACCACCCAAACATCTCCCCCAATTTTTCCCAAAACCCATTGACACGCCCACCCCTTTTGTGCTATAATAAATAAAACGAATACAGGGCATGTTGAATAACGCCTTGCCGCACCACGCTGATACGACAAGGCATTACTCAACTAAGCCTAAACAGAAAGGTTGTAAAAATATGGCGGAAATAAAATTCTTCGGGAGCGCGGACATGCCTCTCGAGATGCACAAGGTGCGGATTATCCAGAAACTCAATCTACTGCCGATTGAAGAACGGCAAAGGGCGATTACCGAGGCGGGCAACAACACATTCCTGCTGAAAAACCGCGAAGTTTTCCTCGACATGCTGACCGACAGCGGCACAAACGCAATGAGCGACAAGCAGCTCGCGGCGATGATGACCGCGGACGACAGCTATGCAGGGAGCGAGACCTTCTACCGCTTAGAGGCGAAATTGCAAAGTTTTTTCGGGACTAAGTACTTCCTGCCGGCGCATCAGGGGCGGGCTTGCGAGAGCCTGATTGCACAGGTGCTGATTACCAAGCCGGGCATGATTGTGCCGATGAATTACCACTTCACCACCGCAATGGCGCACATCACGCGAATGGGCGCGGAGATTAAGGAAATCGTTCACGACGAGGGTCTCGTGGCGAAAAGCAGTCTCCCGTTCAAGGGCAACATCAACATCGACCGCTTGAAAGAGCTGATTAGCGAGAAAAAAGACGACATCGCGTTCGTGCGAATCGAGGCGGGGACTAACCTCATAGGCGGTCAGCCGATTTCGATGGCGAACATGAAGGAAGTCAGCGCGATATGCCGTGATGCGGGTATAATCGTGGTGCTTGATGCGAGTCTCCTTGCCGATAATCTCTACTTCATTAAGACACGGGAAGAAGCCTACAAAGACCTGCCTGTAGCCGAAATAGTGCGTGAAATCGGCGGTTTGGCAGATATAACCTACTTCTCGGCACGCAAACTCGGCTGCGCTCGGGGCGGCGGCATGTGTATACACAGAGATGATTTGATGCTGAAATTCCGTGAGCTGATACCGCTGTTTGAGGGATTCTTGACCTATGGCGGTATGTCTGTGCGCGAAATGGAAGCGATGACAATCGGGCTTGAGGAAACTCTTGACATGGATATGATTTCGCAAGCACCGCAGTTTATCCGACACATGGTTGACGAGCTATCGGCTATGAACATACCGGTTGTAACACCGGCGGGCGGTTTGGGTTGTCACCTTAACGCCAAGGAAATCCTCGCCCACCTGCCCCAAAGCAAGTACCCCGCCGCCGCACTCAACGCCGCGCTTTATATAATCAGCGGTATTCGCGGCATGGAACGCGGCACCCTCTCCGAACAGCGCAACCCCGACGGCACCGAGCCTCTCGCGAACATGGAGTTAGTGCGCCTCGCGCTACCAAGGCGGGTTTTCACCCTCTCACAAGTCAAATTCACCATAGACAGGGTCAACTGGCTCTATCAAAACAGGGAGCTCGTCGGCGGGTTAGAATTCACGGAAGAACCGCGGATTCTGCGATTCTTCTTCGGCCGCCTAAAGCCCGAATCGGATTGGCAGGATAGGTTAGTGAAGCAGTTTAAGAGGGATTTTGGGGAGAGTTTGTAGTAGTATTAAAAGGTCGGCTGATGGCCGGCCTTTTTTGTGTAGGGACACCATATATGGTGTCCGTTTATTTGTTGTGTTTGGGTTCTGTGCGGGCGCGATGTATCGCGCCCCTACGTTGTGGGATTTGCGGCGAGAGATGGCTTTGCGGGCGAACGCAGTTCGCCCCTACGCACGGAAAAAATTTCCGGTCGTTGAAAATTTTATTGTAGGGAACGGTTCTTATCCGTTCCGCTTATAAAATCGGGCAGACTTTCGG
>WRMK01000187.1 GCA_009777155.1 Oscillospiraceae bacterium
TGTAGCCGTATGCTATGAAGCAAAAAAGTATAAGCGAAATCGCAAACATGCCGCTCCAAAACAACCCGCCCCAGCCGCCCTCCGATTCGGGTAACGTGGCCGCGTAAACCCCGATGAATACTGTAACGCCGCCTGATAAAGATAGCAGGGTGTTTCTGATGATGATGTACTTGCTGTGTTTTTTCATTTTTTCAATTGACCTCACCCGAAAATATTTGACACGCATAAAAATTTATGGTATACTTGAATAAAATAACAATTGTTAGGGGTAGAAAAAATGGAAGCATTACAGAGAGTGCCGCGCTATACCTACGCCGAATACGCGGAGTGGGAGTTGGACGAGGGCGAGCGGTTCGAGCTGATGGACGGCATCGCGTACGCAATGGCCGCGCCGTCGGTGGCGCATCAGCGCGCAGTAACAAACCTTTTACTCGGAATCGGAAACTTTTTGAAGGGCAGGCGGTGTCAAGTCTTCGCCGCGCCTTTCGATGTCTGCTTGAACGCAAAAGGCGACAACGACGACACTGTGGTTCAGCCCGATTTGGTGGTGATTTGCGATAAGTCAAAGCTTGATGAAAAACGCTGTAACGGCGCGCCGGATTTGGTGGTGGAAATTGTCTCGCCGTCAAGCCAAAAACATGATAGGTTCAAGAAATTTCACAAGTATCAAAACGCCGGTGTCCGCGAATATTGGATGGTGGATATTACCGATAATGTGGTGGACGTCGCGGTGTTGGAGGGCGATAAATACCTGCTTGCGGAGTATTCTGCGGATAGCGTGATTAATTCGGCGGTGTTGGAGGGGTTTTCTGTGGTTGCGAGTGAGATTTTTGCCGAATAATTTCGTGGTCTGTAGGGTCGGGCTTCCATGCCCGACCGTTTAATTTACGCAATCGCGGTGTCTTCGCGGGTGTGCATGATTTTTATGCGAATCCGCGTGATTTTTCATGCGAATCTGCATAATTTTCATGCGAATCTGCGTGATTTTCATGCGAATCCGCGTGATTTTCATGCGAATCCGCGTGATTTTCATGCGAATCCGCGTGATTTTCATGCGGGCGGGCATGGAAGCCCGCCCCTACAGTTTCCAAATATTCTCCGCATAATCCCGAATAGTCCTATCCGAACTGAACTTACCTGCGCTCGCCATATTGACCCAGCATTTCTTGTAAAACTCGTCGCGATTATCGCGGTAATCTGCGTTGATTTGCAGTTTCGCGTTAACATAGGAATTAAAGTCGCCGATTAGGTAATAATGGTCGGGGACGTGCCATGACGCGCCGTCGGTCAGCGCGAAGTACAGCTCACGGAAAATCGCAGTCATATGAGCATCGTCCTTGCCGAAACTTCCGTCAATCAGCGTATTCAAAACTCGTGCAATCTGCTCGTCAGCCGCTATAATTTTTCGCGGTTCGTAGGTCGGCATAATCTTGCGAATTTCTTCCTCGGTTGCCCCGAAAATATAATTATTTTCCGCACCTGCTTCTTCGACAATTTCTATATTCGCGCCGTCTAAAGTCCCGAGCGTGACCGTGCCGTTGAGCATGAATTTCATGTTACCGGTGCCGCTTGCTTCGGTTCCCGCGGTCGAAATCTGCTCCGAAACATCTGCGGCTACTACAAGCTTTTCGGCGTACGAAACATTGTAATTCTGCACGAACACCACGCGAATTAAATCCCGTGTTTCCGGGTCCGAATCAATCAACTTTGCAATCTCATTAATGAACTTAATAATTCCCTTCGCCCTTGCATACGCGGGGGCACTTTTCGCGCCGAAAATAAAGGTTGTCGGGTGGAAATTTTTCAGCCTGCCGTCCTTAATTCCGAAGTACAAATACAAAATCGAGAATGCGTTCAGCAGCTGCCGTTTGTACTCGTGCAGGCGTTTGATTTGTATGTCGAAAATGCTGTCGGGGTTGATTTCGATGCCTTCGGTTTTTTTAATATACTCTGCTAAATTAATTTTATTCTGCCTTTTAATTTCGGCGAATCGGGAAATAATTTTGCTGTCGGTTGCGTGTTTTTGCAAGAGTTTCAAACGGTCGAGGTCGTACGCCCAATCGTCGTCTCCGAGTAACTCCGTGATTAAAGTAGACAACCCGGGGTTGCAGAGTTTGAGCCATCGGCGCGGCGTTATGCCGTTGGTTTTATTTTGGAATTTCGCGGGAAATAATTCGTACCAGTCTTTGAGGACATCGCTCTTGAGAATTTCGGTGTGCAACTCCGCAACGCCATTGACCGCGGAACTGCAATATATCGCCATTCGCGCCATGTGCAGGACTTCACGTTCGCCGCCTGTAATAATTCGCATGGTGTTAATTTTTTCTGAACTTAAACCTTTTGCAAACATTTCCGAAATAAACGCCTCATTAATTTGCAAGCAGATTTCGTAAATACGCGGCAGTATCTCACGAACCAAGCCAATATCCCACTTTTCGAGGGCTTCCGCCATGATTGTATGATTAGTATAATTAAATATTTTCCGGGAAATATTCAAGGCTTGCTCGAATTTCAAGCCCTCCTCATCGACTAAAACCCTGATTAATTCGGGAATTGCGACAACCGGATGGGTGTCATTCAGCTGAATACTCACAAGCGCGGGTAATTCCTGCATAGTTTTGCCACAGTTTTTGTGGCGGCGAATTATGTCCGCAACTGTCGCCGCGCTGAAGAAATATTCTTGGCGCAGTCGCAGTTTCAAGCCCTCGTAACTGCTGTCGTTCGGGTATAAACAAAGCGAAATATTTTTGCACAAGACTTCATTTTCGGAGGCTTTGAGATACTCGCCTTTATCAAATTCCGCGAAACTAAACTCGCTCCCGCGAACCGCCTCGGCTTGCCACAATCGCAAGGTGCGAATATTGTCCCTGCCCCTGCCGATAATCGGCATGTCGTAAGGCACGGCGGAGACTTGCATGTCGCCGTAGGTCAGCAGAACTGCGTCTTCGTCGCGGCGTATACTCCACGGGTCGCCGTGACGTGTCCAGTCGTCAACCTCCTCTTTTTGGTAGCCGTCCGCGAAACTCTGCTTGAAAAGCCCGTACTTGTAGCGGATTCCGTAGCCGTCCAAGGGCAGGCCGCAAGCCGCCGCACTGTCCAAAAAGCACGCCGCCAATCGCCCCAGACCGCCGTTACCGAGCGCGGCGTCTTCGGCATCTTCCAACATCGCGAAGTCTAATCCGACTTCTTCAAAAGCCTGTTTAACCTCATTCGTCAGCCCGAGACATAGCAGATTGTTGTAAATCGCACGCCCCATCAGAAATTCCATCGACAAGTAGCATGCCCGCCGTGTGTCGGCTTTTGCGGTTTTCTGCCAATCGGCGGCGATAAGGTTCATAACTGTGGTTGAAATTGCGGTGTGGATTTTGGTTGGGGTTTGGGGGTTTGTATTACTTATAATTGATTTGAGTTCCATGTTTTCCTCCCGAATTATTATACAGACAATTGCAAAACCGCTGTCATACGGGCGGGGAAAGCCCCCCCCCCCCACATTTAGGATATATTTTAATGAAATTCTCTTTATTTAGGGGGGGGCCGTGCGCGTCCGGTGGGTTTTTTCCCCC
>WRMK01000188.1 GCA_009777155.1 Oscillospiraceae bacterium
AAAAACGAATTCGTGGGGCATATCGGCGGCGATGATTTCATAGTTATATGCGATTATCACGAGGGCGAAGAATACTGCAAGGCGGTGCTGAAAGCCTTCTCGGAGCAGATTCACTCACTTTACAGCGACAGCGATATTAAGCAGGGTTACATCGTGTCAAAAAACAGAACCGGCGTAACCGAAAATTTCCCGATTGCCACCCTTTCAATCGCAGGCATATCTAACAAAGAAACTTCCTACAGTAATATTGATGATTTTTCAAAGGATATTGCACAGATAAAAAAGCAGTGTAAGCGAGAGCAGGGGGATTGTTTTGTTGTAAAGCATGGCGGGGGGTGATTTATCGAAAGGACATCACATGAAAAAACCACTACTCTACATAAAAAAAGCACTACTCTACACAGCCACCGCCATAGCCGCCCTTCTATTCATCGGCCTCTGGATTTACGCAAGCATCGAGGACAAAGAGCATTACATCTTTATCTTCATTGCGGCGGTCATCGCCGTTTTCTTTGCGTACGGCTTTATCCTTACCAAGATTGACGAGATGAAAAAGGCGAAGAATCGAAGAAGACCGCCGGACTTTCACGACGAAAAAATGGGCGATTTTTGGCGTGATAAATTCGGGGTGCTGACACGTGAAATCGAATGGCTGCACGAGAAAAATATTATTACCCAAGAAGCCGTTGGCGATACCGAAGATGAAATTCTGGCAGCTGTAATCTTTGGACATTCGTTCTTCAAAAACCCAAGTGAAACAGACAAGCTTCTCCCCATGACGTAACAAAACTTTGCTTTAGCAAAGTTTTAATAGCCGCCAACCTTGCTTATAATTAAATAAAACTGAACGGGCGGCTATTATTCGCAGGTATGTAATCGACGAGCTTTTGGGCCTCGCGAATGATTGGAATGATGACAGTATCAGCGAGGATTATTTCCGTGACGCGCTTACATTAATGAGCATAAAGACGTATCATAACGGCGATTATGAGCTTTGGCTTGATGCGGGTGGGATTTTTTCCGACCACACAATCATAGTTTACGGAAACGCACAAAGCGGGTTTGAACGCGCGGATATAGCGGGGTGAGGTTTTTGATTTTGGGGAGGGTGGGAGCTTATACCTATTGACAATTAACTAAACCTGTGATATAATATTTATGTAATATCCCATAAACGGCTAATATTTATAAGGATGTTTTTTGAATTTTTGAAGAGGAATGGGCGATGATTGAAAAAATAGGAGAATTTTCCCCGGAAGTTATAAAATTGCTCAACCTTGATATTTCTGCGGGGACAGACATTTATATCGGCGCAACCAATATTGCACACATGGTTAAAGAGCACAAATATGAATTTGACCGCTATTTTGACAAAATCCCCTTGATTTTATCTGCTCCGGATTATGTGCGGCTGAAAACCGATGACGGCTCAATTGAGTATGTGAAGCATTTAAGTAAGTACATAAAAATTGCCGTTAGAATTGCAGGGGACGGCGAATATTATGTGCGCTCACTGTACACAGTCCGTGATAGGATTACCAAAAAATTAATAGAAGATGGCAAACTAAAACCTATTGACAAAAAGAAAAATCTGTGATATAATAATAAAAACAGAACTGTTCTGTGAATTTGAGGGCTGAAAGGCTGCAGCCGCCCCCTATGCTCGACATAGGGTTAGGAGATGTGGGATTGAGGTCGACTCACCAAATTCAAAACAAAGCCGCCCCTTTAACGGGGTGGCTTTGTCTGCGTTAATACTAAATTTACGGGTGTAATTCACTGAATTACACCCGTTATCAACTCCGCACACGGCAAAGTCTCAATCCACCCGCAAAACTCCCGCCACTCGGGCAGTCTGTGGGTTTTGCGTTGCGCGTAAATGGTCTTGAGGCAGCGGTAATTAGTCGCCATGCGCGCCGTAAGCTTGAAGCCGCAGGGGTTGCTGTAGAGCAGTTTGAGGTAATCCTCGTGCGAATTAGTCTCATTATAGCGGTCTTTCAACTCGTTCATGATTTTTATAATCCGCTCGTCAACGTACTCGCAGTACTGTGTCGCCAAGTCAAACCGCGCAATACGGTGCATGGTTGACTGGCTCGACACGAACTCCAAAAAGCGGTACCGCTCGGCCTCGGTCCAGCATTTTATGGTCAAAGTCAAGTCGAAATTAACTCTGATACCCGTCAAGAACTGGTCGTGCCCCTCACCTTTCGGGGACATCGCCAATTTCCTCACCGTCTCGGTAATATCATTAGTGACAGTTGCCGTATCGGTCGCCATTGGATACTTACTGGCTTTGACGGACTTCTCAAGGTCGTAGACCTCATAATTTGTGACAACCATAACTTCACCCCCCTCTGGGTAATGCAGAAATAATAATGCAGAATGCAGAAATAAGCAAATTACAACGCTTATTTCCGTCGGAAAACAACTTGAAAACTAAATTATTTCTGCATTCTGCATTCTGCATTCTGCATTATTTAAGGAATTGCAGCGACATCTCATAAATCGCCCGTATCGCCGCCTCATAATCGTCCTCGCCGATACCTATTATAATATTCAGCTCGGACGAGCCTTGGTCGATTGTGCGTATGTTAATATTCGCGTGTGACAAGGCGGCGAAAATCAGCGAGGCCGTTCCGCGCCGCTCCTTCATGCCCCGCCCCACGACCGCAATTAACGCTATACCGTGTTCAACGTCCATATGGCTCGGCTTTGCGACTTTTTCAATCAGCGCGGTAATCTGCGGGTGCCGCTCGAAAACATCGCTGTTCACAACGATTGAAAGTGTATCAATACCGGTCGGAATATGCTCGAAATTAATCCCCTCGGTCTCAAATAAAGTCAAAATTCGGCGCAAGAACCCGATTTCGTTGTTCATCTCGTCCTTTTCAATGTGGATTACGCTGAAATTTTTCTTGCCCGCTATGCCCGTGATTACTTTCGCCGCCTTTGCCGACTGATTGCGGATTACCGGATTAGAAAAATCCTCCTCCGACACTATCATAGTGCCGGGCGCGGTGGGGTCGTTGGTGTTTTTTATGTTAATCGGAATCTTGGCCGCGCGTACGGGAAAAATCGCGTCCTCATGCAGTACGCCCGCCCCCATGTAGGACAATTCGCGCAGTTCCCTATAGGTAATCACGCTGATTACGTCGGGGTTTTTGACAATGCGCGGGTCGGCAACCAAAAAGCCCGAGACGTCGGTCCAGTTCTCGTACAACTTCGCCTTGACCGCCTTCGCCACAATCGAACCCGTAACGTCCGAGCCGCCCCGTGAGAAAGTCTTAATCTCGCCGCACGGTTTTGCACCGTAAAACCCCGGGATTACAGCGCGGCGGTTCTTGCTCAAAATCATCGACAGTGACGCGTCGGTCAAGTCGGCATCAAACTCGCCGTTCGGCTTGAAATGCACGGCCTTTGCCGGGTCTACAAAGCTGTACCCGAGAAATTCCGCTAAGATTATGCCGTTGAGATACTCGCCCCTGCTTGCGGCGTAGTCCCTGCCCGCTTTGTTGCTGAAACTTTCGGCGATTTTTTTGTACTCATCTGCAAGG
>WRMK01000189.1 GCA_009777155.1 Oscillospiraceae bacterium
GCGCAAATACAAGCAACACGCCGACCGCATACGCAAAACCATGAACAAAAAAATCGACAGTTTCGGGGTCGTGCAGGGGGTTTGCGGGTCGCAGGATTTCATGCATCAGGGGACGTCGGTCGAGGCGCAGGCGGCTTGGCTTATGATGGATGCGTGGGCGAGGAAGTAGGTTTAATGCAGAAATAACAATGCAGAATGCAGAAATAATTAAACTTCAAGGCAGTATTCCGTCGGAACACTGCCTTGTGATTTATTTATTTCTGCATTCTGCATTCTTATTTCTGCATTACTACGCGCCAAGCCCAACAGTCGTGTCACAAAATCCCCACTTCCTATTGACATTTCCATTTTCCTTGTGTATGATTGGAAACATAACTACGCATGAAAACATATAAAGAAAGTGAGATTACACAATGGAAAGCAAGAAAACATTCGGCGCGTACGTCAAGGCGAGGCGTGTTGAGACGGGATTGACCCAAAAAGAATTCGCCGACACTCTCTACGTCACCGAATCCGCGGTGTCGAAGTGGGAGCGCGGGTTGTCCTACCCCGACATCACGCTGATTACCGAAATCTGCCGTGTTCTGAACATCAGCGAACACGAGCTCTTGACGGCAAGCGAGGACATCAACGCCCGCAACCAAGAACGATTGGCGCGGCGTTATTTGACCCTGATTAGACGGTTCAAAATCACCCAGTATTTTTTGTACGGCATTGCGCTACTCACCTGCTTTATCGTGAACATCGCGGTGAGCGGCAAGCTGTCGTGGTTTTTTATCGTGTTGGCGGCAGAGGCGGTCGGCGCATCGCTCACCCTTTTACCCATTTTGGCAGTGAAAAAGCGCGGCCTGATTACGCTGGCGGGGTTCACCGCCTCGCTAATTTCCCTGTTAGCTATCTGCTGTATCTACACAGGCGGGGATTGGTTTTTCGTGGCGGCAATCTCGGTTGTATTTGGGCTGAGTATCTTATTCGCGCCGTTTATACTCCGCAATCTGTGGCTACCCGCGCCGTTCGGCAAGCACAAGGCGTTGATTAACTTTGCAACGAACACAATCCTGCTGTTCGCGTTACTCCTAATCGTCGATATTTACACGGGCGGCGGCCGTTTTCTCACGACATCGCTGCCGATTGCGGCGTTTTGCCTGATTTTGCCGTGGGGTTACATGCTGATTATTGCCTACACGAAAATTAACCGGTTCCTCAAAACATCGGCCTGCCTGTGGCTTTCGTGCGGGTGGCAGTTCGCGATGAGGGGGTTTATCGACATGATACTCGGCGAGCCTTATAAGTACGGGCTGGACTTTGATTTCGCGAAGTTCGGCGACGTCGAATATCTTAACGGGAATGTTGATGCTGTGATATTTTTTGGGTTGTTGGGGACGGCGATTGGGTTTGGGGTTGTTGGGGTGGTGCGGGGGGTTAGTAGAGCGAAAGGCACTGCTGACACTGCGGAGTGAGTGCTTATGACGGCTTTTGGGTTTGTCGAGGTGGGGGTCTATGTCTGCGCCACCGCAAGAATCGCACGACCCGCGTTTGCACTTGTTCAGGCATAACTCTCTCGTCCCCAAGATTTTGTAGGTAGAAGAACCCCTTATGAGTACAGACTTTCAAGGTATAGCTACCCCGCAAGTCGCCAAGGGGATAAGTCTCCTATCGAGAAAGTGGGACATGAACGGTTTGTGTGGCGGGCATGCGATTCGTGCGGTGGCGCAGACATAGACCCCCACCCCGACAAAGCGGAGGCTTTTTCAATGTTGTTGATTAGTGGGCGCGAAAGACTTTGTGGAGTTGTAAATTATTCAGTCGGAAAACCGTCCGCTACGCGGACTCCACAATTGTCCATTATCCATTGTCAATTGTCAATTAAAATTAACGCCCCCCAATGGGGGGCGTTAATTTTAGTAAGTAATCGGAATAATCCCAATATACTCCTCCAAAGTAGCATCATTCATGCAAGCATCCAAAATCTTTTTGCCGATTGGGTGGAGCTCGGGGGTGTCGAATTTTTGCAGTTCTTGCTTGAAGAAGTCGGCTAAGACTTCCGCGCCTTTGTCGTAGCCTTCTTCGCCGATTTCGAGCTGTTTGTCGGGTTGCAGGAAGGCTTTGCGGATATACTGGCCGTCGAGTTTCAGGCTTTCAAGGCAGAAGCCGAGCAGGTTGCAACGCGCCTTTACCAAGTTCTCGGGCTTGAACCGCGCACTGCCGCGCCGCGCAATGTACTCCCGCGCAATCCACTGCGGTTGGAAGCCGACTTTGTAGACCCCGATGTGCTGATTCGGGAGCAGGACGTAGCGGGTTCGCGGTGTGCTTAGAATCTGCTCGAGTAAAAGATTCGCCTGCGCCACGCACGAGCCGGTGAGGAAATACCCGTAAGAGCCGATGCCCTCGCTGGTCATGCCGTCGGTCTCGACTATGCTCGGGTTGGCGTGGCCGCGCGGTGCAACCAACCGCCACAGCCATGCAATTGCGGGCGGCAAGATGTGCATAAGGCCGATGATTCCGTAGGTCGGGCGGTATTTGGAGCAAGGCGGGGTTCGCACGCCGAAGCTCCGAATGTCAACCTCAACGGGTTCATTTATTATATTTTTCGTCAATCGGCGCGGGAGTATAACCCGCGGATTCGGGCAGGGGACGCCGTTTGAGTCTAAAATATGCTCCCAGATTAGGCAGGTTGAGTTGGGTTCCGCCTGCATACTCATGAAAATAAGCGGCTCGGACGGCTGAATACACGCCTTTTCTAAATGCGGGTCGGTGCCGTATTCCTTGATGTGGTCAACACGGACGAACCAGCCCGCCTCAACGTCCTTGATGACTAACTTGTTGCTGTTGTTCTGGATTTTCGGGTGGCAGATTGCGATGTCGTCTGCAATCGGGTGCAACTCGCAGG
This sequence comes from Oscillospiraceae bacterium, assembly GCA_009777155.1. Classification (GTDB taxonomy): domain Bacteria; phylum Bacillota; class Clostridia; order Oscillospirales; family Ruminococcaceae; genus Ruminiclostridium_E. The sequence continues at coordinate 2,891 of WRMK01000189.1, forward strand.
GCTCGTCAATCCGTAGCAGGAATTTCTCGCCGCTCAGTATACTTGTGCCGAGCAAAATTCGCCCATCGGGTTCAGCGTGAATCTGCCCGCACAACTCGCTCTTGCCCCCGCCCGACGCGCCCTCGTGCATCATGACGATTTCGTTTTCGTAAGGCGTAACGATTTTCACAGCCGCCGTATGTACCGCAACCCAGCCCTCGCGCTCACCGACGTCGAGCAGGAATCCGTAGATACCTTTCTTTGCGCTCGGCCCGGGGTACAAGTTGTACGCGAGCAGCTCGTAAACCTCATCAAGGCGGTTGTGTACCACAATCTGCTTGCCCTCAAAATGAGTGTGACGAAACGGCGGCGCAAGATAAATCACGACTTTGGGTTCAAAGTCGCCGTCAAACTCCGCCAAGTTGACGAAATATTGCAAGTCGGCAAGCCCGCAGGCGAAGAACCCCGCGTTTTTCGGGGCGATTAGCGCGCAGTGATACCCGAACTCGTCCCCGCCCACCATGACAGGCACGACGATTAAGTCCTGATTTTTAAGCCAATCGAAAGTTTCCTGCCGCAAATCGGCAAAGTCTTTGTTGAAAACCTCTCTGTACCGCGGTTTGTCGGTCGGTTTTTCGTCGCCGATAATCAGACATTCGGGGTCACGTCTTCGCATATAATCATC
>WRMK01000190.1 GCA_009777155.1 Oscillospiraceae bacterium
CGGCATGAGACAGCGGCTCTCATTGGCGCGAGCAATGCTTCACCGCCCGAAGATTCTTTTTTTAGACGAGCCGACTTCCGGGCTTGACCCCGAAAGCGTTGCGAATGTTAACAACATGATAAAAAATCTCGCCGAAAACGAGGGTGCGACTGTGTTTTTATGCACTCACCAACTGCGTTATGCACAGGAAATTTGCACTACTTACGGGCTAATTTCCGACGGAATTATGTTAGCAACCGGTAATCTTGAGGAGCTTCGCAGACTGGTTTTTTCGGGCTTGACGGTGAACATAACAGCGGATTTATTTCCAAAAAGTATACAATCAAGTAAAATCGGCGAACGAGATTATGAGATAAAAGTGAACACGGAAGATGAAATCCCGAATATTATCAAAAGTATAGTTGAAAAAGGCGGCAATATTTATAATGTTTCTGCCCGAAAACTTTCGTTAGAAGAAATTTATTTCGCGCTATTTGAAAAAGTTAAAAAAGCTGAAAAAAGCAGTCAGAAAGGGGATTTACAATGATTAATTCCATGCAAAAAGCTTTAATAAAAAAAGATATACGCGGCATAACATCAAACAAAAATTTATTCTCGGCGATGTTACTTGTTCCGCTGGTTATGGCGGTATTTATTCCGTCGATTTTCGTGCTTTTAATCGCGTTGGCGCCGGTAGATTCTGATGATTTTGAAGGGCTTTTGACACTATTGCCGAACGCAGATGTTGAAACTATGGAGGTCGCCGAAATGCGTGAAGCCTTGCTACGATTGGTTTTAGACAATATGATACCGGTTTTTTTCCTAATGATTCCGATAATTTCATCGACAATTATGGCGGCAAGTTCTTTCGTGGGTGAAAAAGAAAAGCGGACTCTTGAAACCCTTTTGTACTGCCCGTTGAGCCTGCGTGAAATCTTCGGCGCGAAGATTATGGCGGCTTTAATTTTAAGTCAATTTATATCTATTTTGTCGTTTTTTGTAATGACACTTTTTGTACAAGTTGAAATTTGGTTTACAACAGGCTCAATGGTGCTTCCCGGGCTGAGTTGGTTGGTTTTGATGCTCCTTTTATCGCCCGGATTTTCGTTAGTTGCGATTTCGATGATTGTGCGCGGCTCGGCAAAAGCAAAATCGGTCGAAGAATCTTATCAAAAAAGTGTGTTTTTAATTATACCACTCATGGTTTTAGGGGTCGGCCAATTCAGCGGATTGGCGGCGGTCGGCGCGTGGTTGTTGCTCGTAATCGGGGTTGCTTGCGTTGTCATCGGGTTAGTGTTACTGCGGCGTTCGTCTGCGAATTTTCATTATGAGAGGTTGTTGTTGTAGGGGAAACACCAACAACCCCACAACAAGCAACACCCCCCGTGACACAAAATCACGGGGGTGTTGCGAGGTCCAATATTTTTCTATGTTTTTCTACGTTTTTGTCTGCACTACTCCGCAGTTTGACAAAATACTTTTCATTTTGTCAAACTGCTGTATTTAAGTTTTGTCGCCATACCTCCGCGGATGTGGCGTTCCTGTTTATTTTTTTCTAAAACCGCCTTGACTTCCTTGTGCAGGGCAGGATTGGTTCTTTCGAGTCTTGCGGTTATATCTTGGTGTACCGTACTTTTACTGATTCCAAAAACCTTTGCGGCTTCTCTCACGGTCGCATTATTAGCGATGATATACTTTCCCAGACTTACACATCTTTCCTGCTTCGTCCCAAAGTCGGGAGCTTTTCTAATGTTTCGTGTCACGTTATCGCCCCTCCGCTGTAAATCGGTATACAGATTTATATGCGAGGAAAGGGGAATTAATTACTTTGTTGTAGGAAAGGGGGGCGAGGGGGGCGATTGGCGGCTCACCGCTCAATCATCGGCAATGTCGATATTTATCGTCAATTCGCGAATAATATCACCATCAATCTGCAAAATAGTCCATTCGCCGCTAAAATAGTTGTGGTAAAAATCGGCGTGACCCACCAGCGCGACGGCGAGTCCGTCGTTAAAACTGCTGATATAATCGTATTTCAGCGGGATTACTTCGTTTCCTGCCTTGTCAATAACGCCCCACTTTTCATAAGAGGACATATCCATAATATTTCGTTCGGGTTCCGCAGTCACCATGTTGTGAACCACCGCGAAGCCATTATTAAACGGGAAAAGCGGCCCTCGTGAAAACGATATACGCATTTCCTTGTGGACACGCGATATTACAACCTGCCCTGTTTCGTCCATGTAGCCGTATTCGCCGTCTTTTTTGAAAGCCATTAACCCCTCGGAAAAATCCCCGATATAATCATATTCAAACGGTATAACAACCTCGCCGAGCTTGTTTATAACGCCATGTATGGGGTTATATTCATCATCATAATAATTATAACCTACAGCTAATCCATCGGAAAAAGAATAGAGCCAATTATAATTAAATGGTATTGCGATTTCTCCGGTTTTGTCTATAAATCCATATTTATTTTGACTGCGTGCAACCGCTAATCCCTCGATAAAATTTTGCCACACATCATATTTACCCACCGGGATAACCTCCTTGCCGGTTGTGTCTATAAATCCATACTCGTTGGCTATTCTGACGCTCGCCAAACCGTCCCAGAAACGACGAACCTCATCATAATAAACATCTAATTCGGCGACAATTTCCCCTGTTTTGTCAATAATGTATTGCTTTTCATCTTTTTCGACAATTGCCAGCCCCTCGGAAAAAGCCGTGGCGTTGTCGTATTGCAAGGGGATTATAACCTCGCCGCTCTTGTCAATATAACCGCATTTGCCGCCGACTCGCTCTCTTTGAGTAGAGGCACGGTAACTGCCGCCTGTGTAAACCAACGCCAGCCCTTCTGAAAAATAGGAATATCTGTCGCTGTCATATTCGAGCGGAATGACAATTTCGCCTGTATCATCAATGAAGCCGCATTTTCCCCCCACTTCAATCCGCGCCAACCCCTCGGAAAACCCGCTTACAGTTGTCGGGAACCCGCCCAAAGGGACGTCTACAGTGTAAATAGTATTCGCCGCAGTCCGCAGAATTTCAAGCGCATGAGCCGTCGTTACAGCCTCGTCTGCGCCGATTCCCAGTGCCTCACGCTGCTCCGGTGTCAATTGCGTGCCGCCCGAAACGTGCCGCAAAACTGCAAGCGCACCTGCTGTTGTCGCCGCGGTTGAGGCGATTTGGAAAGTCCCTGTAACCATCGCTATTACTAAGAAAACCGCTGTAAGTTTCTTCATGTTTTTATCCTCCTTGTAAGATTTCTTACCTCAATCATACCACAAACCGCCCCTAATTGCAAGCGCAAAACGCTTGACAAAATTGGCGGGGTGATGTATAATGATATTATTATATACGACTGCGAAACTCACACATATCGCAAAATTTTTGCAAGTATGAGGGGCAGAGGGGGGTAGTAGGGGTCTATGTCTGCGCCGCCGCAAAGTAGCCGCACGCCCGCGTTCTACGCTTGATAAAGCTTAACTTCCTCCCCCTCAAGACTTTTTAAGAAGCACAAACCCATAGGCGAGGGAAAACTTGCAATAGACAG
>WRMK01000191.1 GCA_009777155.1 Oscillospiraceae bacterium
GGGGGTGCTCGCGAGGGAGCGCACGGTAGAGGATTGGAGCGTGCGGGGGAGGACGTAGGTCAGCCAGGGCCCCCACCCCCCCCCCCCCCCCCCGAGCTATGGTTTTGAGGGGTGGAAATGATTGAGAGAGTAGGGTATAATTAATTTTAATATAAAATTTGCCGTTTGTCAATAGGTTTTACACCGAGTAGTTTTTGAAAATAATGCTTGCTTTTTGAAATAAAATAGGGTATAATGAAGATATACTCTTGAAAACGAGGTGGCAAGTTCTAAATCAACCGGTGCAAATCGGGTGAAAACTATCCCTGCGAGGGGGAACGAAACTCACAAATGCACATTTTGTGCAAGAAGGACATGGTGAATAATTATGTTACAAACCTTTGAGGGATATTGGGATAACGGGAGGATTTTGCCGTTTGGTGCGCCGATTAGAATTGCGGGCCGCCCGAAAGTCCTTATAACCGTGCTTGAAAATGAGCCGGTGAAGCCTGTGCCCGAAAAGCGGAAGACGCGCTATATCATTGAACCCGACCCGTCTAAGTCGCCTGAGTTAGGGTGCTGGAAGGGGTTGGCTGTAGTTCCCGATGATTTCGGCGCGCCGTTGGACGAAATGAAGGAGTATATGTTTTAATGGACTACATTTTAGACACCTGCACTTTGTTGTGGCTTTTGTTCGAGCCGGAAAAGCTTTCAAAGTCAGCACGACAAATCATTCTTGACAAAAATTGTCATAAATCGGTGAGCGTTGTTTCGCTTTGGGAGATTTCTGTCAAAAACAGGATAAAAAAATTAGAACTCCCATATGGGGTGTCGGGTGTTTTTGATAAAGTGAAGTCGAGCGGGTTTGGGTTTGTGCCAATTGAGCAAGAGCATATCGAGGCCTACAACACCCTCCCCTTGATACACCGCGACCCCTTTGACGGGATTATTGTCGCCACCGCTCTTGTGGAGCAAATGACAATCCTCACCAGCGACACGGAAATCCAAAAATATGATGCGGCTTGGACGTGGTGACCACAAAGATTATATAGAAGTGTGTTGATAAAATGAAAAAGCTGAAGATTAAAACCAAAATAATGCTGTCATTCATAGGGGTGGCAGTTTTGTGCGTGGCGTTTGCGGTTGCCCTGTTGGTGATAATTGGCGGCGTGAGGGGCGGGGTTGACGAGGGCGATTTGCATGATGCACTGAATGTTTTACGCTACATATTGTATGCGTTTGCAGTAATCGCCCCTATGGCTTGTATCGCACTTGGGGTTGTTCTGCTTATAGATATGTCAAAGCCGTTGAAGTTTTTGAGCAGTGCAATTTCGGGCATTGCGGAATCGGGCAATATTTTCTTGGAGGACGAAGCCTACAAACAAAGCAAAATTTTGAACCGCCGCATGGACGAAATCGGCGACATTTCCCGCTCCACCGGGGACATGCTGGCGATGTTCCGCGAGAAGATTAAGTCGCTGAACGCGGTTGCGGCGGGGGATTTGACGACTGTGCTCACTAACCGTTCGCAAAAGGACACGGTGGGCGGTGCGCTCGAAAAGATGGTGCTGAGTTTGAACGATATGTTCGCGGATATTCAGCGTGCCTCGGCAGGCGTCAGCGAGGGCTCGTTCCGCATGGATAATGAGGCGCGGTTGTTGGCGGACGGCTCGGCGGAGCAGTCGGAGTCGATTCACGCGTTGAGCGATACTATATCGAACGTGGCGGCGCAGACCGCTGAGAGTGCGGAATTGGCGGCAAAATCGGCGGGGCTTTCGCAGTCGGTCAAGCTGCTCGCCGAAAAGGGCGGCGGCCAAATGCAGGACATGATTGGCGCGGTTACGCAGATTAACGAGTCGGGCAGGGAAATCAGCAAGGTCATCAAAATCATCAACGACATTGCTTTTCAAACCAACATATTAGCCATAAACGCAGGTGTCGAGGCCGCTCGTGCGGGTGAACACGGCAAAGGCTTTGCGGTGGTGGCGTCGGAAATACGCAGCTTGGCGGCGAAAAGCCGTAACGCGGCGAATGATACAGGCGCGCTGATAAACGATTCGATTGAAAAGGCGCAATTCGGCTCGGAGATTGCCGCCGCGACTGCCGAGTCGTTCCGCGAAATCCTTGAAAGTATAACCGAAAGTGCAGAATTGGCCGATAAAATTTCCGCACTTTCCGACCGCCAAGCCGACGTTATCGCCGAAATCAACAGCTCGATTGACGGCATAAACGAGAACGTCCGCCGCAACAGCCAAACCGCCGACGAAAGCGCAAGGGACAGCAAGGAAGTCAGTCGGCAGTCGGCGATACTGCAAGATTCAATCGGTAAGTTCAAAATAAGGAATAGGTAACAATGAACAAGGAATAATGTATTAAATTTAGCAATCGTGAAAAAATTAACACGAGTTTCAAACTATTCAATCGGAAAACCATCGCGGAGCGATACCTCAATTATTCATTGTTCCCTATTCATTATTCATTAACAACAAAGAGGTGTGCAAAATGGTAAAAATAATCTCCGACAGTACCTGCGATTTGTCGCCGGAATTGCTCCGACAGCACGACATAACCCTTACGCCGCTGTTGATTTTGAGCGATGCCGAGGAGTACCGCGACGGTGTGACCATTACGCCGAGGGAGCTTTTCAAAATGGTGGAAAATGAACACAAAACCTGCACCACCGCCGCCGTCAACGTCTTCGATTACCAAGAAGTTTTTGAGAAATTTTCCGCAAGCCACGACGAGATTGTGCAGATAAATATAAGCGAGAAATTCTCGGCGTGTAACCAAAACGCGCGGATTGCCGCCGAAGATTTCCCAAAAGTGCAGGTCGCGGACTCGCGCAATCTTTCGGCGGGGAGCGGGTACACCGTGCTTGACGCGGCGATTATGGCAAAACAGGGCAAAACCGCCGCCGAAATTGCCGCTTTTGTTGAGGAATCCGCGCCGTATATAAATTGCAGTTTCGTAATCGACCGCTTGGATTATCTGCACAGGGGCGGGCGGTGTTCGGGGGTCGCGCTGATTAGCTCGAAGATTCTGGGGATTAAGCCGTGTATTGAGGTTTGCGACGGCGCAATGCGGGTCGGCAAAAAGTACCGCGGAAAATTCGCGGAAGTGCTTGAGATTTACGTGAAAGACCGCTTGTCCGATGTGGACAATCTCGACTTGACACGCTGTTTCATCACCCACCCGGCTTGCAGTGACGAGATAGTCGAGCATGTGCGTGCATGTATTAAAAAACACGCCGATTTCAAGGAGATAATCGCCACAAACGCAGGCTGTACCGTGTCGAATCACTGCGGGCCGAATACGTTGGGGATTATTTTTAGGCAGAAGACGGTGTATGTGTAGATTCGCGCAATGTAGGGTCGGGGCTCCCCACCCCCCCCCCCACCAACCCCCGAATTATTTTTTCGGGGGGGGAGGCCGGCGCCCCACCCCCAAAATATAAAAAAAAAAGCAA
>WRMK01000192.1 GCA_009777155.1 Oscillospiraceae bacterium
ACATTGTAACCCGAATGTCACGCTCGGCGTATACAGCCATTTATTACAGAACGCACAGGAAAAAATTTCAAACGCTGTTGAAAACGCCCTTGACTTCTCTAAAACACAGGCGCAAGCGGGGTAAAACCGAAAATTTCAAAATAAACCCCAAATAAACCCCAAAAGGTGAAATTCCCCAAAAATAAAAACCCGCAAACCCTCTTGTAATCAAGGTTTACGAGTTTTGAAATATACAGGGGCGAGAGGACTTGAACCCCCAACTTACGGTTTTGGAGACCGTTGCTCTACCAATTGAACTACACCCCTATTTGCGCGCGCCGTCCGCAGACAACACCCCACAAACCCATTCTACCACAAAAACTCCGAATTGTCAAGCTTTTTCTGCACAAATCCTCGCAGGAAATCCGCGGTGCACTTGTTTATAGTCGTTTAACTCGAAAACCACCCCGCTTTTCAAGCTTATCGGGATTGCGCCGTTGCGACAACCCGCCGCAATCTGCGGGACACCCCCCTGCAACGCCCACATTGCAGGAAATCCGCGAGTACCCACCCCCACAAAACACACGCGGATTAAAACAACCCGCGTGAATCACTATCCCTTATTCCATAAAGGACTACAAAAACAAACAAATATCAACGAAAATCAATAAAAATCAAAATATATCCATAATCTTCAACAGAACCGAAAGATTCCCCTCGAAGCCGACCGCGCCCGACTTAACCCCGGCGATAACGTCGTACTTGCCCTTTGCAATCTTATAAAGCTCTTTTTCGGTAAGGTTCAAACTGCCGGCATTGTTGTCGTAGTGGTAGCGCTCGATTTCGGGAGTGCCGTCTTTAACCGCGATGTAGAACGAATCCAACCCCTCGGCATAGACCTGAATAGCGACCTCGCCCTTAATTTTCTTAGCCTTGGTCTTGCTGATGGCCTTCCAGAGCGCAGTTTTCGCCTTGTCGGTTGCGTCCACAAAGACTTCCGCCTTTTTCCTGCCGCCCTTTTTAACCGGTGCTTTTGCAACGTCTTTTTTCGCCACAGCCTTCTTGGCAGTAGCTTTAGCTACAGGGCTTGCTGCTACAGGCTTCGCCGCCGCTTTAGGAGCCGCTTTAGCCGCCTTCGGAGCTGCCTTCTTAGCAACTTTAGGTTCAGCTTTTTTGACCGCCGCCTTAGCCGCCTTGGCCGCAGGTTTAGCTGCCGCCTTGGGTGCAGCCTTAGCCGCCGGCTTCTTCGCAACTTTCTTAGCAGCCGCTTTAGGCGCAGGTTTTTTCACTTCCGCAACTACGGGTTTACCCGCCGTGCCGCCCTCATTCGCAGGGACTTTTACCGTGGTGGTGATTTTTACATCGTCTGACATGTTTGATTCTTTCCTTTCAGAGCGTATTTGGGAGCCTGTTTAGTATCTCGGCGCGAGTGGGATTTTGCGGCAAATTTGATGCACCGCAAGGAAAAAACCGCAGAAATAATTTGTTTATTTCGAGGATTTTTGACGAAGCGGGGCGCAAATTTGACCAAAATGCCGCCGCGTCGAGATACTAAACAGGCTCCGATTTTTCTCACATACATAATACCATAAATTATTATCTAATACAAGGAAATATAATAAGTATATGGAAAAATTATGAAAATTCAGCGATTTCACTAAATAATCACGCAAAACAGGCGCAATAATTGTAGGAAAGTGCAATTATCGCCGCATTTTATGGCAATTTCGGCCAATATTGTGGGGTTTTGTGAAATACTCGCGAAAACTTTGTGAAAAAAGCTGTAATAAATCACAAAAAACCATAAAATATTTGTTGGTTTTTCATATTGATTATTTGTCGTAAAATGTTATATAATGTATAGTAGCGAAAGTTATATTAATAATAGACCGGTCGGTCTGATTCAAGGAGAACAAAAACTATGGAAAAAGACTTAAAAGTGTTGTTGATTGAAGACAACGCTGACGAATGCAGGGCTATTCTCGAATACATAAACGAGAACGAAGGAGTAAGATTGGTAAACGTGACAAACAGCCCCGAAAAAGCCATTGCTCAGGTTGTGGAAAACCTACCCGACGCGATTATCCTCGACATGGAGCTGAACAAAGGTTCGGGAACGGGCATATCGTTTATGCAGTCCCTGAAAGAAAAAGACCTTGCGCTTTTCCCATACATTTTAGTGACGACGAAAAACGACACCTTGGCGGCACACGACGAGGCGCGAGATGCAGGCGCGGATTTCATCATGGGCAAGTACGACAAGGGATACAGCGCGGAGATGACGGTTAAATTCCTCAAATCCATGAGCGGATTCCTGCAAAGAAAAAGACAGCAGAGTAAAGTGGCTGATGTTTTGTCAAAGGACGAAATCGAGGAAACTTCAAACCGCATTGTCAAAAAGATAAACGCACATTTAGACCTAATCGGCATTAACCCCAAGGCGGTAGGCAGGAAATACCTCATCGAGGGTATAGTCCGCATTATCAACAAATCAGAGCCGAATATTTCAACCGAAATCGCCGCAAAATTCGGCAAAGCGACCCCCAGTGTCGAGCGGGCAATGCAAAACGCAATCGCCTCGGCATGGAAGGCGTCCCCCGCCGACGAGCTGACGAAATTCTACACCGCAAGAATCAACCCCGCACGCGGCATGCCGACAGTCATGGAGCTTATCCATTACTATGCAACCAAAATCAAATCCGAGCTTGGGATTTGGAAATAACTCGATTGAACACACAAAAACAGCGGCATACAGGCCGCTGTTTTCGTTTCATAACCACGCAAAAATGGACGGCTAATATGCCGCCATGCCGTAAGAACACATTCCTACTCAAACAGCGTAACAGCGATGTTACGCTGTTTGGGTAGGAATGTATTCTTACGTCAGGGCGGTCTAAAAGGCGTTTTTCTTTTTGAAAATACTTTTGTTCATATCGTTGCAAACGAAGCCCTCAGTTGCCCATAAATGCAATTGTGATGCTGTTTTATTGCTGTGTATTGCAGAGAATTGCAGGGTTTTGCTATTTCTCATTTGATTTTTCAATTCGCAGTTGATAAGGTTTATTGTAGGGAACGATTCTTAACCATTCCGACCTCATAAACACAACGGTTCGCACCTGCCCCCCACGCCCCGCAAACCCCCACCATAGGCACGACCGCCCCGGTCGTCCGCAAACAACGCCACGTTACGCCGTTCCCTACCGTTGCTAACATTTATTGCACATACCCCCCAACAAACATTTTTGTGCAAACTGCCAATTGCATTAACAGATAAATCATGCTATAATAAAATCATAACCAAAAAATTCCCGCAAAAGGATTGACTTCTATGCAAAAATATGTTATAATTAGAAAAGAAGCAAGCAAGCAAGCAAGCAAGCAAGCAAGCAAGCAAGCAAGCAAG
>WRMK01000193.1 GCA_009777155.1 Oscillospiraceae bacterium
AAAGGTCATGGAATTGCCCGTAGACCCGCATGATGTTGCGGTGAATTTAGTAATTACGGAGCTATTGTAGGGGCGCGCATTGCGCGCCCGTGAGTTTCGCAATCGATATGTAAGGAGAACACGATGGAGGACAAAACCGGCGTATTTAAGCCGCCCGAACCGCGCCGTGACAGGCGCGAGGAAGACACCTTGGCGTCTATTTTTGCACGAAGAACCTCGCCGCCCCCGAAAAATAATCCGCCCACCGCGCCCGACAAAACCACCGTCCTCGACAAGGCGGATTTTGCCGAAATCAGCGATGCGGCTTCTTCGTTGCGGGGTGAGAAAAATATAGGGTTCGCCGTGAAGACCGAGCCTGACGAGTTGCCTGAAACTGAAATTGAAGAAGAAGACGACGGCAGACCTTTCCGCGTGAAAAACTCGCCGATGGAAATGAAAGCCCGCAAACGCAAAAAAGACCGCGCCCGTGAAGAACAAATCCGCAAATTGAAGGCACAGCAGACCGGGAAAACGCTTGCACACGTATTCGGCGGGATATTGCTGGTGGTGTTTATAGTGTCGGTGTCGGTGTTTTTGGCCTACTATATAATTCAAATTGCCGTGGATTTTACCGGGATTACGGTAGACGAGTTCACGGTCGAGGTTGAGATTCCGCCCGATGCAATGACGTCCGAGATTGCGGAGATTCTGCAAAGTAAAAACCTCATAAGCATGCCGGGATTTTTCACGTTGTACTCCCAGTTGTTCGGGCATGACGACAATTATCTCAGCGGCATGTTCATGCTCGATTCCTCGATGACTTATTCGGCGATTATCCGCACTCTGCAATCGACCGCGAGTATCCGCGATACGGTTATGGTGACGATTCCGGAGGGGACTACAGCCGAGGAAATCGGCCGCTTGCTTGAGGAAAACTTTGTTTGTTTCGCCGAGGATTTCGAGTATTACTACACAAATAAACATAATCGTTATGAGTTTGAAAAGCGGCTGCCTGTGAGCCTGCTGAAATTGCACCAACTTGAGGGTTATTTTTTCCCCGAGACCTACGAATTTTTCGTGGTAGACGCACTGCGTGACGGCAAAAATATCGACGCCATGAACGACCGTGAGCGGGAGACAATCGCGAATTATGCGCGGATTGCGGCGTTTCGGATACTGGAGCATTTCGACGATATGGTAACGCCCGAGATGTACAAATCCATGAACGAGCGCGGGTTTACCCTGAACGAGCTGATTACGCTTGCCTCGATGGTTCAGGCAGAGGCGGCAGACCCCGAAGATATGCGGAATGTCGCGGCGGTCTTCATAAACAGGCTGAATAACGGCGAGGATTTCCCGTTTTTGCAGTCCGACCCGACCGGGTATTACGCCGACAATTATATAAAACCCCGCACGAATCAGCGAAACATTGACGACTATCAATACATGATAGATGCCTATAACACCTATATTAGCATAGGTTTACCGCCCGGCCCGATTAACAATCCCGGCATGGACGCAATCATGGCAGTGCTGACCGCGCCGCGCAATTCCAACTACTGGTATTTCTGCGCGAATATCGAAACGGGAGAGGTCTTTTTCGCCTCAACCTACGCCGAACACCACGAGAATTTGGTGCGGGTTGGCAGCGAGATGACCGAGATTAGGTAGGGGGAGTACTTTGAAAGACCCGGCACTAATCGGGGGAAACGAAACTTTCAAACGCACATTTTGTGCAGGAAGGACATGGGGAAAATATGGAGTTTATTCTCACGGCTATAGTGGCAACAATGGCGGTTTTATCGTTGCTTATCGGGTTTTATTTAGGTAAAAAAATGCTTTTCAAAATGCCGGTTATCGTCATAAATCGGCGCAACAAAACAGTCTTGAAAGACCGGCAATTCTACCCCGCATACTGGAAAATGCTTTTCTGGTCGCTGTTGCCGGTGTTCAGCCTTACCGTTGCGATTCCGCTGTGTCTTTTTGAACCCGGGCGGAGCATTTGGCAGTATGTTTTGGGAATCGGCGCAGCTGTTGCGATTTTCGCGGTGATAATGTGGCGCAAAAGGCGTGCGGATTTTTACAAAGCCATTAAAGAAGCGGGCGTCGTCCTCGAAACTGACGCCGAGGCCGCAAAAGCGGCGTTCGAGAGCGCGAGAAAGAGCAATTTCAAGTGGATGATTGGCGTTGCGGTGTTGTTTTTCGTTGTGGCGGTTGTGAATTTTGTGGGGGAATCTTATGTACCTGCTGCGCTTTATGTGGTTGGTGGGGTTTTGTGTTTGGTGTCGGGGTTTTATCGGGGGAAGTGATTGAATTAGTAGGGGGTTTTTATGTTTTTCTTAGTCTGGCGAGGTTTGGGATTTTTTGTGCCGTTGAGTTTTGCTGTTGCTTGTGTAATAGTTATTGCTTTTTCCGGCGAAAGTAATTATGACAATTTTTTTCTTTTTCTGTTGACTGCGCTGTTTTGTTTGGTGAGCGGGATTTTAATCAAGCGATATCGGCGTTCAACATGTGAGCGCAATGTAATCGACTTCGGTAACGGAAAGGAAAAGGAAGTATTAGTTTTGAAGATAGCCAATAAAACTACCGGGGAAACTTATACCGTTGTTGTAAAAGATACGTTTTTTGGTATAGATGTTGTGTATTGGAGCATTATTAATGCGGTTTTGAGCGTGGTTTATTATGTGATTCACGTGGGGATTTGATTTATTTGGAAGGGGAATGTACTATGAAAGTTATAATTATTTTACTTGTATTCGCGGTCTTGCTTGGCGGGTGTGCGGTTGACCCTGCGCCTGTGATAAGCGAGTCGGAAAATGAAACAGTTTCGGAAATTATTGAAGTTGAAACTCAAGTTGAGCTTGAAGAAATTACAACTTCAAGCAACCCCCTTTCAGAAATCCCGTACTACGGTGAGCGCGGAAATCTGCGCCTGTCAAGCGAGCAGGCGTTGGCGTATGCGCGGGCAATTACGGACGCGGAGCTTCTTTACGCTAATTTTGGCGACAACGGCACTTTTGACGAGTTTTACCCTGTGCTGATTGATGTGGCGGGGGACGGCGTGCCGTTGCTGATGCTTGTGGAAAAATATAATATCGAGATGACGGATTGGGAGCCGGATATTAATATACTTTTCGGGTACGAAGACGGCGAGTATAAAAAAATAGCGCAACACAGCGGCACGGGGCTTG
>WRMK01000194.1 GCA_009777155.1 Oscillospiraceae bacterium
CGGTTCGGCTCGAGAGGGTTAAGCTTTATCAATCGTAGAACGCGGGCGTGTGGCTCTTTGCGGTAGAGCAGACACAGACCCCCTGCCCCCTGCCGACCCACCGCCCTTGGTCGTCCGTGGTTTACATAGCCACTGTAACCAACTCAATATCCCCCGTATACCCGAAATTCAACTCCAACATCTCGGGCAAGGCGACCTTAACCCGCTCCACGAGCGCGTCGAAAGACCCCGACTCCAAGGTCAAGCGCACGTTTTCACCCTTGTCGGTAACAACGTCCGAATACCATATCGAATCGTCCCACAATAATTTAGCAATACATTTCATAAATAAACCTCCGTTTTAACTATTATATACTATATACCGAAAAAATGTCAAGCCCCATATTGAAAAACACCCAACAAGATAAAATTCAAGAGACCCATCCCCCCCGCAATAATACAAGTAATCGGGATTAACTTTTTCAGTATCACCGGGACTTTTTCGGGTTGATTGGTCGTCAAGGCCGCCATGAAAATCAGCGTTGACGCGATTGAACAGCCCAAGCCGCCCGCAATCGACTGCGCCGCCGACATAACCGCGCCGCTCATTCCAAGCTCCCGCGCAACCGTGTACTGAAAATCGCCGAACATGACGTTTGAATTGGTGTTGTTGCCGGTGAGGAAAGTCGCGAGAACGCCGATGTAGGGCGAAACGAGCGGGTAAAACTTGCCCGTCAAATTCGCGACGGTCTGTGCAAGTTGAAACATCTGCCCCGAATCCATCATGACGAGCGACATGTTCCCGAATGCAAGCAAAGCCAACGTCGCGGGGATTCCTTTCTTGACCGTCTTTTTCGCCGCACTGCCAAAAGTTTTCCCGCTGAAAATCCCCGCTTTTTTGTAAATAATACACGCGGCAAGCGCGGCGATGAGCAGTACCAACGCGGGGTGAACTAATAGTCTAATCGGGTTGTAATTAGTCTCGGAAGCCGCAGTATGACCGACTTCGAGGGTCGTCGATGTCTCGGGGAAACTCGGCGCGAGTGCAACGCCGTCGCGGACACTTTTGGGGATAAATTGAAACGACAGCAACAGCACCAAAATCAGCGCGTACGGCAACACCGCCTGCAACAGGTTCAGCTTGGGTTTGTCGCCTTTTTCAATAGTTTCAGATTCTTCGGATTTTTCAGATACAGCCGCAGTTTTACCGCTCTTGTAGCGCAATTTGTACAGCAAAAACATCGTCGTTGCGCCCGCCAATCCGGTGATAATCGAAGCGATTGAATACATGCCGAAAGTGACTGCAAGGAACTGCGCCCCGCTCATGGCGGCGGCGACGGGCAGGACGTAGCTGATGCCCTTCTTGATGCCCTTAAAGCCGTTGTAGACAAAGCAAAGCCCGATTCCGGTGCCGAGAATTGTCACGGCGTTGAACATCCACATCGGCAGAGCTAATTCAACTTCGGGTATATCGGTAATGCCGTGAATGACGAAAAACGCCGCGCCCATTGACCCGAACGTGACCGACCAACTGTGCCCGATAAGCGGGGCGGCGAGCGACTTCACAGGGCTGAACCCCAACGAAATCAGAATCGGCGCGACAATCACCGAGGGTATGCCAAACCCCGCAATCCCCTGCAAAAGCCCGGTAAAACACCACCCAAGGAGCAGAAACGCGGCGAATTCGTCCTTGACTAAAATCGCGACGTTCTTGTTTATAACCTCAATCGCGCCGAAATCGCTGACCAAGTGATACAAGAGCAAGGCGCACCAGACGATGAGCGACACAAACAACGCCAACCAACACGCCTTACCCGCCGCAACCGCCAGCCCAAACGGCGTAAATCCGTAGAACACAAACGCGATAATCAGCGCGATAATCAGCGAGACCAAACCCGATTTCGCAACCGAAAGCTTCACGCCGACAAGGCAGATAAAAAGGCAGATTATGGGGATGAGGGCTAATATTGTCATAGGTTTTTTCCTTCTTTGATAATTGATGGACAATTGACAATGGACAATTGATAATGGACAATGGACAATTGACAATGGACAATTGATAATGGACAATTGTCGTGTCGCTCCGCGACGGTTTTTAGACTCTAATGACCGTGAAGACACGGACGGCGGGTTCGGATTCTAGCAATTGCGAGAGAGCGTTATACGAGTTATAAATTATTCAATCGGAAAACCGTCGCGTAGCGACACCTCAATTGTCCATTGTCCATTGTCAATTGTCAATTGTTCGTCACACTGCGATTATTTCACCTGCTGTTTCAATTGCCGCGACCTCCAAGAAATAATCCCGATTACGCATTGCGCCAATTTCGTGGAGCGCCGACACCGCGGTCTCTGCGGCAATTTCGGGGGTGTTATTTTCGCGGCTTAGATGCCCCAAAATGAACCGGGTCGCGCCTTGATTGACGAGCTCTGCGACAAATTCGGCGCAGTCGCCGTTCGACAAATGCCCCGAAGACGACGAAATTCGTTGCTTTATGTAGGCGGGATAGCGCGGGTTATTGCGGAGCATGTCCGGCTGATAATTCGACTCGATGAAGACGTAATCCGCGCCCCTCATGCCCTCGCGAACCCGCTCTGTGACCGTGCCGAGGTCGGTACAGTAGGCGATTTTGCAGTCGCGATTCTCAAGCGTGAACCCCGCACTGTCGAGGGCGTCGTGCGGCGTTTCAAAGGCTTTAATTTCGTAGTCGAGCGGGATATTTTTCAGTTGCTCAAGATTGTGCAAATTCTGTGCAGTAAAGACCAAATTTTCCTCTTGCAAATACCTCAATGTGCCGCGTGACGAGTAAATCGGGATGTCGGTGTGTTTCGTCAATTGATACAGCCCTTTCACGTGGTCAACATGCTCATGTGTCACCAACACAGCCCTCACCGCATCAAGGCTCACCCCGCACAAATCCAACAACAGGCGCAGCTTCTTGAAACTGCACCCCATGTCGATTAAAACCCCCGCACTTCTCGAACCTGCAAAAACAGAATTCCCGCTGCTGGAGCTGCAGAGTGGTGTGATAATTGCCATATTTTCCCTCTCGTCCATCTGCAACAATCGGTTAAATGACACGTTTCGTTTTCTCCGATTCTGTAGATTAATTTTCAAGGTTTTTCACCTTTCTAAATACGGGCGAACGCAGTTCGCCCCTACGGTCTATAAAATT
>WRMK01000195.1 GCA_009777155.1 Oscillospiraceae bacterium
ACCGAGTACGCCCACCACAAGCAACGACCCGCCCGCAAGTACCCGAGACACAAACCCGGTAGCTCCCGACAACTCCGACAACACCGACACCGCCCCCGAACCTGCAAATGTTGATATAGCTATTGGCAATGTGATAGAATTTGGCGGTTACGACTGGCGCGTGCTTGATGTGCAGGACGGCAAGGCGTTGCTTTTGAGCGACAGTGTTCTTGAAGAACGGCCTTATAACACCGAATTTGGCGATATAACATGGGCAGACTGCGACCTACGAGCCTATCTGAACGGCGAATTTTATGACAGCTTTTCCGCAAACGACAGGGCGAAAATCGCGGAAGTAACCAACACCAACCCCGACAGCCCGTGGGATTTTACAGGGATTGGCGGGAACGTCAATACACCGGGCGGCGCGGACACCCAAGACCGCGTATTCTTGCTAAGTCTTGATGAGGTGGTAAAATATTTCGGCGACAGCGGGCAGTTGTCGAACAGACCATCGGAAGATACCGTGCAGATAAACGATGAATACAGCGAAAACAGAATCGCACGAAAAGTAGGACTAAGTGGAGGCGGGGCCACGGGTGGGAACACGTGGTGGCTTAGGTCGCCCGGTTTCCTTAGTTATAGCGCCACGAGTATTGACGGCCGCGGCAATATTCGCGTTAGTGGCGACTTTGCCAACAAAGAATTCAGTAGTTATGTTCGCCCGGCTTTGTGGTTGGAGATATAAGATATAGTGAAAAAAGATATACTTTCGTTAACTTTACAAGAATTAGAGGTAGAAATAAGTTCGTTAGGTGAGCAGAAATTTCGGGCAAAGCAGATTTTTGACTGGCTTCATGTGAAAAAAGTTGGTTGTTTTTCCGAAATGAGCAACCTTTCTGAACAATTTCGACAAAAATTGACGAATACTTTTTGTGTAAAACCACTAATTATACAAAAAAAGCTTGTATCTCGGCATGATAATACTGTAAAATATCTATATAGGCTTTTTGACGACGAGAAAATCGAGACGGTTCTGATGCAATACCGCCACGCGAACAGCCTTTGCATTTCCACGCAAGTCGGCTGCCGCATGAATTGCAGTTTCTGCGCCTCGGGCGAGAATGGGCTTGTGAGAAATCTTGAACCGTCGGAAATGCTCATGCAACTGTACGAGACAGAGCGGAACAGCGGGCTTCAAGTCGGGAGCATGGTGTTAATGGGGATTGGCGAGCCGCTTGACAATTTCGAGAATGTGCTGAAATTCCTGCAAATTCTTTCGGACAAGAGCGGTCGGAACATGAGTTTGCGCCATGTTTCACTCTCCACATGCGGGCTTGCCGACAAGATTGACGAGTTGGCGAAGTTGAAGCTCGGCTTGACACTTTCGGTGTCGCTCCATGCCGCGAATGATGAAGTGCGAAGTCGGATTCTCCCGGTCAATCGCAGTTATAACATCAGTCGTCTGTTGGCTTCCTGTAAGAATTACTTCGACAAAACCGGGCGGCGAGTGAGTTTCGAGTACGCCTTGATAAAATGTCTCAACGATGATTTGCAGTCGGCAGACGACCTGATAAGGCTCATAAAGCCACTCCACGCGCATGTGAACCTAATCCCGGTCAATTCCACAGGCAAGAGCGAGATTTTCTCGCCTGTAAGTACCACCACAAAACTTTTCCACGAGCGGCTCACCCAAGGCGGCATAAACGCCACAGTCCGCAGAACCCTCGGCGCGGATATTAATGCGGCTTGCGGGCAGTTGAGGGGGGCAGAGGTAGAGGGGTTAAGCGGTGATTAAGTTTAGCCGACTTGTAGGGAGCGGGGGGGCGGTAGGGGGGTAGTAGGGGTGCGGCGGCGCAATAAACGCCAGCCCGCCACACATACTGTTCTCATTCTACTTCCTCGATTGCGACCTTATAAGTTCACGACTTGACAGGTTTCATCTACTTGGATAGTCTGTTCTCGAATGGGGCTTGTGCTGTGTGATAACGGTTCGGCTCGAGAAGGTTAAGCTTAATAAATCGTAGAACGCGGGCGTGCGTTTATTGCGCCGCCGCACCCCTACTACCCCCCTACCGCCCCCCGCTCCCCCCACCACACACAAAAAACTGTAACCAAATTGTAAACCAATTTTTATTTACTTATCACATAAATGTGCTATAATTAAGAGAACCCGTCTTTACAAGAAACGCACCGCTAAATCGGCGAATTTTTCGCCATACTGCGTTAAAATTTTCCGCAATGCACAAAGCATTACGAAAAATTTTGCCTTGTCTGACAAAAAATATCGCCCGATTTATCGGCACGTTGCTTGTAAAGACGGGTTCTAAAGGAAAATTTATGAAACTATTTGCGAAAACCGATATTGGCTTAAAAAGGGCCGAAAACCAAGACAGGGTCTGGTTTTCCATGCTTGATATTGACGGCAAACCGTCCTCGAATGCGGCGGCGGTTGTGCTGTGCGACGGCATGGGCGGTGAAAACGCGGGCAGTTACGCAAGTGAGACTACCATAAACTTCATCTCGGAGCGGATTAAACGCGGGTTCCGCGCCGACGGCAACCGCAATTCAATCCGCAACCTCCTGATTACCTCCATGACCTCCGCAAACAACACGGTTTATGAGTTAGCCGAGTTTTCCCTCGATATGCTCGGTATGGGTACAACCTGCGTGGCTTTGATTGTCTACGATAAACGCGCTTACGCAGTCAACGTCGGGGATAGCAGGATGTATTACATAACCGGCGACAGTATTCAACAAATTACCAAAGACCACTCTTATATTAATAAGCTGATTGAAGACGGGGAGATTACCCCGGAGCAAGCCAAAACCCACCCCCGCCGCAATTGCCTGACACGCGCAGTCGGCGCGGAATCGGAAGTTAAAATAGATTATTATGAATTTGACCTTGATGATAATTCTGTGCTAATGCTCTGCTCGGACGGGTTGCACGCTTACGGCGACGACGTTACGATTGGGGAGATTATCGTTAACAGCCCGCTGTTAACTGTTTGCGATAATTTGGTGCAGTACGCGCTTGAAAACGGCGGGCGAGATAAAATTACTGTGGCGGGTGTGGCGGGGGAGTGGAAAAAAAATTTTACTATAAAATAAAAAAGAAATATTTTACAAGGA
>WRMK01000196.1 GCA_009777155.1 Oscillospiraceae bacterium
ACCGCTCAAAACCGCTTTGCTGTGGGTTTTTTCAATCCTGCTGTTCTTCTCGCTCGGCTTCGGCACCCACCTCTACTTGTCGCAGGGCGTCTTCGACGGCTACGTGGACAGCATCGCCGCCGATTCTTTGGACGCCGTCCTGCGCCGAATCCCCGCCGACAGCCGCTACGAAGCCTATGAAATATACGTTTCGCGTGAGCCGGATATTACAGAGTGTATAATTTTCGGGGTGGTAATGCGCGAGTTGCAAAACCCCGAGCCGAGCCATTACCGCTTGGTCATCACCAACAACAACCGCGCCAACGCCACCCTCTACAATCCCTTTAACCAAGCCGAATACGACAGGTTGGTGACAGGCACGTCCGAGGAGCGGCTCCACGCCGACACCATGATGCACCACTACGAGCGATTCCTGCAATCCGCCGACGAAATCAACGCGAATAATCCGCGCTGGAAAAGGGCGAACACCGAAAAAATTAACAGTAGATTAACAAAATAAAACAATATATAATACAAACGAACCGCATTACGCGGTTCGTTTGTATTTATTAGTTTCCGAAGAAATTTATTCATCACCCTTATTAACATTAATAAACATACTCGGCTTAGACGGCTTAAACAGCGCGTCCATGACCCTTTTGGTCTTGTGCGAGACCGGTACGCCGTCCGAATCGCCCGGCTCGTCCTCGAAGCCGTCCCTGCGCTCAAACCCGCGCATCATCTCGGCGAACCCGATTTCCTGCGTCTCCTCGGCCTTTTGCGAGGCGTAGGTTTTTTGGGACGCCGCGTATCGGCGCGATTTGTCCTGCTCACGCTTGTCGGCGGCGGCGGAGGCGGGCGGTATATTCAGTGTCGGCGCGGGATTGACCGGGTTTTCCGCGGGGATTTTCCGTGGCTCTTGCACAGCCGCAACTGTAGGTTTCGGGTTACTTATCGGTTGAACTGACTGCGCCGCCTGCGACTGCGGCCTGAGCGCGGGTGCGGGCGTAAACGCAGGTGTACGCGGGCTTTCTTTCGCGGTCTTTTGCGGAATGTGCGGAATCTGCGCCTTTTCCTCCCGTCGCGGCCTGAAAACTTTCACGAATTCATCGGGCTTTTTCGGCTCTTTCACGGGCTTGACGTTGTAAATCTTAACGTCTTCTTCAACGGGTGCAACCGCCCCAACCGGAGCTTGCGGAACTGGCTCGACCCTTTTTGCCGCCTCATTGCCGTAAGGTATCACCACCCCCGACGAGTACTCGTTGACGGCGGGATTTACTCCCCGTATAATTCGCGACGAAACACGCGGCGAAATCTGCTTGACTTCCGCCTCCTTTTCGTAGTCGCCGTCGTACTCAAAATCGTCGTCGTCGTTTGGTTGCGCCTTTTGCACCTCGCGCCTGTCCACCCGCTCAAACACAAACGGCTTGACGGTTCGCCCCTTGCTGTCCTTGACTTCGTCGCGCCGGTCTGCGCCCTGTGACCCCGGCAAAAACGACATCGCCTTTGAATACTCCTTGAAATTTTCAAAGTCGCGGAGTGTCGCCGAGCCGTTCAAAATATTATCACGCATGGTGTTCAAATAGCGGCACCAGTCGGAGAAATCGCGCTGGGTGAACCCGGCGTTAATCCTGCTCGACATTTCCTTGTAAAGCCGCTCACAACGCTCGTTCAGCAGTGCGGCGTCGATGCTCTCGGCGTTGGTGACACGCGCGGCTTCGGCGTTCACAAACGCCTTGCTCTGCTTCATGCCCTTCTTGTCGGACATGACCTCAACACAGCTCCGCCCGCTCTTTGACGCCCTGTCGCAGTAGTCAAAGTCGTACTCCTCACAACGCATGTAGTAATCCTTGCACAACTCACAACGCTGTAAAAACGCGCCATTCTCGATAATCGCGTCTATCTCGAGGTCAATCGCCGCCTTCAGTCCCGCCGGAATATAGACCTTGTTCGGCACTTCCGCCAAGGACTTTATCATCGTTTCGACGATGTTGTCGTTGTGATTGGGCAGGAAACTTTTCATCGACGAAAATGCGTCCATCGCCGTCCTGTCCGAGACAATTTCGTTCTTTTTAATCTTAGTTTTGTCGTCGCCGTATTTCAAATCGGCAAGCAGATTCCGCACGATTTCGCGGCTGACATTGCTCATCACAAAGGGCGAATTCGGCGTTCTGCCTATAGAGTAAACCTTGTTGTCGGCGATATAATTCAGGTCGTACCCCAGTTCATTCGCCACGACATTGAACATCAAATCGAAGTAATTCGCACGCGCCGCCGCCTCGGCAGCATTTTTAAGTTTCATGCTGAAAACGAAGTCCACCTTGACATTTGCGTACTCCTGCAACTTCAAGACGTTCACCCACTGATTAATCGCGTGCCCGTGCCGATACTCGGAAAGCCGCTGAAATACAGCCTTTTCAAAGTCATTCTTGCAAGCGATATAATTATTCCAAAGGGTAATCACGCCGATTTCGTTTTGTCTGCAAATAAATTCAATCCAGCAATCAATGACAATTTTCTCAAAAGCCCCCCGCAAATTCTGCTCGAAATACTTGTGGCAACTGCCAATCGAGTTGCGTATTTCGGCGGCTTCCTCCGCCCGATACTCGCCGGTTTTTATATAAAGCTTGCACAAATCCACGCTTCGCTCCATGAATAGATTGAAGTCATACTTCATGAAATAAAGCAGGTTTTTCGGGTAAGAAATGGTATAAATATCGTTGGAATTTTTACCCGTCAAGTTTATTCTTCTGTTCAAATTTTTCACTTCCTTATGATAAGTCGTTAATTTTTGACAAGTTGGTAGGGGAGCAGGGTACTGAGGTTGTGGGGTAGTGGGCGTGGAGGTGGTTCAACGGCGCGGTAGGGGGTGGGGGGTCTATGTCTGCGCCACCGCAGATAATCGCCAGCCCGCCACACAGGCTGTTCAGACTCCACTTCCTCGATTGCGACCTTACAAGTTCACGACTTGACAGGCTTCATCTGCTTTGATAGTCCGCACTCGCATTGGGTTTGTGCTATGTGATAACGGTTCGGCTCGAGAAGGTTAAATTTTATCAAGCGCAAATGCGGGCCTGCGATTATCTGCGGTGGCGCAGACATAGACCCCCCACCCCCTACCGCGCCCCA
>WRMK01000197.1 GCA_009777155.1 Oscillospiraceae bacterium
CGATTTCCTGTAACACCGAAAAGCTCATCTCGTCAAGCTCGGAAATTTCCTCAAGCCCGCCTTGAAAGAAGTAATTTATGACATGCAGGGCGAACTTTTTGCTGTGGATTTGCAGGATTTTGCCCTTTGCGTCGCCCTGAAGCCCGAGCCTGACCCCCAGCGACTCCTGCCCGTGCCGCCCGAGGTATTCCCGGGCCTCCGCAGTCGTCATTATGTAGACGGCGGGGGTGGTCATGGTCACTTTCATGTTGAGCATGTGGGACAGCGAGGTCGAGGCGTGTCCCATGCCGATGCTCCCTATTTCCTTTAATATATCAAGGTTTTCTCTCAAAAAATTTTCCACTTTTCGCCATGTCCTCCCACGCCAATGAGTGATTTCAGTTATACCTTTTATATAATATCATAAATTTTTGATATTTTCAATAGTATTTTATAAGTATTTTGATTTTTCGGGCGATTAGAAATCGCCCCTACAATATGTAGGCGTAACATATAAAAAAGCGCAGTATGTAGGGGCGAACTCCGTTCGCCCGTGAGTTTTGCAATCGACTTAGGGGTACAAACACATGAGAATGAGGAAAAAGAATAGGCTTGATGAACGGCTTTATGTTTGCCGTGACTACTTGATTTGCAAGCTTTTCCACCAATGCGCCGCGCCTGAACGCGCTTTTGCGGAGGTCGTCGATGTCCGCTTGCCGACTTGGCTCGAAATCGGGTGCGGCAAAGGCGGCTTCATAAACCGTATGGCGCGGACTCACGGCGGCGTGAATTTCATAGCGGTCGAGAAGAACGAAAACGTCGCTGTGTCCGCAATGGAGCGGAGTTACGGCGAGGAAATCCCGAACGTCCGCTACATAATCGGGCTTGCCGAATACTTGGAACGGTTTGTGCCGAGTGCCTCAATTGAGCGGATTTACCTGAACTTTTCCTGCCCGTTCCCCAAAGACAGGCACGCAAAACGCCGCCTTACCCACCCGAATTACCTCGAAATTTACTCGCGGATTCTCAAAGCGGGCGGCGAAATTAGGTTCAAAACCGACGATGTAAACTTCTTTGAGTTTACAATCGACAGCCTTTCGCGGGCCGCTGACGAAAAAGGCGCGAAGTTTCTGCTCAAAAATTGCACCACCGACCTGCACAACAGCGGTGTAACCGACAATATCGTGACCGAATACGAGGATTATTTTATCCGAAACGGCTACAAAATAAATTATTTGGAAGCTATCCTAAAATAATTTTAATTTTCGCTTTACAATTCCGAAAAAATATTATATAATAGAAATATATTACATATGGAGGTACTTAGTTTGAAGTAATCCGCATATATTGCGGGTGACGAAACTTTGAACGGCACATCTTGTGCAGAAAGGGCTTGGTGAAAATCATGAAACTTACTACTATTTTGGTCGGCGGGGCGGCTTTGGTCGGGCTCGGGTTTTATTTGAGCAGGAAATTCGGGGCGAAATACGAGGAAGGCGAAGACGAGGCGGTGCTTTACGTCAAGGAAACTGAAACGTACGGCGATAAAATCCACAAGGCATCGATGTTTGCCGTCGGCGCGATTAAAACCGGCGCGGATAAAATTGCCGAGGGAATAAAAGATATACGTAATCAGGATATGGTGAAAAAGGGCGAAGAAACCATTGATTACGCGAAAGAAGCCGTAGGCGACGCCGTCGAAAACCTCAAGGACATGGCGACGTCAATCAACATCACGGGCGGCAGCGAGCCTGTAATCGGCGAGGCGGGCGAGGACGAGGGGTTCTTCGCGGCCGAGCAGGGGGATGAGGATAGTTACGATAATATGTAGTTGGGGTGTGTGTAAAAGCGGCTTTAGGGCCGCTTTTTGGTGGTGGAATGCTGTTCAATAGTTACGGCAAGGGATTATCCCGCGGAATGAATTATCGGAAGCTCGGCAAGGGCTTGATGAGTCGAGACGGGTGTTGTAGGTGCGCTATTTATCGCGAAGACTGCGAATAATGTACACGGAAGCGATTTTAAATCTTGAATTATTAGTGCTATTCGCTCATGCTCTTCTTTGTAATTGTATTTTTTCATTTTGAATCCCCATTGTCTAAGACAAAACTTTACAATTCCCCTTACGCGCGTAAGGGGAAATCTCAGGATGTACCGTTGCCGTAATCGATTAAAGGCTGATTAAATCAAAGTTTTTAGGCGACACAAGCTACGGCAACGGCGCAGGTAACAGCTGCTTTGTTGCAGAAAGGATTAAGATGATGACATTCAATAAATGGCTCAGAGAGAACTACGGTCGAGAAAATCATCGGTGCAACGGCCTTCTGATGGAATCAATAGGCGGCGACTATCCGTGGCGAAAAGGTTACGAAGGGCAGATGGCATATCCGGTCAGAGCGGGCGTCTTTCGTTTGTCCGTCATGCGCTCCCCTATCGTGAAATAAACCTAATCTTATAAGTTGTTATAACATTTAGTCTCTCTCGTCAAACGGTTTTATACTATGTTCAACTACTCCCCCATCTCCTCGCGCCGCTTCTCTTCCTCTAAGACTTGTGCTAAAAAGTTATCTTTTATGTATTGATGTACAATAACTGTCCCATAAATTAAAAGATCGTCTCTATACCTCGAAGTCAATATATCTACAGGTAGAAATCCTGCATCCTCTAACAACATCCTTGCCTTATCTATTGCTTTCTGATAGTCAGACAATAATTCTTTCAACTTTCCTAAGTCAGCAGTTTTTAAAAACTCAGGACATAAATCATTTCCATTCCAAACTAAATATTGCCCCAATCTAAGTGATTCTCCCAAAAGAATCATCCCACCCTCTTGCATTGGTGCTTTTGCCGGGTCGGTTGTCGGAATAAACCGTCGGTAATTGCCGGTTTCTTCTGCTTGTGCTAACATTGATGTGCGCTCGGCTTCTTCGCGGGCGATTTCGTAGGATTTGAGTATTTCTATTTCGGTTTCCGAGATTTCAATAAATTTCTGCGCCGTTCCATTGTCGAATGTGATATTTTCGAGATTTATGCCCGCGGATTCCGCAATTTCGGTCACTTTTTCAATGCCTTCCTCGGCACTTGCATAGTTATCCACCGACAACGCCAAGTCAAT
>WRMK01000198.1 GCA_009777155.1 Oscillospiraceae bacterium
AAAGAAAATGTACACTGACTAACCTAAAGCGGCGGCTTCAATAGCCGCCCGTTTTATTTTATTAAATTATAAGCAAGGTTGGCGGCTATTAAAACTTTGCTAAAGCACTTTGCTAAAGCAAAGTTTTCTTAAGGCAGGGGATTGAAAACCCGCCGCTTTTTCACCCAAAATAAAATTCGTATAGGGTATTGACATATATCCGCGTATGGTGTATAATAGAACAAAAGGGGGATTGGCTCATGAAAATAATTTCGCAACGTCTGCGCGAATTGCGTGAGGGTGTTCGCTTATCGCAACACAAACTCGGGGAGTTAATCGGGGTGACACAAACAAGCATAAACCGCTACGAAACCGACAAAGCAGACCCGCCGCCCGAAACTTTGATTTGGTATGCGGACTATTTTGACGTGTCGCTCGATTATATAACCGGTCGCACGGACAAACCGCAGGGAAAACTCTATAAGTATCAGCCGAAGTTTAGGGATAATTCGGAAATGAAGTCGTTTGTTGATATGTGTTTTGACCCTAAGTCGCCGATGAATGATAGGTTAAAACAAACGCTTCTTGAAATGTTGAGCGAGTCGGGAGGTGCGAAATGAAAGCTGTAATTTATGCAAGATATTCAAGCGATTCACAAACTGAAAACTCAATCGAGGGGCAGCTCCGAGAGTGCAAGGAGTACGCTGAGCGGCACAACATGACCGTTGTCACGAGTTACATCGACCGCGCTTTGTCCGCAAAAAACTGACGACCGCCCCGAATTCCAACGCAGATTGCAGACAGCGCAAAGAAGCAATTCGACGTTGTTCTCGTTTGGAAACTTAACAGGTTCGCGCGCAACCGTCTTGACTCCGCTACATATCGTGCGATTTTGAAACGCAACGGTGTTAATGTCGTGTCTATAAAGGAAAACATTTCTGCCGGACTCGAAGGTATAATTCTCGAAGCCGTGCTTGAAGGCATGAACGAGTATTATGTGTTAGACTGTAAAGGGGTATTCATATAAATACCTACTAACACATACGCAATCACCCTGTTTGCGGTACATTCAGCGGATTTCGTAAGCGAGCAATCCTCGCAAAAAGGACGGTCATATATAATAGTATAAGAACCTCACGCCGTTAGTGGCAGCAAAGCCGCCGGCGGCTGAGAATTTTGAAACTCCCGATTATAAGGCAGAGCGAAATTGCTCTGTCTTATAATCATTTCCCCGATGGAACAATTTCCAAGGTGTACCCCAACGGCTTCAGCACTTTAAAAAGCGTGTCAATCTGCGGTGTTGCCTTCATGCTTTCGAGCCGTGCGACCGCCGACTGATTAATCCCCGCCTGCTGTGCAAGTTGTTTTTGGGTTAAACCCTTAATTTCCCTCGCTTCAATCAGCTTACCGATAAGCGCGACCTCAAAATTAATGCGCTCTTTTTCGTCCTCGGTGAGCAAAGCGGGGTCGTTCCAAAGGTCGTCAAGTGTAGTAAAATTCGTATTATTTTTTCTTATCTGCGTCTAACCACCCGGCAAATTCCTCGAATTTCAACTCGCCCCTCAAGCACAAATCCCGCTTTGCCCTCGCCTCATCGGACCACGTCAAAAACTCGCTCTGTGTGATTCTTTTTGTTCTTGCTTTTGAATTCATACGGCGGTAGGCTTTGGTGTGGGCTTCGTGGACGGGATTGTCGGCTTTTGCCGCCTTGTGAAGCTTCAGCGAACCGATAATACTGCACGGTTTTGTTTCGCCACTTGCGATTTTGTCGCAGAACATCGTGTCCGAACGCCCCTGCGGAATAAAATATTTCCCGCAATATCTGCATTTTTTATTACCGTGCCGCGTGAAAGAATGTTCAACAGTTCAAACACAATCAAGCCGCTCATGTGCGATATTTCGTGGACTTGCTTAAATTCGACGTTATTTTTAAGGATAAATTCCTTGACTTTTTTCTCGGTTTTCAAGCTTTCGGGGACAGTCGGAAACGCCGCGAATGTGGTTTTCCAAAGCCCGTCCGCAAATTGCGAATACAAACCGTTTTCGCCACTCGCCTCCCTGCGAAAGTCGAGCATGAATAATTTTTGAGTAAGCGATAATCCGTCTAAAGGTTCCTAAAAATCGGCGCGGAACCGACAACGCTGATAATCTCATGGTTTGCGTTCACAACAGGCGAATTATGGATTTTAGGCACCTTGTCAAAGCAGAAAATCAAGAATAAACAATCCGATAATTGCGATGAAAAATTGATTGGAGTCGTTGAAAATTTGAACGCGATTATTGACGAGAGGAAAAAAAATGAGCATTAAAAACAACGTCTTAGAGCGGAAAAACGAGCGGATTACGAGCCTTTTCGGCGCAGGACGCACGGTCACAATTCAAGGCACCACCATAAACGGTCACAGCGGGATTGATTTTGTGCCGGAAGGCTGGGTAATCACCCTCGAAGAAGGTGAGGTAATCGCAGTCAAGGACAGCGTTTCGGGAGTTTCAATTGGCACAGGGAACGACTTCGGAAACTACGTGCATGTAAAGGTCAATTCGCGGTATGTTTTACGTTTTTGCCACTTGAAACAAGGCGCGATTGTGAAAGTCGGTCAGAAACTGAAAAAGGGCGCGAGAGTAGGCTACATGGGGACTACAGGGTTTTCAACGGGCGTACATCTGCACTTTGAAATCCGCGATAACGGCGTGGCGATTGACCCGCTGCCGTATCTTGAGGGCGAGATTGCTTTGAGCGTAGTCCCAACCACGCCGAGTACAGAACCGCTACCGCCCGCCAACACGAGCCGCCACGTAATCGTGGCGGGCGACACCATGACGAAAATCGCAGGAAAATTCGGGTTGTCGCTGAACGCCGCGAACCCACAGATTAAGGACATCAACCGAATTATTGTCGGGCAGGTGATTAATTTGCTGTCGCCCGAAAAATCAACTGATAATTAATGAAACATAAACTGATAATTAATGAAACATAAACTGATAAAAACAACCACAAACAGCAATAGCCTTGTATCGAAAGACACAAGGCTTTAAGCTTGATATAGCACGCGTTTGCGCGATTGTTCATAGTGAGAAATATACTCTA
>WRMK01000199.1 GCA_009777155.1 Oscillospiraceae bacterium
TAAACGGATAGACGCACAGTATCGGAATCACCGTAACCATCGAAATAGTATACTGTATAACCTTCACGTTCAGCATACCGCCCGCCGCCCGCGGATTGGTACTCAGCTCGGCCTCCAAGTTGCTGCTCTGGGTCAGGTAAGTGTAGAGTCTGTGTTGCAAGGTGTGCAAATCGGGCGCGTTTTGGTTCAGAATCAGCGAATCCTGCAACGAGTTCCAATGCCCCACCGCCCCGAAAATCGCAATCGTCGCAAGTATCGGCTTCGACAACGGCCATATGATACTGCGGTAAATTTTCCAGTACCCTGCGCCGTCCATGAACGCGCTCTCCTCAATCTCGGCGGGTATCGACTCGACATAAGTTTTCACGAGTATAATATTAAAAGGTTGCACAATCATGGGTATAATATAGACCGCAAAAGTCGAGGTAAGCCCCAACATGTGTATGTTCAGATACCACGGAATCAGCCCTGCATTGAAATACATGGTGATGACTATAAAGCGATACCAAAACTTTCTGCCCCACATCTCGTTCTTAGTAACGACATAGCCCGCCAACGACGACGCAAGCACCATCAGCACCGTGCCGATAATCGTCCGCGACACAGTCACCCACACCGAGCTCCAAAACGCACTCACCGACGTCATTAACTGATAGTTAGAAAGTGTCATCTCACGCGGCCAGAGGGTAATCTGCCCGCTTGCGACTAACGCGGTAGACGAAATGGTGTTGATGAATATGTAGTAAAACGGAAAGATACAACTCAGCGCGAATATCCCGAAGAAAGCGTAGTTGATAATATTGAAGACCACATCGCCCGCCGTATACGGCTGATGTTTTCTTACTTGTACAGTAGTTTCCATGCTTGCTCCTTTCTATACAATACTTTCGCCGCGCAGAATTTTAGAAACACGGTTGGCGATAAGCAGAAGTGTTACACTAAACACGGTCTTAAACATACCAATAACGGTAGACAGCGGGATTAAGCCCGACCCGATACCGAGGTCGTAGACGTACAGGTCAAGCACCCGCAATGCGTTTCGGTTCAGCGGGTTCGAGAATACCAAGTACTGCTCCAAGCCGTTCGACAAGACGTTCGCGATTGCCAACAGCAACAGTACACAGAAAGTCGGGAACAGCGACGGCACTGTTATGTACCACATTTTCCCGAACCGCCCCGCACCGTCAATCGTCGCGGCTTCATACAAACAAGGGTCAATGCTCGAAATCGAGGCTATGTAAATAATCGCGCTCCACCCTAACCCTTTCCACATGCCCCACGCCAACATTCTGCTCCACATATGGGTAGAATCCATGAGGTAGTTGTGGGATGCCTCGCCGCCGAATTGGTTTATAATCGAGTTGACGAACCCGTCCGAGGCGAAAATTGCGATTGCAACCGCGTATACTAATACCCAACTGATAAAGTTCGGGATAGTCGTGAAAGTCTGCACCAATCGCCGAAACTTGGAATTCTTGACTTCCGAAAGAAACACTGCAAACGCCAACGGAACCCAACTCGTCAGTATCCCCAGCCCGCTCATTGCAAACGTGTTACGCATAACGGTGATAATATCCCGCCTTGTTGCGGCGTTTTGGAACAACATCGTAAACCACTTGAACCCGACGAAACTTTCGCGGGTGAGCGTACCGCCCGCCTCGTAGTCAAAGAAAGCGTATCGCCAACCGTAAAGCGGCAGATATGCGAAAACAAACGCAAGTGCAAGGAACGGCAGAATCATCAGGAACAATTGAAACTTGGTCTCAATCTTGAATCCCGTCCCCTTAGGCGAACGCGGAATCAGCAGAAAAGTAGCAATCGAAAATAATACTGCAACCGCCGCCATTGCAAAATAAAAGTAGATTACAGGCGGCAACATGGGGGTAATCCTGTGAGAATTTTCGAGCCGTGTGAAAAAATTGTAGACATACAAAATCCCCACCAACCCGCCGAACTGCGCCCCACCGCCGACAAACGACAGCAACGCGCCGAGTTTTTTCAGCGGGTTATTCCCGAGCGACACGCACGCCCCCGCCGCCATAAGCGCGACCCCGACGACCACCACGATACAATAAAGGTTCAGCACCCTCAAGCTCGCCTCAGTCACCCACCCGCGCGAAATCGCCCTGCCGAGATTCCCGCTGATACTCGAGTAGGAAATGGCGCAGGTGAAAAGCGAAAGGCTCCTGTTGATTAACTCGCTGATTCGCGCAGGGTTAAGCTGTGGGAAAAATAACGCCGTAACATTCAGCACCACAAAAATACGAAACGCACGAAAAACCACAGCCGCAGTCTTCTCGCGGGCAGTCTTCGGCGCTCGGGAATTTCGGGGCGTTTCGGGCAAGGGCGCATTAAGCACGGCGGCAGTAGTCGATTCCATGTAAAATTCTCCGCTCATAAGTATTTATACAGTCATTATAACCTATAATTTCCCTCTTGTCAATAGGTAAAATGGTAAAAATAAATAAAAACGAAAAACTCTTGACAAACCCGTCATTATATGATAGTATTGCTATAATACAACTATTGAATTATAAGGAGAAATTTTATGTTACGTAAATCACGCAGAATTTTACTTACCGCGCTTTCTCTGCTCATGGCGTTCTCGCTTATGGCTTGCACTGCCGGAGACCCGCCCACCGAGCCGATAATCGACAACCCGGTAGTCACACCGGCACCTTCCGATGAACCCGCAACCCCCGCCGAACCCGTTGAACCCGAACCGACCGAACCCGAACCGGTTGTTTCAGCGGATTTACAGCCGATAGTATTTGAAGACGTCGGCGACTTGTCGGGCGTAACTTCCCTCGAAATGGCGCGGCTAATGGGCCACGGCATAAATTTAGGCAATACTATGGAGGCCTGCGACAGCAGCGAGCGGATTCCCAACCGCGAGCCTTCCGTGTATGAACAGATGTGGGGCGCGCCGATTACCACCCCCGAAATGATTGCGGGAATGGCGGCGGCAGGGTTCAGAACCCTGCGTGTCCCGGTCGCATGGACCAACGCAATGGACTTTGAAAACGGCGACTTGACCATTGACCCCGCCTACTTAGACCGTGTCG
>WRMK01000200.1 GCA_009777155.1 Oscillospiraceae bacterium
CGCGCCGAACCTGTCGGGGAGTGCAAAGGCGATGACCTCGGTAATTTTAATGGTGAAGTCCCGCTCGTGGAGCGCGTTTGCGGCCTTTTCAACGTCGCCGACGATTATCCGCACAATCCCGAATTCGGCAGTGTCGGCAATTGTCAAGGCGCGGATATTGATTTTCGCCGTCGCCAAGGCCTCCATTATGGCGCAAAGGCGCCCGGTTTTGTTTTCTACGAAGATTGAAATCTGTTGAAGCATTGATGGTTCCTCCTGTTAAGTTAATTTATTATAAAACTTATTCTCGTCGGCTCGCTCCGATTCTCGGTATCACCGGTACCAAGTTGCCCGTAGCTGTTTTGCCCCCAAGTGTAAACTGCGCCGTCGTTGTCGAGCGCGATATAGTGAAATCTGACACCGTCTGCCATTGCAATGTCCTGCATAATCGGGGTAGGCGTCTGCCCGTAAACAACATACTCCATGTCTGTCATGCCGCCGCCGTAATCCCCGCGCTCGCCCCTGGTGTCCCTACTAAGGGGGATATTCCCCCACGCCAACAACGAGTCATCATCGGCTATAAAGAACCGCCCCTGCATAATCTTTTTTACCCCGGACGTTATCGGAATGAAGGAAAACAGCCAAAACTCATCGCCCATTGCCCCCAAAGAACCGTCATTGCCGTTCGGGCCTCTGCCGTATACCGAACCGTTCTCAGAGAGTATATAGACCTGTTGAGAAGCGCGGGATATGTCTGCGGCATCTTGAAAGGCTTGAAAGAAGACGTGTGCATCTGCGTTGTAATCGGTAGGCTCGTATGCCAATACGAGATTATCGGTTCTGAGAATCAAAAGCCCGCCCGCATTGATTGCATGGGAATCATCGAACACGGCCTTCTGCACGCCGTCATAAAGCAAAACGGGTTCGGTGAAATAATCCTCCCACTCAAAGCCGAAGTTTCTGCCTAAAAGCCACAATGTATTATCGGTTTTGACTATGAGCGTTCGATAACCGGTTGAGTCTACATGCAACACATCGCCCATGATGAAAGTCGGCTCTGACTTGTTTTCGGTTGTGCCGTCGCCGAGTTGAGCGCGGTCGTTTTTGCCCCATGCGTATAACTCGTTGTCCGCTGTAATCACAAAGCTGCAATCGCCGCGTGCAAAGATTGCCGCCGCACCGCTCATTACAATCTTCGGGGTGTATACATCATTGTCAATGTCTTTACGCACTGTGTCAATGACGTAGCCTGTGCCTTCCATCTCGCTGTAATCATCTGAATACAAAGGCTCCAAATAAGTCGTGAATTTCCCGTCGCCGACCTGCCCGAAAATATTATCACCCCAAGCCCACACATTACCCTCATCATCCAAAGCCATCGTGTGATTTTCACCCGCCGATACCGAAATTATATACGGTTCGGGAATCTCAGCGTTATCGAGAATTTCGGGAAGAACATCTTGCGCGGTGTTACTCGGTTCGCCGTCGGTTTGCGGGGACATTCCCACCTGCTCGGCGCACCCCGACAGCAACAACGCCATAACCAACACAAAGCCGGTGAGTTTCTTCGCAATTTTCATAATTTACACCCCAAATTTATTCTTAATCTTCCGATTATCCACAACCCGCACCGCCTTACCCATCGAACGCGCCAAGGTTTTCGGCTCTACAAGCTTGATTGTAACCCCCACGCCGATTGCGGAATCTATGGCGGCTTTGGCTTTTTTGCTGTAGTTTTCGAGGTCGGTGATATTGTCGCTGATTATGTCGGCGCGGGTCTCGATTTGCACTTCGAGCGAGTCGAGATTGTTCACTCGGTCAACCACGAGCAGATAATTTATCGCCTTGCCGTCAAAGCTCAAAAGCGCGGCTTCAATCTGCGACGGGAAGACGTTCACGCCGCGGATAATCAGCATGTCGTCGGTTCTGCCCTGCGGTTTGAGCATACGCACGAGTGTCCTGCCGCATTGGCAAGTGTCGTACACCAACGTCGCAATATCCCGCGTTCTGTAGCGGATAAGCGGCAGTGCCTCCTTGGTGATGCAGGTAAACACAAGCTCGCCTTGCTGCCCCGCCGGTAACACCTCGAGGGTGTCGGGGTCAACTATTTCGGGGATAAAATGGTCCTCGCAAACGTGCATACCGCACTGGTGAACGCACTCGCAGGAGACCGACGGCCCTAAAATCTCCGACAGCCCGTAAATATCATAGGCGTGAAGCCCGAAGCCGTCTTCGATTTCACGGCGCATTTCCTCCGACCACGGCTCCGCACCGCAGACGGCGGCTTTCAGCTGAAAGTCCTCTTTCTTGAAGCCGTTTTCCTTGGCGAACTCGATTAGGCTAATCGCGTAAGAGGGTGTCATACAGACGATTGACGAGCCGAAGTCGCGGAACATCTCGAGTTGGCGCATGGAGTTGCCTGCCGATGCCGGAATTGTCACTGCGCCGAGTTTTTCTGCACCATAGTGCATACCGAGGCCGCCCGTGAAAAGCCCGTAGCCGTACGCAACGTGTACAAAATCGTCCTTAGTGCCGCCAAGGCCCACGAGTGCGCGCGCCGCACATTCCGCCCAGATGTCGATGTCTTTCTGGGTGTACCCGACGACTGTCTGCTTGCCTGTCGTCCCCGACGAAGCGTGAATCCGCACGACCTCGCTCATGGGCGAGGCGAACATGCCGTAGGGGTAGTTGTCGCGGAGGTCTTGCTTTGTCGTGAAGGGCAGCTTTGCCAAGTCGTTGACCGACTTTATGTCCTCCGGCTTCACGCCTGCCGCGTCCATTTTCGCGCGGTAAGGCGCGACGTTGTCGTAGACGTAGCGGATTTGGCTCGACAAGCGAAAAGACTGCAAGGCTTCCAATTCATGCCGAGGTGCTGTTTCGATTTCTTTCATGTAGTAATTCATGGGGTTCAAATTCCTTTCTTTTATATGTATTTATAGACGATTGCAAAACTCGCGGACGCGCAGTGCGCGCCCCTACATGCGGGGCATGGTTTTATGTTTCATCTACATGTTGTGGGGATAGAGAGTTTCATGGACTTGAGTGGGGGCAGAGGGGGGTAGTAGGGGTCTATGTCTGC
>WRMK01000201.1 GCA_009777155.1 Oscillospiraceae bacterium
TAAAATCAAAACATACCTCGTTGTCCAGTCTTTCACAACTTTATTTATGATTTTAATTATAGAGCATATACTATAAAAATGGAAGGCAAGTTATATGGAATTTATTTCTTAAACGTAACCAAACGGAGTGTATTGACGTTAATTATCTGTGCGTTGGTATATTTCGGTATGAAAACAGAATAATTTAAAACGCTCCCGTTTAAGGGAGCGTTAAGCTTTATAGCTACTGATAATCGGCATCGAGTGGCGAGCCGCCACGGGCAAAACTTCAGCAACCTTTAGGGTCGCTGAAATATTGCGTGCCGAGGTTCTCGGCTCGAGGATAGTGTTCTAAATACGAACCTTTATTTTTGCCTTTGCCTGTGGCTTTAACAGCCTTTTCAAACTCGGACAGCTTAATTTTTTTCGTCCCGTCCTTCCAGTTAAACCCGATAACCAGCTCGTCATCGTATAAGAAAACCGAATTGATAAAAATATCGACAATGCTTTTCCGATACGCAGGGTCATCAATATTCCCGTCCTTGAACCGACTAATCCAAAAGACTATCTTCTCTTTTTCAAGTGGCGGTTTGGCAATGCTTTCTTTGGCAATGGCTATTTCAAGGTCGGCTTTTTTGACTTCAAGTTCGGTCAGGCGATTCTTGACCGAAGAACCCGAAACGCCTTCCTCTATTGATTTTATCACATTGTCTATGCGTTTGTCAATATCCGCGAGTTGTTTTTTCAAATGTGGGATTAAAGTATTTTCCTTGTTGTGAAGCTCCAAAAGCAGAACCGCCAATTTATCAATCACGTCATCTTTTAGGACATGGTTTTGTGTCATTTCGACAACAAGGCGTTCAATCCAATCTTTCTGAACGGCTTTTTTGTCGCATGACTTCTTGTACAAAGCGTTTCCGCACTTATAATAGTGGTAGGCTTTACCCATTTGACTCGTACCGCCCGTTCCCGGCATCATCGCCCCGCAACGTCCGCAAAACAGCTTAGTCGTGAGGATATATTCATTGTCCGCTTTCTTGGAAGAGGGCTTGTGTTTGTTCTGCTCGGTTCGCTTTTGAACGCAGTCAAAAATTTCTTGCGGAACAATTGCAGGCATACCGTCGGGGATTATTGTGTCGGAGAAGCGATACTCACCGATGTATTTTCTGTTTTTGAGTAAGCCATAGAAAGCACTTCGGTGTTTGAAACCGTGCTTTGCACCCGTAAAAGCGTTTCGGCTGTGCAGGTCGTCTAAAATTTCTCTCGCCGTCTGCCCGTCGGCATAGCGCGTAAACATTTCAAGCACAATCGGCGCAGTAAGCGGGTCAACCTCGTAACATTTTTCGGCGTTCACCCGAAAACCGAATGGAGCAGGTGCGCCGTTCGCCTTGCCTTTGAGGGCGTTGTCTTTCTGTCCACGCCTAATCTTCACGGCAAGCTCAGCTGAATAATATTCGGCGAGTCCTTCAAGCAAGGCTTCAAGAATAATCCCCTCCGGACCGTCAGAAATATTTTCTTTAATCGAAACAACGCTGATACCGTTACGTTTCAAGACTGCCCGATAAGTCGCGCTGTCATAACGATTTCTCGAAAACCTATCAAGTTTCCAGACAAGAACGACATCGAATTGTTTCTTCGCGCTGTCCGCAATCATGCGCTGAAACTCCGGGCGGTCGTCTGTCTTTGCGGACAAGGCACGGTCGATGTAACTCGTGACAATGGTCATGTTGTGCCGCTCGGCGTACTCTTTGCACTCTCTCAACTGCCCCTCGATTGAGTTTTCAGTTTGGTTGTCGGAGGAATAGCGAGCGTAGATTACAGCTTTCATTTCGCACCTCCCGATTCGCTCAACATTTCAAGAAGCGTTTGCTTCAACCTATCGTTCATCGGTGAGCGCGGGTCGAAGCACATCTCGACAAAGTGTTTCATCTCATCACTCGACTGAACAAACTTCGGTTTATACTCATACAACGCACCTTGCGGCTTGTCCGTTCTGCCGAAAATATAATCCAGCGACACATCGAAGTAGTCGGCGTACCACACAAGCGTTTCGGCGGTCGGTGTCGCACCGTCAGTTTCATAACGGTTGACACTTGTCTGGGTTGTGCCGATTAGGTTCGCAATTTTCGTCTGCGATATTTTTATTCCCTCGCGCAATCCGCGAAGTCGTTCGGATAAAATTTTCATACTGCTGTACCCCCTATATTATATAGTACACCATAAATGAATATTTGTCAATGCGCTTTGCGCCTACTTGCGAAAAATATTTTTAAAGGAGTCAACGCTATGACCGAACGCAAAAACGAAATTCCAAACAGCGCAATAGAAGCGTTGGCTCGGTGTCTGCTCCCTGCAATTCGCTCATACTTCGAGAGCGAAGAGGGTCGGCGTGAATACGCCGAGTGGAAAGCACAGCAAGACAAAAACTCGTCAGCAATCACGGAAAAGGAAACACTTCCATTGGCGAGCTGACACGAAAGGGGCGGGAGCAATCTCGCCCTTTTGCGTTTTATTTTTTTAGTCGGGTGAAAATTTTAAGCGAAGCAAAAGCCACGAACGGCTTGACTGAAAAAAGAAAAAAGGCAGAACTTCGTTTCCTCTTTCACACAATTGCCGCAGAGTGAAAAGCCAAAAAAAACCGCTTTATGACTGAACCGGTTCTTAGACCCAATACCACTTTTGACAATGGCTTGCGCCTTTTTCAAAAGTGGACATTCCGCTCCGCTTCATTTATTGGGTCACTGCGGTGAGGGGAGTTGCTCCGCTCTTCGGGAATTCCCGAACCCTTTTCGCTGTGGAATTAATTAATGTCACACATACTTTTATGAAACGCAAATAAAGCACTCGTAACATTCGCTTTATGTAACGTAACCTTGTTCCTCGCAATATTCTTTTAACGTCTTTTTAAATTTGTTTAGGTTATCCTTAAATTTAATATTTTCAAAAACAAGAGCCTTTACACTCATTTCGTTGCAAACAAGCAACTCTCGAACAGACA
>WRMK01000202.1 GCA_009777155.1 Oscillospiraceae bacterium
AGAAAAGTTTTTTGACGAACGCGCCGAAGCCAATCATACAGCACATTTCACGGGGATTTATCATGACGGCACGGACGGTGCATTGCAAGGTTTGCGCTTCATGGAAAGTTACCCTAAAGTAACCGAAATTGAACAAACAAATGCGGTCGGCGGCTTTGGAGATTATTACATTGACGCCGGAAAAAATTTCGCCGTAATTATGATTTGCCCTTATTCCGAAACGCAGAAAATGGACGCGCCGTCGTTGGTTGGAGACAGCTTGCCGTTGACAGAAAACGCTATTTACATTCCATATTTTATGTATTTGATTGGCGGGTTTGAAATTGGTGATAATTTCAAATTATTTTTGCAAGGAACAGACCTTGATTTCACCATTGCGGGTGCAACTGAGGAGATAATGTTCGGCGCGCAATTTAATAGTATACATCGATTTTATGTGCCGAATGAGAGGTTTGAAGAACTTCAAAAACAATTCCCCGAAAGCGGGCTGACACTGCTTTCGGCGCGGCTCGCGAGTGTAGAAGATGAGGTATTTTTCAGGGCGGATTATAACAAAGAAGTGTCACAAGACGGGCTTATTTTTAGTTTAATTTATAACGATGCTAAATTTGGGCGCATAACGACTGTAATTACTGCCACGATTATTATAGTTGCGTTTTCAATTATACTGCTAATTGTAAGTCTAATTGTCATACGTTTTCGCATTGTAAACAGCATTGAGGAGGGCATGACAAACATCGGCGCGCTCAAAGCAATTGGCTATAAAAGTGTACAAATTGTCTCATCAATTGTGTTACAATTCGGCTTAACCGCACTCATCGGAGGCGCATTGGGAATAGCTTTATCGCAAGCCGCCATTCCTTTAGTGACGCAGTTAATGAAGCCTATGTACGCATTTATTTGGAGCCCGAAACTTGACATATTCATCGCGCTCGGAGCTGTTTTATTTGTCTTAGCGGCGGTCGCTTTAGTTACACTTATTACTGCGTGGAGAATCAACAAGCTTCACCCGCTGATTGCCCTGCGCGGCGGCATTAAAACACACAGTTTCAGAAAAAATCCGTTGCCTTTAGACAAATCTCACGGTGAATTAACTTTTCTACTTGCAATGAAACAGTTACTGCGTAACAAAAAACAGGCGTTTGCAATTTGTATAATTGTTGCGGCTTTGTCAATGGCATCGGTCGTCGGAGTTGCGGTAAATTACAGCATGAATCAGGACAGAGAAAACTTCGCACTCTCATTTTTCGGAGAAATGCCCGATATATTTTTCAGCTTGAAAAGTGATAGTAACGGCGAAGAATTTTTAGAACGAATTTTAGAATACCCGGAAGTGCGAAAAGCCTACGGTTATAACGTTTCTGAAAATATTCTAATTGATGAAACCGCAATTGCAGTGAATATTGTCGAGGATTGTTCACTTTTGGAGGGGAAAATGTTAATCAGCGGGCGGTATCCGAAACACAGTAACGAAATCGCGCTCGGAACGTCAATTATGAAAGTTGCGGGCAAGAAAATCGGTGACACGGTTATTGCAAAAAAGGGCGAAATTGAGGCGGAATTTCTAATTACAGGAACGGTGCAATTCATTAGCCAGGGCGGGTTTAACGGCTTCATTACAGGCGACGGAATACGTCAAGTGCGACCCGATTTCGAGTTTTCGGATTTTAATGTTTACTTAAATTCAGATGTTGATGTAAAGGAATTTGTCCAAAAAATCGAAGCCGCAGAAGGTGAAATATTTGGCAACATAACCGATATACAGGAGCAAATTGAATCAATGCTGACGGCTATGGGCGGGATTTTTGCAATAGTTGCAATGGGTATAGTTGTAGTTACCGTTTTTGTGGTAATTCTCACGCTTTATATGGTAATAAAAACGACTATCGGGCGGCGCAAACGTGAACTCGGCATACAAAAAGCGTTGGGGTTCACAACTTTACAACTTATGAATCAAATTGCACTAAACATGACACCTATAATTTTAATTGGTGTAATTATCGGCGCGGTCGCGGGATATTTCGGGCTGAACCCGATGATGGCGGCACTCATGACCGGCATGGGAATTGTCAAGTCCGAACTGCCGATTCCACTCGGGCAAACGGCGGCGGTTTGTGTTGCACTTGTTGTAATTGCCTATGTGGTGTCAATGCTGATTGCGTGGCGGATTCGGAAGATTTCGGCTTATGGTTTAGTAAGTGAGTAAGCGAGTGAGTAAGCGAGTGAATGAAGTGTCGGGATTAAACAAAATATCTTGACAAATGGTAAGCGATTGTGTATAATTTATTTTAAGCGCGATTGGTTGCTTATCATTTTGGGGAGGGTTTTGAGGTATGAGAGAGATGACAAATGAAGAACTGGCAAAACTGTACCCCGTCATCTTGAGCGAATACAATTCCGCATGGCAACAGTGGTTTGCCGAAGAAAAAGAACGACTGTTTCAACATATTGGTGTTGAAAATATTGTTCGTGTCACGCATATCGGCAGCACGGCGGTTCCCGGTTTAATGGCAAAACCAACGATTGATATTCTGCTTGAAATAACAGATGGCGTTGATGTAATCGCAATGATTGATTCTTTGCCAAATGACGAATATATTTGCTTGCGTAAGCAGACTATTCCCACTTCTGACCTCGTATTATTTCTCAAAGGCTACACAGATGCAGGATTTGCCGAAAAGGTATATCACATTCATGTGCGCTATCCGGATGATTGGGATGAAGTGCGTTTCCGTGATTATTTGATTGCACATCCCGAGGCGGCAAAGGCTTACGCCGCTTTGAAACGGCAATTGAAAGAGCAGTTTGAGTTTGACCGGGACGGATACACAAACGCCAAAGGTAAATTCATAAAAACGGTTGGAGAGAGTAACTTATACTAACCTCCATTAAAAATGATGATAAAAATTTGGTCTTTTTCTAGCCCCACTTCGTCAAGAAATCC
>WRMK01000203.1 GCA_009777155.1 Oscillospiraceae bacterium
AGTTTCCCCTCGCCTATGGGTTTGTGCTTCTTAAAAAGTCTTGAGGGGGAGAAAGTTAAGCTTTATCAAGCGTAGAACGCGGGCCTGCGGCTACTTTGCGGCGGCGCAGACATAGACCCCTACTACCCCCCTCTGCCCCCCACAAAGTCCATGAAACGCCCCTACAGTGCAAACCCCGACAATCGCGAAATTGCATAAAAGCGCGAAAACCCGCGCTACCTCTTAATTTCAATCGCGCAATCGGGACACATCACGGCGCAAAGCGCGCATGCCGTGCAAGCCTCTTGGTCGGTGCAGACCGCAGTCGCAAAGCCCTCTTTGTTGAGTTTCTCGTTCTGCATTACCACAAGTTTCTTGGGGCAAGAGGTAGTGCAAAGCCCACAGCCTTTGCAGCGGTCGAAGTCGATGTTGAATTTTGTCATGTTTCTAATTCCTTTCTGTTAAATTCAGATGTTTTGCGGCGGGTTTTCGGGCGAACGCAGTTCGCCCCTACGCTGAAAAAATTTTAATGTCGTTGATAATTATCAATGTGGTAGGGGCGAACTGCGTTCGCCCGCAATATAGCAGACTTTTCAAAGGGATTGCGCTGTTGCGGCAACCCGCCGCCCGTTTATATTTCGGTGGTTGCAAAGCCCACGGGCGATTGGAAATCGCCCCTACATTCTGCGGCTTCACAACCTATCATATCCGCACCATGTAGGGGCGAACTGCGTTCGCCCGCGTTTGTGCATTTGTGCAGTCGTTTATGCGTTCCTACCGCCTCTTAGCAATCGCCAAAAGCCGAATAAGCTGTGTAATCGAGACTAACAACGCCGCGACATAAGTCATAGCGGCGGCGGTGAGTGTCTTCCGCGCACCCACCTGCTCCTTAGGGTCGAGAATGTTCTGCGACGAAATGGGGTTCATGGCACGTTTAGATGCGTCGAATTCAACAGGCAAAGTCACCAACTGAAACAGCGAGGCAAGCAAAAATGCGACAATCCCCACGTTAATCAA
This sequence comes from Oscillospiraceae bacterium, assembly GCA_009777155.1. Classification (GTDB taxonomy): domain Bacteria; phylum Bacillota; class Clostridia; order Oscillospirales; family Ruminococcaceae; genus Ruminiclostridium_E. The sequence continues at coordinate 997 of WRMK01000203.1, forward strand.
GCCCGGCAGGTACATAAACATGCCGAAAAAAGCCAAGAAAATCCAAGTCCGATTGACGAGATTTACAACAGGGAAGATAGCCGCGCGAATCTTAATCGGCGCGTACTTCGTCGCGTGTTGCACAGCGTGACCGCACTCATGCGCGGCGACGCCGATTGCGCTGACCGACGTGCTGTTGTAGGTACTTTCGGACAGCGCGACGACCCTTTTGCGCGGGTCGTAGTGGTCGGTAAGCTTGCCGCGTGTGGGAATCACCTGAACATCGTGAAGCCCGTTGCTATCAAGGATTTCCCGCGATATTACATGTGCGGGAACATTCCGAAACGACTTGACCTTGTCGTACTTTGAAAAGGTTCGATTGACATTTGCAGAAGCAATCATCGCGAAAATAAATGCCCCCAGCACCAAAAAATGCGCCGCCCAGACATTGTCGAGAAAAAACTCTAAAAATTCCATGTGTTACCCCCTATTTATTACCATACCCGCGAAGAAATTCGTCCGCGTTCATTTTGTTTTTACCCTCAAGTTGCACCTCGGTAAGCTTCAAAAGGTTATCGTCACCATAAACAATCGAAAGTATATCCAACACCATTTCCGCGCCGCCCGCACTCTCGACAACCTCCGAAGCAAAGACTTTCAGCCGCTTGTTATCAATAAAAGTAAACGCCTCGCCCGACATGCCGCGTATAAAATTAAAAACCTCAACAGGCGACTTATTCCAGTCAATCTCTTTCATTTCCTTGGTAATCAGCGGGGCGTAAGTCGCGAGCGAGTGGTCCTGCGGGGTTTTATTTTTGATGAATTCCTCGGGGTTTTCGGCAAACTGAACAATCAATTTTGCACCGATTATTTTCAACTCGTCGTGCAATTCCGATGCCGTCATCTTGTCGCCGATTGCACAACTTTCCCACAACAGCATATCCCCGGTGTCAATCCCCTCAGCCATCTGCTGAATCGTCACCCCGGTCTCCTTATCGCCATTGATGATACAAAAGTTTATCGGCGAAGCCCCGCGCCACCGCGGCAAAAGCGACGCGTGAATATTCACGCACCCGAACCGCGGCAAATCGAGAATTTCCCGCGGCAGAATTCGCCCATACGCCGCAACGACAATAACATCGGGGCAAAGCCGCTTGATTAGCTCGAAACTTTTCGCGCCGTCCTCGCCCTTTTTGAGCGACAGCGGCTGAAAAACTTCCAAGCCATGCTCCACCGCATATTCCTTGACAGGCGTGAATTTAATTTTCTTGCCGCGGTCACGCGGCTTGTCCGGCTGTGTAAAAACGCCGACGATGTCATGCCCCGCCCGTCGCAAAGCGTCAAGCGCAGGCACTGCAAATTCGGGCGTACCCATGAAGATGATTCTCAAAATTTCACCGCTTTCTGTGAGGACGGCGGGGGTAGTAGGGGTCTATGTCTGCTCTACCGCAAAGAATCGCAGTGCTTTGCACCGCCCGCACACAGTCAAGTTTCACGGGCGAACACAGTTCGCCCCTACATTGTGCGATTTATTGCACAAGTGTAAAATTTTTTCAGACGGACGACCTGAGGGCGGTGGGACGGCAGGGGGCAGGGGGTCTATGTCCGCGCCGAGTGCGGTTTCGCCAGCCCGCCACACAGGCTGTTCAGACTCTACTTCCTCGATTGCGACCTTACAAGTTCACGACTTAATAGGCTTCATCTACGTAAATAGTTTGCACTCGCATTGGGTTTGTGCTACTTACTAACGGTTCGGCTCGAGAAAGTTAAACTTTATCAATTGCAAAAAGCGGGCCTGCGAAACCGCACTCGGCGCGGACATAGACCCCCTGCCCCCTGCCGACCCACCCCGGTCGTCTCTACGTT
>WRMK01000204.1 GCA_009777155.1 Oscillospiraceae bacterium
GCGAGGACGTCTTCTACCTCAAAATCACCCCGCAAATCCACCCCGACATAGCGGATTTCCTGCTCGAAAAAGGCTACAAAGGCGTAATCTGCGAGTGCTACGGTCTCGGCGGCATACCCCCCGCGCTCCTCGAAAAACTCGGCGCACTCGTGACCGGTGGCGTGCGCGTAATCGCAGTCTCACAATGCCTGCAAGGCGGCGCGAACCTTCAAATCTACGCCGCCCACAAAAGAGCCGCCGATTTGGGCATAGAAGCGTGGAACATGACCGGCGCGGGGGCGTTGGCGCGGTTGATGCTTGAATTGGGGGAGGCGATGTAGGGGCGGGCTTTAATGCCTGTTCGCCCTTACATTCGTGAATATTTTTCTGTAATGAAAAATTCTGCTGTAGGGGCGAGCGAGTTTGCAGGCGTACGAGTTTGCGGGCGTGTGATATGATGGGTATACAGCGATAATATATCGCAAAACAATAACCGTTGAATTTCACGGTAATGAGATGTATCACCCGGGCGAATCGGGAGTGCGATTTGTACCAATTTTGAAAAGATTAGCGCGAAAGTTTCCCGACATAAAACCTGCGGTTTAGGTGACCATAGGACACGGCGATGGGTGTTGGGTAGGTGCTGTGTGATGTCTGACCGTGGCGATAGAAGAAGGAGGGAAAGTTGCCTTAAAACAAAGGTACGGGAATAATACAAGCCATAGAAATCAAAACGTGAAAGGAGAGCCGACACTACCCCAAACATCAAACCCCACAAAACCGCATAAAAACACCCCTCTCGTAAGAGAGGGGTGCAAACCGCTAACGCCGTGGTATGGAACATAAAACCCGCACTAAGCAGGGTGGGTAAAATTCGCCTGCAGGTTCACGCTCCCTTCGTCCCGACGGCAAGCCGCGCGGGGAGGTCTGCAATCCGCTGACAGAGCAGAAATCCCGATTGTCATGTGTTGGATTATAACAACCATACTTAAACGCACGAAGCAGTAAAATTTTTGTAAGGTATTTGAGGGGCACTGCGGACTTTTGATGTTTTATTGAAACGCCGGGGTTTGGGTTCGCACCCTCTTAACAAGTCTCACGAGCGTACCGAACCGCCGAGGTTTGGTTCGCAGCCCTCAACTACTCCTCCAGCTCACTAAACAACTCATCAAAGTGCGCCAAAAACAGCTCGCCGACTTTATCCGCGGTCTCATCGTCGTCAATAGTCGCAAGAAAATACTCGCCGCCCTCCTCGATTTCGCGCAGAATTATGAATTCCGTGTCCTCGTCGTCGTCGTCATCGCCGTCGCTGTAAGGTATAAGCGCGAAATAATTCACGCCCTCAAGCTCCATAGCGTCGATAATTTCAAACTTCTCACCGTCAAGCTCGACTATTTCCGGCTCAAAATCCTCGGTGTCCACGCCTTTTTCCAAATCGTCCATATTTATTTTATCCCTTCGATTTATTTACTTGTAATCTCATTATACACCATTTTCGCTCACTTGTCAATAAGAAATAACTGTATTTTTAATTTTATTAATACAGCAATATTAATAAACAATTGTTGAAAACTTTGGTGATTTTGCCAATTGACACGGGCTATTTTATATGATATTATTAGATTACGGCAGAGAGTTCCGGGGGTTTTCCAAAAAAATCGGCGAAAACCGAGGAAGACGGCGCGGGAATCGAACCGAGGTAGGGCGGGAGTTACGGCTGAACGCAGTTGCTTATTTCACAGCAAGGTAGGCCGCGACCGATGCCAAAATACATAGTTTTTCCGTAAATAAAAATTGTGTAAATCCAACCGAGAAAGGAAGCGAGTCCCATGGATGCAGAAAGAGTAGTGTCGAGCGTATTTGGCGGCTCGTGCGCCGATTAAGCGGAGCTTGAAATCGCGGTTGACCCGCAGGACTCAAACGGTCTGAGGTGCAACGGGTTTAAGTGTCGGTCTTCACCGGTTGAATGGCTTAAACAGGAGCAGTGAGCGCAGATACCTTGGCACATAAAGTAGTACTTTATATGCCGGTATTAGAAGTGCGAGGGGCGTAAAGAAGCCCGTTGTACGCCGGATTTATCGCCAAGGCGTTTAAATAAAAATTATAAGGTTCAAGTGTTTCACGCACCCGGAAGCGGGAGTGAAAACCAAATTAAGAAAGTCACCTGCGTGGGAAACCGCGCAGGTTTTCTGTTGTAGTCGGTCAGTTTCACATAACCGAAAACGCCCGCAGAATATTTTCGCAAAACTATAGCATTTTCTTTTGAAATATGATATAATAAATTTCGGCGTACTTTATTAGGCGATTGCGAAACTCATCGTTTAGCGGACGGGCAATGCCCGCCTCTACAATATGTAGATGGACAACTAAACTAAATCGCCATATGTAGGGGCGCGCAATGCGCGTCCGTGAGTTTCGCAATCGTCAACTTTATTTATAAGAAAGGCGGCGGAAAAAATTAACCACAAGCTTAATCTCGGCGCGTGGAACGGCGTTTTCGCCGTCCCGAACGCCGTTGTTGACAACTACATAAAACTTGCAAGCGGCACCAACCTCAAAGTTTTGCTGTTTGTTCTTAAAAACGCGGGATATGAAATTTCTGCCGAAACGATTTCCGTAAGCACAAATGTAAAGCCCGACGATGTGCAAGACGCTCTGCTTTTTTGGGAGCAGGTCGGCGTGCTTGCGGTGGGGGACGGCGAAATTCTACCGGGGCAAGCCGTGCCCTTGCACACCCCCGCACCCCCGCTCAACCCCGCAATCCCGCACAACCCCGCAACCCCGCACAACCCCGCAACTCCCGCCCAC
>WRMK01000205.1 GCA_009777155.1 Oscillospiraceae bacterium
TGATGAGGATGTCAGCCCTGCTCATCTTGTTCCGCTGCTTTCCCACATTTCGGGGCAGACAATTGTGAAAGAAAAAACCTTAATCGTGTTTGACGAGGTGCAGGTTTGTGAGCGTGCACTAACTTCTCTCAAATACTTTTGCGAGGAAGCCCCCGAATACCACATCATCGTGGCAGGAAGTCTGCTTGGCGTTGCGGTCAATCGCGAGGAGTTTTCTTTTCCGGTCGGGAAAGTGGACGTAAAAACGATGTACCCGATGGACATTGAGGAGTTTTTAATCGCGATGGGGCAGGAATCTTTGTCAAAAAAAATCAGAGAGTGTTTTGACACCGACTCTTCGATGCCCTCTGCACTCCACGATTCGGCTATGCAGTATTACCGCCAATATCTCGTTGTGGGCGGTATGCCGGAATGCGTTTTGCAGTTTGCCGAAACCGGAAATTACATTCTTATCCGCAATATTCAATCCACAATTTTGGCGAATTATCTCGACGACATGAGCAAGTATAACAACCAAAACGAAATAAAGAAAACCCGTCTAACCTACAACAATATCACCGTTCAGCTTTCCAAAAAGAATACCCGTTTTCAGTACAAGCTGATTAAAAAAGGTGGCAGAGCGGCTGAGTTTGAGAACGCCATTGAGTGGCTCAGTCTGTCGGGGATTGTTCACCGAGTTTATAAGGTTCTTCGTCCGCGAAAGCCGCTTGACGACAACAAAGACATAGACTCTTTCAAAATCTATGTTTCGGATTTGGGGTTGCTGTGTGCCAAAAAAGAATTGCCGGCACAGGACATTTTGTATATGTCGGACGAACTCGAGCATTTCAAGGGGGGTATGGCGGAGAATTACGTCAATGTGCATCTGACAATGAACGGCTACACCACCTATTATTGGGAATCCGAGCGTGGTGCAGAGGTCGATTTTGTCATTCAACGCGATGGCACGATTGTTCCCGTCGAAGTTAAAAGTGCGGACAATACTCAGGCAAAAAGCTTGAAAGTTTATGCGGAAAACTACAAGCCAAAGTATGTTATTAAGCTGTCCGCAAAAAATTTCGGCTTTACCGACGGGAAGAAAATCGTTCCGCTTTATGCGGTATTTTGTGTTTGAAGTTTGGTAGGATTTCGGTGCGATTTATTTCAAAAACTTTTCCTTGACAAACACTCACACCCGTGCTATAATATAGTTGTTACAGAAAAGCCAAAGGAAAATCTAACCCATGAAAAACACAAAAGTCGTCGCCTACTGCCGCGTCTCCACCAACAAAGAAGACCAACTCAACTCCCTCGAATCACAGCAAAAGTTCTTCGAGGACTACGCAAAGAAAAACGCCTACAACCTCGTCCGCATCTACGCCGACGAGGGCAAAAGCGGCACAAAAATGAAAAACCGCCCGCAACTCCTCCGCCTGCTGTCGGACGCAGGGCGAGGCGAATTCGACCTTGTGCTGATAAAGGACGTCTCCCGCCTTGCCCGCAACACCGTGGACTTTCTCACGAGTATTCGCCGACTGAAAGAACTCGGCGTGAAAGTCGTCTTCGTGAACTACGACCAGACTTCTTCCGAAAGCTCGGAGTTTATGCTGACTTTGCTGTCGGCGATTGCACAGGAGGAAAGCGCGAATACCTCAAAGCGGGTGAAATTCGGCAAGCGGCTTAACGCCGAAAAAGGCAAAGTCCCGAACATCATCTACGGCTATGACAAAATCGTCGGCGACCCGTTCAACCTTAACATAAACCCGGCCGAAGCCGCGGTGGTCAAGCGTGTCTTTGAGTTATACACAAAGGAAAACTGGGGCGCACGGAAAATCTGCAATCAGCTTAACAGCGAGAAGATTCCCACAAAACGCGGCTGTCAGTGGTCGCAGAACGCAATCGCCCGAATTGTTACCAACGAGATTTACATCGGCAAAATCATCAACGGCAAGGAAGAAGTCGAGGATTTCTTGACCGGCGTGCGTAAGGCAAAAGCCGAGGACGATTGGATAATCGTCGAACGCCCGGAACTGCGGCTCGTTGACGACAAGACTTTTGAAGAAGCTCGCAAGAAGTTGGACGAACGCACCGAAAGCTTCAAAATTACGGGCGAAAGAAATACAGGCAAGCACGTTTTCACCAAGCTAATCCGCTGTTCTGTCTGCGGTTACTCCTACCGCCGCCTTTCGTACACCTACAAAAACACCTACGTTCGCTGGGCTTGCAGTGGGCGAAACATCAACGGCACAGGGAGCTGCGAGAACAAAGTCGCAATTGATGAAGCGGTGCTTCTTGCTGAAATCCGCGATTATTTCACCGCGATTCTAAAGGACAAGCAGGGCGTGGTAAACAGTATGATTGCCGAGTTTAATCGACAATACAAGCAACGTGACGAGAACCTCACTTCCGAGAAAGTCATAACCGCAAAACTCAACAAAGCCCGCAAATCCAAGCAAAAATATATGGAAATGTTCAACAATGATGTAATCACAATCGAAGAACTCCGCGACAAAAGCAAGGAGCTGAACCTCGAAATCGAACGCCATGAATCAGACTTACTGTTAGTCCAAAGCAACATCAGCAAAAGCGATATTCTTGAACAAGCCTTAACCGATACTTTCAAAGACATCGACACGGTTCTCAAAACAGAAGACTTCACAAACGAAATGTTATCACGCATTATCGAGTATATCACCGTTGACAAAGACGGAAACGTAGATGTATACTTGAAAATGCTGTCCGATATAGGCTTAGATAACACCTTTACATTAAC
>WRMK01000206.1 GCA_009777155.1 Oscillospiraceae bacterium
AGGGGGTAGGGGGGTGGAAGGGGTAGGGCGGCGCAAAAAACCCGCCAGCCCGCCACACAAACCGTACAAATCCCACTTCCTCGTCATGAAACTTATCCCCTTACGATTTAATAGGCTTTATCGGCAAAAACAGTTTGCACTCGCATTAGGCTTGTGCTACTTATCAACGGTTCGGCTCGAGAAAGTTATACTTAAACAAGCGTAGTACGCGGGCGTGCGGTTATTTGCGCCGCCGTACCCCTACCACCCCCATACCCCTGCCGCCCCCTGCCCCGAAATTACCCCTTGACATTTCCCCGAAAAAATTGTACAATAATAAAATGGATAATTATGTTAAAAAAGCCTACATCAGAACCTACGGATGTAAGCAGAATTTCGCCGATAGTGAGAAAATTAGCGGTTTTTTGGCACTGTCGGGCTTTGAAATCGTGAAGACGGCCGAGGAAGCCGACCTGATACTGTTCAACACCTGCGCCGTCCGTGAGAACGCCGAGCAGCGGGTTTTCGGCAATGTCGGCGCACTGAAAAAGCTCAAGGCGGACAAGCCCGAGACGGTGATAGTTTTAAGCGGCTGTATGACTCAGCAAAGTAACATTGCTGAACGATTCAAAACAAAATTCCCCTTTATAGATACAATAATCGGCACTGACATATTGAGCCGTTTGCCGGAAATAATAGCAAAAGTGGGCAGTAACGAACGAAAAAGCACAGTAATTAACATAGGTGAGGCGGGCGGCAGTTACGGCGATAGTCACGAGGGCGTAAAGCCGCTTCGTGAGGGGCTTTACACGGCGAATGTGCCGATTATGAACGGCTGTGATAATTTCTGCACCTACTGCGTTGTGCCGCTCGTTAGGGGGCGCGAAGTCTCTCGTAGACCCGAAAATATTGTCGCGGAAGTCAAAGAATTAATTGCAGAGGGCAGAAAAGATATACTTCTGCTCGGGCAGAACGTGAATTCCTTTGGAAAAGGCAGTAATTATGGTTTTATTGACCTGCTCCGCGAGTTGGATTCAATCCCCGGCGAGTTTATTATCGACTACATGACAAGCCACCCGAAAGATTGCGGTAGAGAACTGTTGGATTTTATTGCAAATAGTAGGAATATATCGCGGCACTTGCACCTGCCTGTCCAGTCGGGGAGCAACAGAATTTTGTCGCTGATGAACCGCGGGTACACCCGCGAGCAGTACATGGAATTGGCCGCGTACGCAAAGGCGAAAATCCCCGCAATCTCGCTCACCACCGACATTTTGGTGGGGTTCCCGGGCGAGACTTACGAGGATTTCAAGGACACACTCGACTTGGTGGAAAAAATCGGCTTCGACTCGGCGTACACCTTCATTTACAGCAAGCGGGAGGGCACAAAAGCCGCTGAAATGGCGGATTTCATCAGCGCGGACGAAAAGTCGGCGTGGTTCAAGGAATTGCTGGACTTGCAAGGGCGAATCGGCGAACGTTCATATGAGCGATATATAGGAAAAACTTTGCGGGTTTTGTGCTTGGGGCAAGGCAGGAGCGACCCCCAACTACAAACGGGCAAGAGCCGTCAGGGGATTATCGTGGACTTTTCGGGGGCGGTCAAGGCGGGCGAGTTCGCGGATGTGAGGGTTACGAGGGCGTTGCCGTGGGCGCTTGTCGGAGAGTTGACAGTGGATAGTTTTTAGTTGTAATTTAGTGGTTTATATTCAAATATGTGCAGGAAGGGTTACTCAAATGACAAATATATATTTTGTAAGGCACGCGGAGTCGGATTTTTCTGTGCATGACGGCGAAACCCGCCCACTGACCGCAAAAGGACGTTCCGACTGCCGTTTGGTTACTGAATTTTTGAGCGATAAGGGCATTGACGCCGTGCTTTCAAGCCCTTATAAACGCGCAGTTGACACGGTGGCGGATTTCGCCGCACAAAATAATTTTGAGGTAGTGAAAATAGACGGCTTTAGGGAGCGGAAAAGCGACAGCGATTGGAGCAGACATCACGCGCACTTTTTCGATTTCATCAAGCACCAATGGGCTGATTTCAACTACACCCACTCGGACGGCGAGTGTTTAGCCGATGTGCAAGCGCGGAATATTGCGGCACTTAATGATGTTTTGGCAGTATACAAAAACCAAAACATAGCAATAGGAACACACGGTACTGCACTTTCGACAATTATAAACCACTACGAAAATACATACGGCTTCGAGGATTTTATGGAGATGGTGAACATTATGCCTTGGGTCGTTAAGTTGGTTTTTGTCGGAAATGAATGTATAGAAATACAAAAAATAAATATATTTAATAAATAATAAGGAGAAACAACAATGGACGTAATCAAAACAGCAAGAGAGCTTGGCAAGGCTATTCAGGCGGACGAGCGGTACAAGAATTACACCGCGGCAAAGTCCCACAACGACAGCGATGAGGCACTGCAAAACCTCATCGGCGAGTTCAATTTACAGCGCGAAAACTTGACCCTCGAGGCCGCAAAACCGGAAAAAGACCAAGAAAAAATCAACATTCTCAACGAAAAAATGCGTGAGACCTACAACGAAATCATGTCGAACCCGAACATGCGGGCGTTCAGCGCAGCGAAGGCCGAAATTGACGTGCTAATTAACCGTGTCAATCAGATAATCGCCATGTCCTGCGAGGGCGACGACCCCGAAACTTGCGAGCCGAAAACCGCGAATTGCGGGGGCGGTTGCGGCGGTTGCGGGGGCTGCGGGTGATGGC
>WRMK01000207.1 GCA_009777155.1 Oscillospiraceae bacterium
TATGGGTGTATTTGACGGTTACCAATTTTAGTAACCGTCAAATAACCCAACACAAAAAAACCACCCGGTGTTCCGAGAGGTTTTACTGATTAGCTTTGCAAAAATTCGGGACAAACCACGGAATCAAGCGTTCCAAATTATTAACATTGTTGCGGATGTCCCCATTGGGAGCGTTTTTGAAAATATATGTCAGATATTCATATGGGTTCAAGCCGTTTTCTTTAGCCGTTTCGATTATGCTGTATAAAATCGCACTTGCCTTTGCGCCGCGCGGAGTATTAGCGAAAAGCCAATTCTTCCGACCGATAACAAAAGGTTTAATACTGCGTTCGGCGCGGTTATTGCTGATTTCAAGGCGACCGTCCTCAAGATAGCGTTCTAGATATTCGCGCTGATTCCGCGCGTAAACAACGGCAGTATAAAACCCCGTCTTGGGCGGCGGATTTAATGGCTCCAGCCATTCATAAAATTCATCAAAAACAGGTTTCGATAATGCTTGTCGTTTTTGAAACCTTTCTTCGGCTGTTAATTCAGCAAAATCACGCTCAAGTGAAAACAACTTGTCGCAAAATCGTTTACCTATCATCGCTATTGAATCGGCTTGGTCTTTTTTAGGCAGCCCCTTAATCGCTTCATCAAACTTTCTGCGCGCATGAGCAAAACATCCAACAACCTTGATATTGTCAGATAAATTATGATAGCCTTCGTACCCGTCGGTGTGAAGATAACCGCTGAACGATTTCAGAAAAAACCTCGGATGCTCGGCTTTCCTGTCCGGCTGGTACTCGTACAAGACTATCGGGCAATTCGTATCCCCGCCCTGGTCGTTCGCTTCGCGAACTGCTCGGGTCTGCAACCTACTTGTTCGGTATAACCACATATAGCTCTTGCTTTGTGCGGTTTTGTCTGTTTCTTTCAACACCTGTAACGTTGTTTCATCGGCATGAATGACGTCGCGCATACAAAGCAGTTCCTTCAGCGCGTCATATATCGGCTCCAACCAGAGAAACGTTGCTTTTATCAGCCAGTTACACATCGTTTGCCGCGATATATTGATTCCTTGACGATTCCATTCCTGCTCCTGTCGGTAAAGCGGAACAGCCATTACAAATTTTTGCGTTGCTATATGTGCAATCGCTTCCGGTGACGCAAACCCACCCTTGATTACGGGATTGGCAACAGGCGCTTTGATGATAGGTACACCGCAGTCATCTTTTTCGCAGTTGCGGCAAGCATATACTTTGCTGATATGTTCCACAATAATGGCTTTCGCCGGAATCAGTTTCAATTCACGCCGTAACGTTTCTTTGCCCATGACGTGCAACTGGCCATCGCACTCCGGGCAAATTTGCTCTTCAGCCGGTAATTCATGTATAACCGTTTCCGTCGGCAATTCTTTCGGCAGTTTGTCATTGACCATGTTTTTGCGTTTGCGGTAATGTTTCTCGATTTCAACGAGTTCCGGTTCAGGCACAAGAATATCGGAAGAAACTTCGCCTTCGTTAAACAGGTTAAGCTGCTCCGATTTACCATCCGCACTCTTTTCGGAAGACGCACCGAAACGGCGATGCTGTGCAAGCCGGAATTGTTCCATTAGCCATTCGACTTTGGCAGATAGTTCTGCGTAACCGGTTTTAAGATTATCGTATTCGGTTCTAGGTATCGTTACCATTTCTACAGTAGTTTTCATGCCTTATTTATATCACAAAACCCCCATATAATCAACATTTATCGCTGTTTTGTTTTGCTTTTTTATGTACAGAAAATGCTCAAACTCCGCCCTCGTAACCTCAATTGTCCGTCCTAAGTTTTCACCCGGCCATATGAATGTTCCGTGGACTTTTACATACCTCGACAACTCATAAATCGGAGATTTCCACGAAATAACCGTTATCGCATTCCGGCATTTATTACAAAACGCATAGCTCTTTCCGCTAAGCGGGTTTTCTTTCAGGCTTTCGGATATGACCTCCGCGAGTTTACCGGCGCTTTGGCCGTGTAACGTTCCGCAAACAAGGCGTATGGGTAAATCCACTAAGGTTTCTTCGTCCAACGCTGCGTTCTCACGTAATGCACCCAGCCATTCTTCGGCACTCGCCGCTTCTTTGAACCGCTCTTTGGCTGACTTGATTCTCGGGCGGATTGCTTTGGGTTTAACCTCCGGTTCTACGCGTACTCGACCTTCACCGAAATCGTGAATCCAACTGTATGCCGTGTTGACAGGAATACCGAAATGCCGCGCAATCGCCGCGCCGCCATGCCCGCTCCAGTACATTTCCATCGCGGCTTCAAAAACTTCCGGCTTATGCTGCCATAATTTCGTTTGTACATCGGGCTTCTTTATTCGCAATTTATGTTTGTTGCTGCATGTATAGCCGCAATATTTGCGCTTATATAATTGTGACGATGTCGGCAACGCCGCTCCGCAGTACACACATTTCTTGCTTTCCACTTCTATCCCTCCCGCTTCATGTTAGCAGAATGGCAGCGGCTAGGGTAGGTATGGGTGTATTTGACGGTTACCAATTTTAGTAACCGTCAAATAACCCAACACAAAAAAACCACCCGGTGTTCCGAGAGGTTTTACTGATTAGCTTTGCAAAAATTCGGGACAAACCACGGAATCAA
>WRMK01000208.1 GCA_009777155.1 Oscillospiraceae bacterium
AATGCCCGTAAATTCTAAGATGTTTTTGTATTTCTCTAAACATATTACCTCCAAAATATTAACTGTTTGTTGTAAATTAGCCGCCTGCCGCGATGTACTTTTTCATACCCGCACGCCACAAAATTCTCGACAGTAAGTATACAACAACTATCCAAAAAATCTGCGCGATTATGCCGTAAATTATCTCACTTCCGTTTGTGTTACCGCAGATAATATTCAGCGGAAAGTAGACAATAAATTGAAACGGAAGGTGCATTAACACTGCTTTTACAGGCTCACCGAAAACGTCTAACGGGAACACACCGCCGCTCAAAACCATTGTCACTACCTGCATTCCGTTGAAGACGCCCCACGACCGTGTCAACCAAAAAGCAGTCATAGAAATGCAGTAAAACATCACGCAATTCAGCAAAAGTGACAACGGTACAACCACGAAAGTCGCAAGTATATTTACAAGTTGAAACTCCGCGCCCATTGTAAAATATAAAGTTGTCAAAATAACTCCGGACAGCAAAATTATCACCGCAAACTGCAAAATTTTTCTGCCGAGAAACAGGAAAACTCTGTACGGAAAATACCCAATCGGTTGCACCAAAAACCTGCTCAAACTGCCCTCTCTGATGTCGTCCGCAATTTCATATTCAAAGTCGGTCGTGGTGATTCTACGCAGGATTCCCGCCATAATTATGTAGACAATCATTTGCGGATAACTGTAGTTGTAAAGCACCGCGGAGTCGCTTCCGCCGTAGATTGCAGTCCACAGAAAAAACTGTATAAACACCGAAAAACTGCCGTTAATTAAGCCAAATAAAAAGTCGATTCTATACTCCATCGCCTCTTGAATTCCGAGCTTAACAGTAGTAGAATATTTTCTAAAACTTCTAAATTTTTTCATAATTTAGACATCACCGCCCTTCGCATAAATCAAAGAAATTGCATCTTCAATCGGCACATCTTCAATCGTAAAATCCAGCACCGGTAACTCCTCGAGAATAGCCTTCGACGTCTCCTTCAAAATATCACGCGGGACCTCCAAAGTGACACTTGAATCGTCATATTCCCGCACAACTCCGAGCCTACTCAGTTCACTTTTTTGCACAGTTTTTTCCAAGCGAATTTTCAGGATTTTCACTAAGCCTGTATCCGCGCTGATGTCAGACAGAGAGCCGTCGTAGACTATGTTACCCTCGTTGATAATAATTGCACGTTTGCAGAGCGATTCGATGTCGCCCATGTAGTGACTTGTGAGCAAAATTGTCGCGCCGGTTTTTTGGTTATAATACCTAATAAATTCCCGAATTGACTTTTGGGAAACTAAGTCTAAGCCTATAGTTGGCTCGTCAAGTAAAAGCACTTTCGGTTTGTGTAAAAGTGCGGCGATGAACTCCATTTTCATGCGTTCACCAAGCGATAATCTACGCACTTGTTTCTTCGCCAAATCGCCGACGTTGAGCAACTCCAAAAGCTCGTCAAGTGTCTGCTTAAAGGCATTGTCGGGGATTTCGTAAATGTGCTTATTCAAGTAAAAAGTTTCGAGCGCGGGCAGGTCAAAATTCAGCTGAGTTTTTTGCCCCATTACGATTGAAAAGTTCATCTTGAACTGCTTTTTCCGCTCCCACGGCGTGTAATTATTCACGACAGCTTTACCGGAAGTCGGCACTAAAATCCCCGACAGCATTTTCAAAGTTGTAGTTTTGCCCGCGCCGTTAGGCCCGATGAAACCTACGATTTCGCCCGCTTCAACGCCGAAAGAAATACTTTTGACGGCTTCCTTGACTAATTTTTTTCTACCGAAAATATTCTTAAAAGAATTACGCAAACCCTGTTCTTTTGAATAGTAATCGTAGTTTTTTGTTAGATTTTCTACTTTAATTATCTGCATATTTTTTGCACTCCTTTTATTGTTTCTTGATACATTATACCACATAAACTTGACAACTGTGTGTCTACTTTCAAAAATAAATATAAAAAACCGCGCGGTGTTTTGTCCGCACGGGGTTTCATCGTTTATTTCAGACAATTACGTCCTTAAAAAACGGTGAAAGGCGGGCAAAACTATACTGCTAATGTTGAAATTGCAGGTATAATTTGTTTTTCTTAACTGTTTTTTTCTGAAATAAATAGTTTGCATTTGCCTTTCACCACCTTTCTTGAGTTAATAAATTCTATTCTACCATGAATTTTCGGAAATGTCAAGTGTTTTTTGAAAAATATTTTTTATTCTTTACAAATTCCCCTCATAAACATAATTCAAGTGGCCCCACGCAATTTCCGCAAGCCTGTAAATCGTCGCGGGTTCGGTCGCGGGAACCGTGTATTCATGGCGCGGAAAGTACCGCGAAATGTGCCACGGAATGTCCTTGTCAACTGAAGAAATCCACTTCGCAATCGCGGTAATTTCCTCGTCGGAATCGTTCTCGCCCGGAATAATCAGCGTTGAAATTTCCACGTGACAGCTCCGATTCGCAGCCACAATTGTTGACTTCACGGTCTCTAAATCGCCGCAAATTTTCTTGTAAAAATCGGCAGTAAAAGCCTTCAAATCTATGTTCATCGCATCGATAAACGGCAGAATTTCCGACAACGGTTCGGGGTTAATAAATCCGTTT
>WRMK01000209.1 GCA_009777155.1 Oscillospiraceae bacterium
ACGCGCTTGCAGAGCGGAATGTTCGCGTTTTTACCCCGGTTAAATTAAAGAAGGGGCAAAAGGTTTTGGGAGCTACCGAAAAGGCATATTCTGCCGCCGTTTCGCGGGCACGGCAAGCCATTGAGTCTTTTTTTTAACTGGATTAATCAGAAAACGGGCATTCAAAACGCCTCGAAAGTCCGCTCGGACGACGGGCTTTTGGCTTTTATCTTCGCAAGACTTGCTTCTTTGGCTGTTTTTTACTCGTGATTGGTATTGTCATACCTCACGTTGACGTAAAATGCAACAATCCCGCTATTGTTGCTGATAAACACAGGCACATCAACGGTTTCGCCCTGTACCCCTGCCACCTCGCCAACCGTGATTGTGGGCCCGGTGTTCTCCTCTTGCGCCGATGAAAGGGAAATCGTCCCCAAAGTCAAAACTATTGCGATAAGTACTGAAATAGGCTTTTTAATCATGTTTTCTCCTTGCCGCGTAGACAAAATTATCATTTCGTCTCGCTGTCCTTCCTCGTTTTTAAAGAAATTGCGCATTGGCATTAGTTTTTTTCAGCCGCTTTAGGCTACTATAAAATTGTGTACTTTTTTATAGAAGCCCTTTTCAAGCGCATTTTTACAAATCAGCGAAAATATTTCGTGAAATTTAACGAAAAAGGGTTGACAAGACAGGAAATATATGGTATACCATATAATTAAAGCGGATTATAAAAAAGTACACCTTTTTATAGTTCATTTCCTGCCTTTAGCGGCGCGGTATTCTCGCAAACGGTTGTAGAACGTGGCTTCTTTAAGCCCAGTCCGCTCCAAAACCACCGAAAGCGGCAAATTCCTGCGCTCCCATTGTCTGACAAGCGCGCCGAAATTTTCAGGCGGCTTTTTTATAGGACGTCCAAAGTGAACGCCGCGCTTCCGTGCCGCCGCAATGCCTTCGGCTTGGCGTTGGCGAATGGCGAGCCGCTCATTTTCAGAGGCAAACGAAAGTACTTGCAAAACCAAATCGCTGATAAAAGTCCCCAAAAGGTCTTTGTGCCGCCGCGTATCGAGCAGGGGCATGTCGATAACGGCAATGTCAATGCCCTTTTCTTTCGTGAGTATGCGCCACTGGTTCTGAATCTCCGCGTAGTTCCGTCCGAGCCTGTCAATGGATTTAATGTAAAGCAAATCGCCGCACCTCAATTTTCGGACAAGAGCGGAGTACGCAGGCCTGTCGAAATCCTTCCCCGGCTGCTTGTCGGTGTAGATATTTTCCGGCGGGATTTTGAGTTCTTGCATTGATAAAATTTGTCTATCTTTGCACTGGTCGGCGGTAGACACTCTGACATAAGCATAAGTTTTCATAATTTTTTTCCTTTCTGTAAGCCGCATAAGGGGCTTTATTTTGATTGTATATTATTTTTGCGATAAATAAAAAATTTTCTTGACAAATCCCCAAAAACATGGTAAAATGAAATTAGTAAGATGGGAGGTATGGTTTTGAGTAAAAGGATAGTGCGAGAGATTCTACCCGTTAAGAGCGATATTGTCTTTCGGCTCTTCTTCGCAGACGAGCGTGACACAGGCGAGCTTGTAAGATTTTTGAAATCTTTTTTGCACTTGTCCGATGACGATTATGACGAGCTTGAAATAGCCGACCCGCACTTGCTGCGCGAGTTCGACGGCGATAAGTTGGCGATTATTGACGTTAAACTCCGTACTAAGAGCAAAAAGACGATTCATATTGAAATCCAACTCCGAATTTCTCCTGAGCTAAAGGAGCGTATAATTTTTTACAGCTCTAAATTAATCACAGAGCAAATCGGGAGCGGCGATGAATACGACACAATCAAGAAAGTTATAAGCATAGTAATTTTAGAAAACACTCTGATACCCGATAGTGCGAAATATCATCATCGTTTTGTGATGTACGACCAAGAAGCGGGCGTTGAATTTTCCGATTTGTTGGAAATTCACACCCTTGAATTAGATAAACTGCCGACCAACGCAGACGGCACGGAATTGTACGATTGGGCGAAGTTTATCAATGCCGAAACAGAGGAGGAGTTGAACATGTTAGCTGAGAGAAACCCGCAGTTTCAACCGACTGTTGTTAAGTTGCGCGAGTTGTCCGCGGACGAGAAAGCCCGTGAAGCTTACGAACGCAGGGAAAAGGCGCGGCGCGACCATAATATGTATGTGCGTGCTGCAAGAAGCGAAGGGCGTACCGAGGGGATGCTTGAAATCGCCAAAAATCTGTTTAACGGTGGCGACTCTGTTGAAAAAGTTATGCGAATGACAGGCTTGTCGCGTGAAAGGGCCGAAGAATTGCGCCTTCAACAATAACATAAAGCCGTGCCGATAATTTCGGTCACGGCTTTTTTCTTTTCAAAGGCACAGGGAAAGGACGGCTCAAGACTGAAAAACAAAAAATCCCCCACCACCACCCCCAAAAAAACGACCACATTTACTTCCTCAACTTGGGTGTATACTCCCGCCCAACCTCCGCAGACTTCTCCACCCTCTTTTAAACCAGCTCGA